>NZ_CP147846.1:5413896-5714668 GCF_037327425.1 Rhodococcus sovatensis | reverse complement strand
TGCGTCCGCGGTTGGTGGAGAAGCGCTCGTCGGTGCCGAGTTCGGCAACTCCGAGCACCGCGGCCATCGACCGGAACTGACGATCGTTGGCCGCACTGACAAAGAGCTCACCGTCCTGAGTTTCGAACACCTGATACGGCACCACCGACGGGTGCAGATCGCCCGTTCGTTGCGGGACGGAACCGTCGACGATCCAGTTGGCCGAATGCGGGTGCAGCATGGAGACGACAGCATCGAGCAAAGCGATATCCACGAGCTGACCCAAACCGGACCTGAAGCGTTCTACGACGGCGAGAAGGATGCCGCTGAACGCCATGTTGGCCGCCATGAGATCGACGATCGGAACACCGACCCGGAGCGGGCTTCGATCCTGATATCCGTTGACGCTCATCAGGCCGCCGAATGATTGCAGCACCGCGTCGTATCCAGGGGCACCGCCCATCGGACCGTCGACTCCGAATCCCGTGATCCGGCAATACACCAGTCTCGGGTTCTCCGGCGCGAGGACGCTCTCGTAGTCGAATCCCCACCGCGCCATGGTGCCTGCCTTGAAGTTCTCCACGACGACGTCGGCGCCGCGCAGCAGATGGCCGAGAATCTCCTGCCCCTCGTCGGTTCGTAGATCGAGCGAGATGTTCCTCTTGTTCCGATTCAGACCGCGGTAATAGGCGCTGGTTCCCTCATCGTCGAACGGCGGACCCCAGCCTCGCGTCTCGTCGCCGTCAGGACCTTCGACTTTGAGCACGTCAGCCCCGTGATCGGAGAGCATCTGGGCCGTGTAGGGCCCGGCCAACACCCGGCTGAGGTCGAGAACCCGGATGCCTGCAAGAACACCGCCGAACGTTCCTGAAACACCGGACGCAACGGACGGCCAGGCCGCACGTCCGTCGATGCGCTTCGATACCTGTGTGTGCTGCTGCTCGGGACGTACCGAATCCACGTGTGTCATGGTCGCGCTCCGATGGTTGCGTCTGAGCTGGTTGCGTCTGAGCTGGTTGCGTCTGAGCTGGCTACGTCTGAGCCGCCGGTTATGAGATCCCACAGATCCGGACCGTCGTCGAGAATCTGCGAGGCGAGAACTCGAGCCCAGTCATCGGCGGAGCCCCATCGGTTTCGCCAGCTCTGCAGCGACCCGGTGTATCGGCCGAGTGGATGCTCTCGGGTGAATCCGATGGCGCCGTGCAGGTGATGCCCTGCTGCGGCAACGTCTGCCGCTGCGCCCGACACGACCACCTTGGCCGAGGCGAGCGCCACCGCGGCACGCGTGCTATCCGTCGCCAATGCCTCGGCTGCCTCGTCGACTGCCCGCTCCATCTGAGCCACCGTGCTCGCAAGCTGAGCCAGACGTTGCTGAACCGCCTGAAACTTCGCCAGCGGGCGGCCGAACTGAGTGCGATCCGAGGTGTGTCGGATGGTGGCGTCGACCACCGCACGGGCCGAGCCGGCCATCGCGGCCGAGTACAGCGCTGCGCCGCGACTGCGCACCTGCGAGGCCGACACCGTCGTCGGAGCGTGACTGCGGGCAACGACGCCGGTCATGACCACGTCGCACAGAGGCGCGCCGAGGATATCCGTCCCCGGGTGCACTACCAGCCCGTCTGCTGCGAGGTCGACAACGGCAACGGAGTGCCCGTCGAACACAGCCAGCCACTGCGCAATCGAGGCCCACGGAACCGCAGAAATCCGACCGCTCAGTAGAACTGTGCCCGAGGATTCCTCGGCGACGATCCCCGAAGAATCCTCACCGATCGTTCCTGTGCCCGTTGGCTTGGCGAGGCCGGTGGTGCTGACCACCCAGCACGCCAGACCGTGTTCGATGATCGGTAGGCAGACGCCGCTCGCTGCAATAGTGGCGGCAACATCGACCGCGTCGGTCACATCGCCACCGCTACCGCCGGACTCCTCGGCGATTCCCAGATCCGCAAACCCCGATTCCGTCAGGTTCGTCCACGACTGCGCGTCCCAGTGCGCAATCGGAGCCCCGATCGTCGGTTCGGACCCGGCGAGAATCTGTTTCACCGCGTCCCGAATATCGTCTCGATGGCTTGTCATCGCAGTCCCATTCCGCGGCCGATGATCGACCGCAATATCTCGTTGGTGCCGCCTCGCAACGTGAAGGCGGGCGTGTGCAGGACTCCCTGGGCGAGCAGTTCTGCAAACCGGCCCCCGCCGAATCTCGGTTCGACGCCGCTCGCCCGACGGACCTGCTCGACGAGCTCACCCTCGAACGTGGATCCGAGATCCTTGACCATGGCGGCCAGGACATCGGGGTGGCCGCCTGCCGATAGCTCGCGCGCGACCTGCTGGGACATCTGTCGGAGCGTCGAGGCTCTGGCGGTCAGTAGTCCCACGGTTCGCTGCTGCTCCTCGGACGATCCATCGCGTCGAAGCTCCTCGACCCAGGCGCGAAGCAGCGGCATCGTGGACAGGTACCGCTCAGGACCCGAACGCTCGAATGCGAGTTCACTCATGACCTGGGTCCACCCCTGTCCACGCTCCCCCAGCAGCGCCGATTGGGGGAGGTGAGCGTCATGGAACACGACCTCGTTGAAATGGGCTTCGCCGTCGATGCTGTGAATCGGCCGAATCTCGACACTCGGATGCGGCAGATCCACTACGAACTGCGACAGTCCCTTCTGACGATCACCGATTTCTCCGTCCGTTCGCGCGAGCACCACCATCGCGTGCGCCAGGTGTGCCCCGGTGGTCCACAGTTTCGTGCCGTTCAGACGCCAGGAATCCCCATCGACGACGGCTCGGGTGCGAACAGCGGCCAAGTCCGAACCCGCCTCGGGTTCACTCATACCGATAGCGAAGAAGGTCTCTCCACGCGCAATTCCTGGAAGGTACTTCTGCCGCTGGTCCTCGGTACCGAAATTGAGCAAACTCGGTGCCATCTGCCGGTCTGCGATCCAGTGCGCGGCGACCGGCGCGCCGTGCGCCAATACCTCCTCGGCGATGACCACGCGTTCGAGTTGACTGCCGCCGTGCCCGCCATACTGTTCGGGAATCGTGACTCCGAGCCAACCGCGGCTACCGAGGCGCGCGCTGAACTCCGGGTCGAAGCCCGACATCCAGCTGTCGCAGGCGGGAACGAAGGTTCCCGCATCGATCTCGGCTCGGAGAAACGTACGCACATCGGCGCGGACGCTGTCGAGTCGCTCGGAGTCGATCGAGAAGGGAGTGTGCGCATCGAGGGCTGGTGCCGACATGAAGTTCCTTCCGAAGTCAGTTTCGCACAATGCTGAACCAAATTGGATACTATTTCATCATACGTTCCTGTGGGTCCACTCGAACGACATTGCCTGTACTGGAGGCCGCACGTGACACCACAGCCGAGCTCTGCCTTGGACTATCGACACGATCCTGACGTTCAGACGCTCATCGACCTCATGGTCGAGCACAAAGCGCCCGCGATGCACCTGATGGGTGTGGAATCCGTGCGAGAGATGATCGAATCGATGCAGCGGCCTCCGGGCCCGGACATGGCGTCGGTGAACGAGGTCGAGATCGCCGGACCTCACGGGCCGATTCCGGTACGCATCTATCGGCCACACGGCGCGCCGACGGCGGATGCAGCTGCCTTGGTGTGGTTTCACGGCGGCGGGATGATCATGGGATCGCTGGACTCGTTCGATCGACTCGCCCGCGAAGTCGCCCACTCGTCCGAGGCAGTGGTGATCAACGTCGACTACCGATTGGCACCCGAGTTTCGATACCCGGTTGCCAACGACGAGGCATACGCGGCAACGCAGTGGGCAATCCTCAATGCGGAGCAGTGGGGACTTTCGCCGCATCGGATCGGGGTCGGTGGAGACAGTGCGGGCGGCGGACTGGCAGCGGCCACTGCGCTGCGTGCACGGAACGAGGGTGGACCGGCACTCGTGCAACAGGTGCTGGTATATCCGGGCCTCGAGCGCCGCAGCGATCGCCCATCGATGCGAGCGTTCGGCGACAGCCCACTGCTTCGAGCCGAGGACATCGACTGGATGAAGTCCCTGTATCTGGGCGACGATCCCGCGGCCGACGACCAATACGGCACCCCGGCATCCGCAGTCGACCTGTCCGCCCTACCTCCTGCCATCGTCGTCTCGGCGCACGCGGATCCGTTGCGCGACGGAGTCGAGGAGTACGGCAGACGCCTACAGGAGGCCGGGAACCCGACGGCCATCATGCGGTATCCAGGTGTCGCACACGGCTTCTTCATGCAGACGGCGACAGTGGCACGGGCACGAACAGCGATGGCTGAGGTGTGCGGACTCGCACGGGCGAGGTTTGCCGCCGCCGCCGGGAATGGGTGATCGAACCACTTCTCGATTCCGTCGCGCGAGACCCACGCCGGCAAGTGGGTATCGTCCGATCGGTGAGCGATCAGATTTCCCGACCCGACCTCGAGGTCGTCCGACCGATACTGACGTTCGTCGACCTCATTGCGTTTTCCGGGAACTCCGACGCCACCCGGCGCCGCTTTCGCGCAGCGACCGGCATTTCCCTGTCTCGGATGGGTATCGATACGATCGACGCGTTGACCGACGGCGCCCATTCCGTCGGCGCGCTGGCCACCGTGCTCGATGTCGACCTGACCCAGGTCAGTCGCCAGATCGCCGCGCTGCGTGCGGCCGGTCTGGTCCAAAAAACACGGTCGGTCGACGATCGACGTTCGGTGGATATCGCCCTGACAGAGTACGGACTCGACGCCCTCCGATCCTGGAACGCCTCGTATCAGGAGCAGATGAGGCAGCCTCTGGACACGTGGCAGGTCGAGGAGGTGGAGACTTTCGAGGAGTTCCTCACCACCACGGTCGAACGACTGGAGCCATTCCTCGTTCGGCAGGGTTCGTCCGAGCCGCTGCTTCGAGACCGAGCGACCCGCATCGCGGTTCGCACGTCGCCTACTCGCACCGCGGTGGACCGGTGCCTCGATGCGATCGTCGCGCTGGTCGATCTGGTCGGCCGAGCTCATTTCGATTCGGCACTTCGCTCGGCCGGAGTGCCGTTGACCGAGTTGGAATACCTGGTGCTCAACGATATTCACGCACTGGCTCCGACCACCGTCGGACAGGTCACCGAAAGGCTCGACCGCGCGCAATCGGCAGTGTCACGAGCGGTGCTCACACTCGAAACCGACCATCTCATTCGCCGCACGCCCGATCGTGATCGACGCGTGCGGTCGCTGACGAGCACCGAGAAAGGCGCAAAGACCATCGAGCACATCCGGTCGTCCCGACTGACCGACCTGGTGGCCGTATACGCCGATGTCCCCACTCCGACATTTTCTCGCTACGCCGAACTGACCGACACGTACCTACGGGAACTGCTGGTCGATGCGGACACTGCTGCGCGGCGGTACCTGTGACCGGCAACCACGTTCCACGCATGACGAACTCGCTGCACCGCTGGTTGGATCCGGCAGGACGCCTATCGCAGGTGATCGTGGTCGTGGCGATCGTGGTCGAGATCGTGCCTTGCCGAACGTCGACGCCGAGGGGAACTCACTGACCGGGACGCCCACTCCACCGTCACAGCGACGGTGGGGTGAGGCCGCTGGACGTCCTCGAAACGCCGCTAACGGTTCAGGGTCCCCATGTCCACCCTGAGCGCAGACCCGGTGACCATGCGCGAATCATCGCTTGCAAGATACGCGATCGTCGCCGAGACATCCTCCGGCGGCATAAGGGTGTGCGGTAGCGAGGGCATATATGTCGGCCCGAGCAGCGGGTGGGCACCGATGAGTTCCATGAATTCCGGGACATCGGTCATCGGGGTGGTGACACCGGCAGGGTGCACGGTGTTGACTCGAATACTGTATTGCGCCAGCTCATTCGCCAGACCGCGGGCGATACCGACAACGCCGTGCTTGGCCGCGGTATAGGGCGTCGTCAGCGGTTGGCCCTTGAGTCCGGCGACGGAGCTGATCAGAATGACAGAACCGCCTTCACCCTGCCGGATGAGGTGCGGCACTGTCGCTTTGCACGTATTGAACACCCCGGTGAGATTGACATCGATAACGTCCTGCCACATCTGCGACGTTATATCGACGAACTCGCCCCAGTTCAAGATGCCGGCGTTCGCGATCACCACATCGAGTCGTCCGAGTTCGGCCACCGCGTCGTCCGCGAGCGATTGGAGTCCATCGAGATCTCTGACGTCTACGATTCGATCGAGAACACGAGTGCCCATTCCCAGGGCCGCCACTTCTCGAACGGTCTCCTGCAGGTCCTCCGGCTCGGCGGCACGGATTCCGCTCGCGTTCACCGGTCCACAGATATCGGACAAGACAAGGTCTGCACCCTCACTCGCCAACCGAAGAGCGTGTGCTCGACCTTGACCACGAGCCGCGCCGGTGATGAATGCGACCTTCCCTGACAGTCGGTCCATATGAATCTCTCCCTGTGTCGATCCGAAGCCCGACGCTAGGCCACCTGCAACCTCATTTCGGCCAATAGTCCACGTGGTGGAACGCCAGCTCCGTCCACTTCCTTCGAAGTGGACTGCCCGACGTGGATCGACGAAAGGGACGTACTCTGATAGACACAAGCAAATGCTTGGTCCGATAGACCGGGATCAGTGTCACGGCAACGAAAGGTCGCTCGACATGGCAAGGACCGATACCGACGGCCGGACACCCGAGGTCGATTCGACGCACTTCCGAGAAACCCTCGGGCGGTTCCCGACGGGTGTCGTGATCGTGACGGCCATCGACGGAGACGAACCCCTCGGAATGGTGGTCGGCTCGTTCACCTCGGTGTCGCTCGATCCGCCGCTTGTCGCCTACCTGCCGGCTCGCACGTCGACTAGCTACACGCGGCTCGCGCAACGAAAGCACTTCTGCGTCAACGTGTTGTCCGTCGAGCAGGAAGGACTGTGTCGGCAGTTCTCGATGCGCGGGGTCGACAAGTACGCGGGGGTCGACTGGAGTCCGGCACCGTCCGGGTCGCCGATCCTGGCCGGTGCGGTGGCGTGGATCGATTGCGAGGTGGACGACGTGGTGTCCGCAGGCGATCACGACATCGTGATCGGCCGCGTCGGTGCACTCGGTGCCGGGGCCGAAGCGACCCCGATGCTGTTTCTCCGTGGCGGATACGGTGGGTTCGATGCACGCTCACTCGTAGCCGGATACTCCACCGACCTCCGAAAGCAGCTACAAGTCGCCGATCTTGCGCGCGCCCCGATGGAACAGCTTGCAGCCGAACTGAACTTGGCCTGCTACGCACAGGCGGTTGTCGACGGAGACCTCGTTGTCGTCGCGGGCGCGGGTGCAGGTGGGACGTCGGTGCGCACCCACATCGGGCACCGAATGCCGTTCACACCGCCCTACGGCGCACTGTTCTGCGACGAGGACGACATCGATGCCGCGGCCCGACGCTGGAGCAGATATGCCCGCAAGCCAGCGTCCGACGACGAGCGCCGAACGTACGTCGACATGCTCGCGACCGTACGGACACGGGGTTGGTCGATCGGTCTGAAGGCCCCACACCACGACCGGGTTTGGGACCAAGTGACCCAGTACTCGCGAGTCGCGCCGACACCGGATCTGGACCGAAAGATCGGGGCAGTGGTCGACGAGCTGACGCCGTACTACGAACCCAATGAGGTCGATGCCGAGAACAACGTGAGAATTCTCGCGGCTCCCGTCGTAGACGACGCCGGACGAACAGTGTTGGTACTGGCGCTGTTCGGCATGCCGAACGGAGTGTCTCCGGACCAGGTGGAGAGCTGGGCGCGGACCCTCGTCTCCGTCGCAGACGAGGTCAGCCGACGCCTCGCCGCTTCGTCGATCTCGACCGAACTGGCACCGATGACAGGAGCACAGAAGTGACGCAGAACGTCTTCGACCTGTCCGGAAAAGTTGTGCTGGTCACCGGCGCGTCCGGTGGCCTCGGCCGTGCTCACGCACGGATGCTCGCAGACTCCGGTGCCGTCCTGGTGCTCACCGACCTCGTCGAATCTGCCGTGCGCGTCGTGGCCGAGGAGTTGGGGTCCGAGCACACCGCGCACGCCCATGATGTGACCGACCCGGACGCCTGGCGGCATGTCGTCGAGCACGCGGTCGCGGTGCACGGCCGAATAGACGGCCTCGTCAACAATGCCGGGATTTGCCGACCCACGCCATTTCTCGACGCCGACCCAACGGCATTCGAGGCCCACATGAGTGTCAACTTCTACGGACCCATGCACGGCATGCAGGCTGTGGTCCCGCACATGCCCTCGGGGGGCTCCGTGGTGAACATTGCCTCCGTCGCCGGCCTCACCGGGTGGCCGAGTTCCGCGGCCTACTCGGCGTCCAAATTCGCCGTACGCGGCATGAGCCGTTCCGCAGCACGAGATCTCGCGCCGCACGGCGTGAGGGTGAACGGCGTGTGCCCCGGTGCCGTCGACACCGACATGCTGTCGCAGGAATCACGCGAGGGCCGCGGCATCGTGGCCAGCCTGCCGATACCACGCGCCGCACGACCCGAGGAGATCAGCGCCGTCGTGGCTTTTCTCATCAGCGACGCCAGCAGCTACAGCACCGGTCAGGATTTCGTGATCGACGGTGGAATGAGGGCATGATCCCAATCGACCTCGGCAGCAGGACTCCCTCCTTGCCCCACCGACTCGAAATATGGCGTGCGATGGCATTGATGCCCGCTTTGGACGTTCCGTGGAGCGGAACTCTCGCTTCTGCATTCGGCGCAGTCGACTAGCGTCGGCTGCACCGAGCGATCGACACCGGTACCGCCTGCCTACCGAGGCCCAGTCGGTCGTCACGGTCGCCTGCCTACGGAGGTTCGATGTCTGAATTATCCATCCCCGCATACGATATTGCCACTCTGGTTCGATCCATCACGGTCGACATCGATGCTCCTGCTTCGGTCGTATGGAACGTCCTGGTCGACCTACCGAACTACCACACATGGAACCCGTTTTGTATTGCCGCAGAGTCGACCCTGAAACTCGGTGCGCCCGTCGAGATGACGCTGAAGAACTACGCAGGCACCGACGGAACGTTTACCAACACCGAGTACGTCTGCGCCTTCGTCCCCGAGCGCCTGCTGTCCTGGGAACTACTTGCTACAGCGGATACACCGAACGCTGCCCGCCGTGACCAGATCATCGAACGTGTCGCCGAGAGCCGTTGCCGTTACTACTCGACGGATGCCTTCCTCGGCGAAATCTCCCACGAGATTATGGCCGAGAACGGAAGCTGGGTCAAGCGCGCATTCGATGACACTGCTGTTGCCTTGAAAAGCCGGAGCGAAGCCATCTTCGCCGAGTATCGACGGGGATCCATACCGAAGGAAGTGTCTCGATGACCAGCTTGTTCGACAGTCACAGGATCGGCGAAACAGTGTTGTCGAATCGGGTCGTGATGGCACCGATGACTCGCGCCAGGCGGGCCGACTGCATCGCCGGAGTCGATACCGCCGAGTACTACCGGCAGCGCGCGACAGCCGGCCTGATGGTCACCGAAGGCACCCCGATCTCGCCCGAGGCGCAAGGGTACGCGTCCGTCCCTGGAATCTGGTCTGCCGAGCAGGTCGCCGGTTGGCGAGGAGTGACCGAGGCCGTACACGGTGCAGGCGGGCGGATCTTCGCTCAACTGTGGCACGTCGGCCGGATGTCGCACACCTCCCTCCAGCCCGACCGCCGGCCGCCGGTCAGCGCGAGCTGTGCCCCGGCGCGGGGACCTCAGGGAAAGACGTTCGCATTCACCGAGGACGGCACCATCGGATTCGTCGATGTCACCCCGCCACGTGCCCTCTCGACCGAGGAAGTCGACCGAGTCACCCTCGACTTCGTCAGGGCGGCAGGCAATGCCGTCGACGCTGGGTTCGACGGCGTCGAACTTCACGGAGCGAACGGATACCTGTTCGAGCAATTCCTCAACCCTGCAACCAACACCAGAACCGATCGTTACGGCGGTTCCATCGAGAGCCGCGCACGGTTTCTGCTGCAGACACTGGACGCCCTGATCGACGCGATCGGATCCGATCGCGTCGGCGTCAGGCTCTCTCCGTACAGCCAACTGTTCGACATGCCGCCGTACGGCGAGGCCACCGAGACGTACCTGTACTTGGCAACAGAATTCGCAGGGCGAAAGCTTGCGTACGTTCACCTCAACGACAACTTTCCCGACGGCGACCGCGCGGTGTCAGAACAGTTTCTTCGCAACTTTCGCGCGCGCTGCCCGATCACCTTGATCCTCGCAGGCGGACTGACCGAAGGATCGGCCCAGCAGTTGATCGACGACGGACTGATCGACCTCGCTGCGTTCGGCCAACCGTTCATCGCCAATCCTGACCTCGTTCACCGCCTCCGAGCCGGCTGGCCCCTCGCCACGGCAGACCAGAGCACCATGTACGGAGGCGGCGCGGCCGGATACACCGACTATCCGACATTCGAATGTGCGGCGACGTGAGCCCCGATCGTCGCCACCCGATCGATGCCGCGCGTCCGGCCTCGATGCGTCTGGGGATTGTCACTCCAGTGCTGATCCAGCACCCCAGGATGCGCTCCGACTGGGAGAGCGCCGCCGAGATCGAGGATGTCGCGCAAATAGCGCGGACCGCCGACGAACTCGGCTATCACCACATCACCTGCAGCGAGCACATTGCCGTACCGGCCGATGCAGCCGCGGTGCGCGGTGGCACCTACTGGGACCCCCTCGCTACGTTCGGCTACCTGTCCGCGATGACGACGCACATTCGGCTCGCGACACACGTGCTCGTGCTCGGCTACCATCATCCACTCGAGATCGCGAAGCGGTACGGAACTCTGGACAGAATCAGTGGCGGGCGACTGATTCTCGGCGTCGGAGTCGGAACTCTCGAAGAAGAATTCGACCTGATCGGCGCGCCGTTCCAGGACCGAGGACCGCGGGCCGACGATGCGCTCACGTCGTTGCGATCCTCGCTGTCCACATCGGAACCCGAATACCATGGGCGATATTACGATTTCGAGAACCTGGTGGTCGAGCCGCACGCTCTTCAGGATCACGTGCCGATCTGGGTCGGTGGCAGCACGAGCCTCTCACTTCGCAGAGCCGTCGAGCACGGCGACGGCTGGGTTCCTTTCGGAATCAGCGCATCCCGACTCGAGGCCATGCTTGCCGGTATCGAGATGCCGGCCGGGTTCGAGGTGGTGCTCTCGCACCCTGAACCGGTCGACCCGCTCGGAGCGCCGGGAGCGGTGCTCTCATCTCTCGATGGCCTACGCCGAACCGGTGCCACGATCGCGAATGTCACGATCCGGGCAACCGATAGGAATCACTATTGTGATCAGCTCTGCGAACTCCGACGCCTGAGCGAGCGGGAGGGCATCACGTTCTCCCCCGCCCTTGCGTCCGCTCCGATCAATTGATCACCCGTCGGCGCAGTGCCGGAACGCCGGACGCGGCTCGATAGATGTCGACAGCGGCGGTGCGCACGATCGCGACGACCGAGTCGGTATCGAGTGACCGGGTCGGACCACAGACCGACAGGGCAATCTTTCCTCGATCGACATCGATCGGCGCAGCGACGGCGGTGACTCCGAGAGCACAACCCTGTACATCCACTGCGATTCCCCCTCTGTCGCGAACCTTGTTCAGTTCACGCTCCAGATGGGCACGCGTCCGCACGCTGTAACACGTGGGTACCACCGAGAAATCCAGTGGAGGCCAATCCTCGAAAGCGGTCGCCGCCAACAGAGCTCGACCTCCGGCCGCCTGTTCGACGGGTTGCCTGGCACCGACGTTCCACCCCGGGTGAGCCCGCGGCCACAGCCCGACTCGTTCGAGGTGCAGAACCTCGGATCCGGCAAGAATACTCAGATGCACGGTATGACCGGTACGACGCGCAATGTCGATCATGACCGGCAGCGCAGCCTGCACACTGCGTTGCCTGGTGACCTGCGATCCCAGCTCGAACATCCGGATTCCCAGGATGTAGTGAAAGCCGTGCCTCTCGACCCATCCGAGTTCGACGAGTCGCTGCAGCACTCGATGCGTGGACGAGCGAGGCAGGTGCGACCGTTCGGCGATCTCCGCGAGTCGCAAAGGACCCTGTCCCACAAAGGCTTCGAGAAGCATAGCGACACGATCGATGAGTGCCGACGAGGTCGAAGCGGTCGCGGGCACGTCGTTGTCGAGCTGTTGAGTTGCCAAGACTGCCTCCGTTACACAGAGATTCGATGAAACGGACGGTCACTCGGCCAAATGCTCGCGTAACGTGCTGCCGCTGTATGCCTTACGCAGCAATCCGCGATCCTGCAGCCGCGGAACCACCATGTCGACGAACTCCTCCAGCCCGACAGGCAGATCGGCCGGGAGCACGATGAACCCGTCCGCGGCGCCTGCCTCGAACCAACGCTGCATCTCGTCGGCGATGGTGTCGGGTGTACCGACCAGCGGTCGATGTCCGATGCTCATTCCGACGCGCTGAGCCAGCTGACGGACGGTCAGACCCTCGTCAAGCGCCATCTTGATGAAAAGCTCTGGCCGCGATACCGAGGCGTGTGCGGGTAATGCGCCGCGAAGATCAGGGAACGGCTCATCGAGGTCGTAGCCGGACAGGTCGAGCCCGCCGAACGACTGCTTCAGAAAGCCGAGCGTCGACTCCTCGCTGATGAAAGATCCAATCTCCCGGGCCAACTCGCGTGCTTCGCTCTCGGTCTTACCCACGATCGGGGTGATACCGGGCAACACTTTCACTGCGTCGGGTGCACGGCCAGCAGCGACTGCGAGTGCGCGCATGGATTCAGCGAATTCGGTGGCCGCCGCCAGGTGGTGCTGCGTAGTGAACACCATGTCGGCAACACGTGCGCCCAGCTTCATGCCGGTCGGCGAGGATCCTGCCTGCGCGAGTGGCAGCTGCCCCTGTGGCGACCGCGGAAGCGTCATCGGCCCCTTGACCTGGAAGTGTTCGCCTGCATAATCGATGGCCTTGATCTTGTCCAGATCCGCCCACACGCCCGTCGCGCGATCTCCGACGATGGCATCGGTTGCCCACGCGTCCCACAACGCACGGACGACGTCCACGAATTCTTCCCCGCGCTCGTACCGAGCTTCGTGGTCCGGCAACCCGTCCGAACCGTAGTTCGCTGCCGCGGTGGCAATGGCCGTGGTGACCACGTTCCATCCGGCCCGGCCATCACTCATCTGGTCCAATGTCGCAAACTGGCGCGCGACGGTGTACGGATCGTTGTACGTGGTCGAACTGGTACCGATCAGCCCGATTTTCGAGGTGACCGCAGCCAAGGCGGCGAGGACGACGATCGGATCCGGCCGGTCGGTCGCATCTTTGGCGATTGTCGGTGCCAGATTGAGCTGGTCTGCGATGAAGAACGCATCGAAACACCCGTCTTCCGCCAGGCGCACCAGCCGGGTCCAGTGGGCGAGCGAGTGCATCGACTCAGGTTGTGTACGGGGTGAGCGCCACACGGACTGCGACACCCCTACCCCTTGAGCAAAGACGGCGAGATGCATTGATCGTGACATGTTTTCGAACCTTTCGTTGGGGAGTTCGCCTCCCCGCGCGACCACTTCGGAGTCGAACGAAACTCTGCTGTCAGAACTCGATTTCGATCGGCCCCGACACCGGGCGAGATTGACATCCGAGCACGTAGCCATCGGCGATGTCTTCTGCCGATAGGATGTCCGACTTTTCCATCACCACACTGCCAGACACGACAGTGCATGCACAGGAACCACATTCGCCCGATCGACACGAGTACGGGACTTCCACACCCCGACTCAACAGAACGTCGACCAATGTGCCGTTGACGGGCCAATCGAATCGGTGCGTATCACCGTCCAGCCGAACTTCCGTGTCGATCGTCTCCGCACTGTCGTCGACTGTGAGGATCGGCGCGGTGAACGGGTCACCGGAGATACTGCTGAACACCTCCATGTGCTGACGCTCGGCAGGCACACCTGCCCCACGAAGTCCGCTGGCAACGGTGCTCATGAACGGTGCCGGGCCACAAAACAACGCCTCGGCACGGGCGTGTCGGACGGCCACCTGCTCGATGATCTCGGAGGAAGGGAAACCCTCGGCGTCGTCGAACCAGTAGCGCACTGTCAACCGGTCGCGAAACTTGTCGAGGTAACCGTCGAGTTCACTGCGAAATATGACGGCATCGCGAGACCGATTGGCGTAGAACAACGCTACCTGGCAGTCGGACCGAAACAGTGCAGTCTTGAGAATCGACATCACCGGAGTTATTCCGCTACCGGCCGCGAACAACAGCAAATCATTGGTGTAGCGACCAGGCGTGAAGCGTCCCGACGGTGGGAGCACGGTGACGGTGTCGCCGGGAAGGATGTTGTCGCACAGCCAGTTCGATCCGTAGCCGGCGACGGTGCGTTTGACCGTCACCTTGAGGTCATCGTCGATGTCCGGGGCGCTGGAGAGCGAGTAGGACCGTGCGACATGACCGGTTCTCTCACTTGGTATCCGAAGAGTCAGAAACTGCCCCGGTAGGTAGGTGAACTGCTCCCGATGTTCGAGCGGCGTGCGAAACACGATCGACCGCGCATCCGACGTCTCGTCGATGACATCGATGACGGTCAGATCATGTCCGTGACTGCCGGAGTTCGAGGTATTCATTCCAGCTCCTGCGCTTTCCGGTAGCTATTTCGCGTCGGTGAAGTCGAAATCCGAGGACTTCAACTGCGCGCACATCGAGAAGAATTGTTCTCCGGTCCAGGGGACGTTGACCTGAAGGCGTCCCCACTCGTTGAGGTAGTAGTTTTTCGACGTAGCACTGTTCTGGGAGAGGTAGATGAGGTTGCCGGCCTCCTTGTGCAGGAGAGCGTTGTACGTCTCGAAGGCCTCACGGCGAACCGCCATCGACGAGTATCCACCCTCGACCAATTCTACGATCGCCTCGGCGATGTACTTGGACCAGATCTCGAGCCAGCCCGGAAATCCCGAACCGCTGGCAACCGGCTGCGAATTGGGACCGTACAGCATGAACAGGTTCGGGAAGTCGGGCACCGTCATCCCCAGGTGCGCCTGGGCTCCGTCGGTGCTCCACGCCTCCTCCAGGCTCACCCCACGAGCGCCGTAGTACTCGGTCGGCCACAGGTACTTCTCGGTCTCGAATCCCACCGCCGCCACGATCAGATCGGCCTGACGAAGCACACCGTCTGCGGTTTGCACGCCGTCGGTCGTGATCCGTTCGATGGGGGTGGTGACCAGTTCGACGTTCTCTCGCAGCAGCGAGGCGTACCAATTGTTGTCGACCACCGGACGACGAGTCATGGGGGGATAGTCCGGAATCAGCTCGTCGAGCAGGTCCTTCCTACCGTCGACCTGCATCTCGACATATTTCACCAACGCGTCCCGCAACCCGTCGTTGCGTTCGTTCACTCCACCACCGGATTGAATCCAGCTCTCGTCGGGAACCAACAGATCTCGCAGATCGATCGTGCTCAGACCTGCGACGTACTTGTTCCAATTCCAGTAGAACGGCATGTTCTGCAGCAGCCACTGCAATTCTTCGGGCACCGGATCGCCGTAGCGAGGACGGGGGGTGATCCATTGCGGAGTGCGCTGGTGCACCACGACCGACTCGGCAGTTGCAGCGATCTGCGACAAGAGCTGCACGCCCGTCGACCCGTTTCCGATGATGGCAACTCGCTTGCCCTCGTAGTCGATCGCGCTGTCCCACTGTGTGGTGTGCACGATCTTACCGGCGAAATCGGCCGCACCCTCGACCGGCAGCTCGCGCGGAGTCGAGAACAGCCCACTCGCGGTGATGACGACGTTGGCCTCGAAGTCGATGACCTCGGACGCCCTCTGCACCGTCAGTTTCCACTTCTTCGCATCGTCGTCGTACCTTGCCGATGTCACAGCCGCACCGAATTCGACGTGCTCGTGGACACCGTACTTGTGCGACACATGGTCGAGGTATCCCTGCACTTCGGATTGACGCGCGAAATACTCGGTCCAGGGGAACCTTTTCTCGAATCCGAACTCGTAGCTCGAACTCAAGGTGTCCACTCGTGCATCGGGATAGGTGTTGGCACTCCAGACCCCACCGACCTCCGCGCGCCGTTCGAAGATCTTGAAGGGAATCCCCAGTTGCTCGAGCTGCACTCCCATGGCGATTCCGGCGAAGCCTGCTCCCACGATGGCGACTACGAATCCATTCGGAACCTCCGCTCCAGCAGTCCATCGCGCCCGATATGGCATCTCCGCGAATGCGGGAAGGTGCACTCGCATGATCATCTCTTCAGGCTGCAGTTCCCGCGCCTCGGCCATCATGGCCAGCTCAGCGACTTCGGCTTCGGTGGGCGTCGGGAGCGCGCCACTGTCGAACCCGGAGTTCAAGAACTCCACTGCTTTCCGACGAACGAGATCCTCACCCTCGGGCGTGAACGCCACGGTGTCGGACGCAGCTCCCCGAGCGCGGACGGCCTTGACTGCGGCGATGTCAGGATCACGCGTGGCTTGAAACAGCGCCATCCGCAGAGCATTCACATCGGCACATGCGACTGCTCGCTCGATAAAACTAAGATCGGGCATCGTTCATCCTCTTCTGGTATTGCGAGCACACGACATGGAACTTTTGCCGAAAGTAATGTTCGACTCGAAGTCACACTGCAACCGAACTCAGACGACAGCCGCGGGTCGAGGCTTCTCGGCAGCACTGCTGCCGGCCAACGACGCGCGTAGATTCTGCTTCCGTATCTTCATCGTCGGCGTTCTGGGCATCTCGGATACGAACTCGATCTGCTCGGGGTATTTGGCGGGCGAGATTCCGGACTCGTGGCAATGCTCACGAAGGTCGGAGAGTTCGAGTGGCAACGCATCAGGGTGTAGTTGAACGACGGCGCAGATCCGTTCTCCGCGAACATCATCGGCCAATCCGATCACCGCGACGTCGGCGATAGCGGGGTGTTGCGACAAGACCACCTCTATCTCGATCGGACTGATCGACTCGCCCTTGCGGATGATGAGGTCTTTTTCGCGACCGACGAGAACGAGGTGCCCATCCACTTGCAACCGACCGAGGTCACCGGTGAACAACCAGCCGTCCTCGTCGAAGGGTCTGACGATGTCACCGTCGTCCAAATAGTGCTTGAACAGCATCGATCCGCGCAGCCACACCCGTCCTGCGACTCCGACGGGTAACACCTCGTCGTCCTCGGACCGTATCTGCACCTCGCAACCGAGCACCGGACGCCCTGATGTCGTCGCCAGTAGCTCGGTGGCGTCGGCCGGTCTGGCCGCAGTGATCATCGGGCACTCCGTCATTCCGTACGCGTGCAGAACCGGAATTCCCATCTCGTGCAGCACGTCTCGGAACAGTGACTCGGGCATCGGCGCTCCGCCCCCGGCCAGCGCACGCAGTGTCGGGATCAGAGCCGTACCGGGCTGCTTTCGCTGCTCGGCCAGCAGGAGTGAGTAGTGAGGAGTCGACCCACCGGTCACGGTGACGCTGTTGCCGCGCATCAGTTCCACCGCAGCAACCGGTTCAAAGACCTCCATGATCACCAGCGCCATCCCGGTCACCAGACCCGCGACCATCATGTCGGGGCCGCCGATATGGGCATAGGGAAACAGAATCGTCGAGACGTCCTCGGCTGTAGCACCGAGTGCATCCGCCAATCCCAGACCACCTGCCATCAGCGTGCCATCGCTGTGACACACACCTTTCGGAGCGGATGTGGTGCCCGAGGTCGTGTAGATCCAGCGCGCGGCATCCCCGTCCGTCGGCGGCGCGGGCAAGGTCGCGGGGTCGCCGTCGGGCAG
Organism: Rhodococcus sovatensis; assembly: GCF_037327425.1. Taxonomy (NCBI): domain Bacteria; kingdom Bacillati; phylum Actinomycetota; class Actinomycetes; order Mycobacteriales; family Nocardiaceae; genus Rhodococcus; species Rhodococcus sovatensis. The sequence goes on along the minus strand of NZ_CP147846.1, from coordinate 5,696,945 downwards.
ACCATCGGTGATGACCATGAGCTCGAGCGGACCCCGAGCATTCTCGCGAACCTCCTCCGCCATCGCGCGGTGGTCGAATCCCCGAAAGCGCTCGAGCGTGATCAACCACTCCGACGCGCACTGATCGACCATGGCCCCGACCTCGCGGCCGCGGTAGATCGGGATGATGGGGTTCTGTACGGCACCCAATCGTGCGAGTGCCATGCTGAGAACGACCGTGTCGATCCGCGTCGGAAGTTGCCAGCTCACTGTCGACCCCGCCGAGATTCCCTGCGCCAGTAGCCCAGCAGCAACTCGTTCGACGGCGTCGACAACGGAACCAAACGTCTCACGCCGACCGTGCTCGTCGATGAGCATCGTACGCTCGCGCGAGGTTCGGGCACGGTCGCTCAGAAGATCCCACAGTGTTCCTGTGGTTACGGTCCCTGTGCCTACGGCCGAATCAATTGTCATGGTCGCCCTTCGTGCCGTTCGACGACTTCAGCGGTTGCGCCGTCAGGAGCGGATACCCGGTGGTGAGCAACGCGTTGGCGTGCCCCAACCAGTGCATGTCGAAAGCCGACTGCAGCGCCGTCTGTTGGCCCATGATGTCGAGAGCCTGATTGACCGCGCGCTTGGACTGGGCCAACGCCCAGGAGTCCATCGCCGAGATCTCCCGCGCCAAGTCCATTGCCTGTGAATCGAGTTCGCTCAGCGGCACCACCCGGTTGACCATCCCGGCCTGCAGGGCCTCGTCCGCCGAGAAGCTGCGGCCGGTGAAGAGCATCTCCTTCGCCCGACGATGGCCGAGTTCCCATGTGTGCGCGTGATATTCGACGCCACTGATGCCGAATTGGGCCACCGGATCACTGAAGTATGTGTTGTCGGCTGCCACGATCAGATCGCACGGCCAGATCACGTTGAGTGCCCCAGCGATGCATGCACCTTTGACGGCAGCAATGGAGGGTTTGGGGATATCGCGCCACCTCCTGGAGTATCCGAGGTAGTGCTCGGCCTCCCAGGCGTACGCACTTTCCAGAATGCTTTTGCCGGGCCTGCGATAGCCCGAGGCCTCGGACTTCAGATCATGGCCGGCCGAGAAGTTGTCGCCGTTTGCGCGCAAGACGATCACTTTGACCGCATCGTCGGCTGCTGCCTCCCGCCATCGAGCGTCCAAGTCCTGCAACATCGACTCGTCCTGGGCATTGTGCTTTTCCGGTCGATTCAGGCTGATGATCGCCACTGCATCGTTGACCGTGTAGTCGACTGTGCTCACAATCCGGCCCCCGCGTAGATGTGCTCGACTGCGGACGTGACCAGCGCGTCGTTGGTAGCGTCCGTTCCGAAGTCGTACTGCCAGCGTTTGGCCGCATTGGTGAACAGGTGAACGTTGGATTCGACCATGTATCCCATGCCTGCATGCACCTCGTGGGCCGAGTGGACCATCTCCCGTGCCGTCTCGGCTGCCTGCTTGCACATCAGGGCCAGGTGGGGTTGTGACGGAGCCCTGTTGTCGATGGCGTTTGCGGCTGCTCGCACGTAGGCCGAGGTCAGATGTACGTTGATCGTCATGTCAGTGCACAGATACTGCACGGCTTGGAATCGCCCGATCGGTCCACCGAACTGATTGCGCTCCTGCGCATACCGAACCGTGATGTCGAGCAGCCGCTTACCTGCCCCGTGGACCTGCGCCGCCCTGAGCACCGCAGCACGTTGCGTGGCGACCTCGAGTGCCGCATCGGCCGACGCGCCTCGCGCCAGAATCGAATCCGCTGTCACCGGGGCATCTTCGAAGGTCACCGCGAAGAGCGGATATCGCCCGATGTTGGGCATCGCCGCTACCGTTGAGCCCGATCCTGCGTCGACGATCGCCACGACCGTCTCCGAGCCCTCGACTGCTTCGACCAAGAACGAGTCGGCGTTCTCGGCGTACGCGACGGCCAGCGCCGTTCCGCGGAGAATTCCATTCTCGAGGTTGAGCTGCGATCCCCAGTCTTCACGGCCCAGGACCGGAATGACCGACGCGGCACCCGAACCGATGCTCTCGGCCAGCTTCGTCGACGCATCCGTGGCGAGCACCATCGCCACGTCACGGGCAATGGTGAGGTCGAGGAGCGGAGTGTCGACAAGCGCGTACCCCATCTCCACGAAGATGCCTGCGATGGAACCGAGTGCGGCACACTCGGAGGACAATCCGGTCGCGTCTCCCAGCTGTAGCCAGTCGAGGTCTCGAAACTGTGCGAGCTGATCGGCGTACGACACGGAGTTGGCGCGATCGACCAGGGGCGAATATTTTGGGAAAACCGACTTTGCTACCTCGACGAGGACCGAATGGTCCTCACCCCAATTCAAATTCACAGTCCGATTCCTTATCTGGGCAGGCCGAGGCCTCGCGTTGCGAGCACCATCCGCTTGAGTTGGGCCGTTCCACCGGCATGATTGGCAAAGGACTGCCGGTACCAAGCCTCCGGCTTTCCGTTGAGGGGAGCGAATGCCGACTCGGCCGTCAACTGGCTCGTCGGCCCGAGAACCCGGTCGTAGACCTGCGCGAACAGCGGCTCGAACTCCTTCGCAACGACCTGCTGTACGGCTCCACCGTAGGGCTGACGTCGGCCGGCATCGTTGTTTCCGAGGATCTCGTAGGCGAGGAGGCGCTGCGATTGAATCATCGCGGCCAATCGCGCTATGTCTGCCCGCACGTGGGAATCATCGAGTGCCCCGGCTTGCGTTCGGCAGTGCGCGAGCAGGTCACGCAAGCGTGCCTCCTGCATGGCGTAGATCGGTTCGACGGTGCCCGAGGCGTAGAAGGCCTGCATGATGTACTGCCAGCCCTTGCCCTCGTCACCGATCAGCGCCTTCGCCGGCACCCGCACCTTGTCCAGATAGGTGCTGGATTGAACGCCACCGCCGTAGTTCCGCATCGGATGAAGAGTCACCCCAGCGCTTTTCAGGTCGACCACGAAGATGCTGACTGCGTCGCGTGTCGACTCCTCGGGCGACGTCCGAGCGGCAACGTACAGAACGTCGGACATCGGTCCCCACGATGTGTACGCCTTCTGGCCGGTGATGACCCAGTCCGCCCCGTCACGTACGGCCCTCGTCTGCAACGAACCGAGATCCGATCCTGCCTCGGGTTCGGTCAGACCCTCCGCCCACAGGGTGTGCATTCCCGAAATGGCAGGCAGCAGTTCTGCTTTCTGCTCCTCGGTTCCGCCGACCAGGATTGTTCCGGCGGCCAGGAAGATACCCACCGAATTGATCATCGGCGCATCCGCTGCTGCGAACTCCTCCAGCAGAATCTGATTGTCGATCGGCTCACGACCACCGCCGCCGTACTGGGTGGGCCACGTCAGGCCGATCCAGCCCTTGGCGGATACCTTCCGACTGAATTCGATTGCTTTTTCCCACTGCTCGGACGCATCGTCGAACTCGGGATTGAAAGCGTCTCGGCGCGGCAGTTCGGCAGCGAGAAACTCACGAATCTCGGTGCGCCACGCTTCCTTCTCTTTCGACAATGGCGTTCTCACTTCGACAACTCCGCTTTCTCCAGTGCATCGGTGCCGGCCTGCTGATCTTCCCAACTTCTACCCTTGTGGCCCTCTGGGTAGAAGCGTCGGGACCACTGTCGAACCTCCCGGAACCCCGCGGCCTCTGCAGTGGCCAAGCCCGGGGGTTCGGTGTAGCGCTGATGCTCCCAGATGGCAATGTCTGCCCGAACCTGCGAGATTGCACTACGCAGCCGCTTGGCCAGCATCGCGTCGTCATCGTCTTCGATACTCGCCCAGGCCGAGAACCGCAGAATCGACTTCTCGTCGTCGACCGGCGTCACAGCGGTCAGACTGCAGATTCCGCCGATGCCCCACGAATACGAATAGGCCAGTCCCAGGCCTAGAATGGAACCTAGGGTGCCGCCCTGCACTATCTCCGACGCGTCCCCACTGCGTCGTTTGAAGGTCAGCGCCAACTCGGTTCGATACGCATGGTCGTCGAACTCGGATTTGGTAACTGTAGGGATCTCGTCCGTCCGATGGACGTACTTGAAGTGCGCGAAGTCCACACCGTTCTCGATCACGTACTGCGGATGGATCCGAATTTCGGCCGTTTCGTAGGTGCCTCCCGGGATGAGCCCGTGATACCCGCCCTGCGGACCCGAGGCTTCGAAAAGCTCGAATACACTGGGGATCTCGTACTGAGGTGGGCCGCCCTCTTCGTCGTGCCAGATGTACATGACGCCGTCGCGCTCGGCGGCAGGCCAGGTGCCTACCTTGCGGATTCGGTTCGTCGCCTTCTGGTACGGGATACAGGTATTGCGACCCTCGGGGCTCCATCGCCAGTTATGGAACGGGCACTCGATGTCCTCACCCTGGACCGCTCCCCCGTAGGCCATGTTGGCACCGAGGTGTTCGCAGTAGGCGCTGAGGACGACCAGGCGGCCGGACGCGGCGCGATAAGCCACCAGATCCTGGCCGAAGTACCTCAGGGGTGTGACCGCGCCGACCTCGAGATCGGCCGACCAGCCAATTTGAAACCATCCAGTAGGTTTCATCGATAACGACATTGACGCCACTTCATCCTCCGATCGCAACAACCGCCTGACGCAGCTGCGCACAAATTAGCTGTCCGACAACAGCTCTGAGGCAACAGAGCATACTTTTGTCACCCAGCACCGAGTCGAGGGCGACCGCGTGACAGGGAGCCCAACGCCCCCAATGCCTGCATTCTCCCGTGACCTCTGTCACTGTAGCCACTGGCCACGCCTGCGTCAACGGGCGCTGCGGACATGTACGGAACGGGCCTGCCGAAACCGGGTTGGACCGGGTGTTCTCTGCCTATACTCGATTCAGCACGACGTGTCCAAACATGGGTTGACGAGCAGATGCTGCCGGTTTACACTCTCTGAAACCGGTGCGCGAGCGAGCAATTCGCCGCTGAATCCGGCTATCGAATCGTGGCGATCGAATCAATTGAAGCGCGAGGCAGATCCGACGGATCACTCGCGAACCCCCTTTCCCATTCAGTGCAGTCCGCACGACAGTGAGGTTCAGAAGTTGAGAGCAATAGTGTTCGATGGCACCGCAAGCAAGCTCTCCGACAACGTGGTCGTCCGAGAGCCGGGCTCGGGTGAGGTGCTCGTCCGTATCGTTGCCAGTGGGCTGTGCCAGAGCGACCTCAGCGTGATGAACGGCAAGATCCCGTTCCCGGTGCCGGTGATCCTGGGACACGAAGGGGCAGGCGTCGTCGAGGCGGTCGGCCCAGGCGTCACTGCGCCCGCGGTCGGTGATCACGTTGTGCTCTCGACGCTGGCAACGTGCGGACATTGCGCCGCATGCGTTTCCGGCCGACCCACCATGTGCCGTGAATCGTACGGAGCTCCCCAGGCGCCGTACAGCATGGACGGAGGTGCGATCCACAACTTCGCCGCGCTGTCGACGTTCAGCGAGTACGCACTGGTGAAAGCCGTTCAGGCAGTGTCGATTCCGAAGGACATCTCGCTGGCCTCCGCGTGCCTGATCGGCTGCTGCGTTCTCACCGGTGCCGGCGCAGTCCTCAACCGAGCCCGCATTCAGGTCGGCGACACTGTGGCGGTTATCGGGTCGGGCGGAATCGGCCTCAACGTCATCCAGGCGGCTAGGATTGCGGGGGCCACCAGAATTGTCGCGATCGACACCAATCCGACGAAGGAAGCGCAAGCCACCCGATTCGGAGCTACGGACTTCATCAACCCTACCCAGGTCGACACGGTTGCGGCTCTTCGCGAATTGACCGGAGGCGGAGCCAATCACGTATTCGATTGTGTTGGTGGAGAGAAGATCACGTCCCAGGCGATGGACATGCTCGACTGGGGTGGTCAGCTGATCCTCCTCGGCGTGGCATCACGAGAGACGAAATTCTCCGTGCCCGCAAGCACGTTCTACATGGACCGCTCGGTTCTCGGTTGCCGATACGGTTCTTCCCGGCCCGCAGCCGACATACCGCGATTCATCGACCTGTACCGATCGGGCCGCCTACTCTTGGACGAATTGATTACCAAGACATACAATCTCGATACCTTCGATATGTTGGTCGACGACGCAAAGAATGGTCTCCTCGACCGCGGCGTGCTTGTCATGTCGTCGTGACCACCCCCACGCACTCCGAGCTCGACACCGAGTGCAATCGGGTTCCCGACTACCGTTCCCTACTCGATCTGTCCGGTCGAAGGTATATCGTTCTCGGTGGTGGTCAGGGTATGGGCCGACAGATCTCTCATGCGCTCGCTCAAGTGGGGGCTCAGGTCGTTGTCGTCGACTCCGATTCCGTTCGCGCCGATCAGGTGTCCGCCGAGATCGGAGCGGAGTCGGCGGTGGTCGATGCGACGGACGACACCCAGATGAGCTCGCTGGCAACCTCGGTCGGCGATGTCGACGGCGTCGTGGACGTCATCGGCATGGCGCGGTATGCCTCGCTGGTCGACACGACCGATGAGACCTGGCTGTGGGAGTACGACATCGTACTTCGGCACGCGGCGCTGGTGGTTCGTCACTTCGGACCGCGCGTCGGGAACGGGGGTGTCGGTTCGCTGACCTTCGTCTCCTCTGTCTCGGGTACCGGCAGCTCACCTCAACACGGTGCGTACGGTGTCTTCAAGGCCGGACTGCTTTCTCTGGTCCGAACCGCTGCCGTGGAACTGGGCCCTGCTGGTGTCCGGGTCAATGCGGTGGCTCCCGGGTTCGTCTTCACGCCGAGAATTTCCGAGGCAATGGACGACGCGGGCATCAGCCGCGCGATCGAATCTTCTCCGCTGCAACGGTTGACGTTTCCCTCCGATGTCGCGAGCGCGCTGCTCTTTCTGGTCAGCGACCTGTCTCGGAGCGTCACCGGGCACACGCTTGTGGTCGATGCCGGAGCCACCGTCAAATATCCGTACGACATGTCGGGGTTCTGAACTAACCCGTACTCGTACTCGCTCCACGTCGGAAAACCGACGCACCCCGACAACTCAGAGCACCCACAGCAAGGTAGCCAGATGCAGACAACCGCACGCGATCTGTTGCCGTCCGAGCGGCCCGGCAGGCCCGCAAGCCCCGAATTGGTCGGGCGGCGTGCCCAGTTCACCGGCACTGCCGTCGAATCCAGCACGCGTATAGAGCCCGAAGTCGTTGCATTCGGGGGCGTCTCGTCTCTGGTGCTGCACGGCGGTGACAACTCCACAATTCTGTACCTGCACGGCGGTGGGTACCGTATGGGCAGCCCTGAGGCATATACCGCGTACGGAACGAAATTGGCTCACGCAGCGGGTGCGACGGTTGTACTTCCCGAATACCGGCTTGCACCCGAGCACCCTTTTCCCGCCGGCCTGCGTGATGCCGTTGCTGTCTACGAGTCGCTGGTGGACCAGACCGCTGGGCCGATCTTCGTCGCCGGAGACTCTGCGGGCGCCGGCTTGGCGCTCGCATCTACGATGTCCGTTGTCGCCGCGGGCTCGACCCCACCCGCCGGTTTGATGTTGCTCTCGCCGTGGCTCGACTTGAGCTGCGAATCACCCTGCTACGCAACGTCGACCGATCCATATTTTTCACTCGCAACGGCGCTCTCGGCCCGCGAGGACTACCTGCAAGGTAGCGAGCACTCCGACCCACTCGTCTCTCCACTGCTGGCAGACCTCTCGCTGTTGCCGGCGGTATTGGTCCAGGTAGGAGGCATCGAATCGCTCGTCGGAGATGCCTTGGAACTGACCCGAGTGCTCGCCACGGCCAACAGGTCGTGTCTGCTCGAGGTCGTCGCAGATCAGGGCCATACGTGGCCGCTGATCTTCCCCGACCACCCTGACTCGACACGATCCATCCGCAGCATCGGGAACTTTGCCCGAAGCATCACCGAACGTCGTACCGCAGTATCGCCCACCACGCAGTAATTGTCCGAAAGCCGAGGAATCCACTGTGTCCACCGACAATCCCACAACGCCATCGCCGCAGGTAGTCAGACGCGCCTCTACCGCAGGCTTTCTCGGAACCGTCGTGGAAGCCTACGACTTCTTGGTCTATGTCTTCTTGATCGCGTACACAGCACCACTGTTCTTTCCCAGTGACGATCCGGTGACCGGCACACTCGCCTCCCTGGCGGTACTCGGCACAGGCTTCCTGGCCCGTCCTCTCGGTGGCTTGTTCTTTGGACAACTCGGCGATCGCCGCGGGCGTCGATTCACGCTGATGATCACCATCGTCGGGATGGGTGCAACCACCACGCTTATCGGCCTGTTGCCGACCTACGCCACCATCGGTGTCTTCGCACCGGTACTACTGGTCATCCTGCGCCTCCTGCAGGGCTTCTCGGCCGGCGGAGAACTCATCGGCTCCACCACTTTCGTCTCCGAGCACGCGGGAAAGAACAATCACGGCAAGTTGAGCGCCGTCACCCCGATCGGATTTGCCGTCGGCAGCTCGCTCGCGCCGGGCGTGGTCGCGTTGCTGACCTTCCTGCTGTCCGAAGGCTCGATGGCCGATTGGGGCTGGCGGGTGCCGCTTCTGCTGTCGCTGCCGATGACGGCAACATGCCTGATTCTGCGTCTCCGCCTCGAGGATTCACCCGAGTACCGCCGTATCGTGTCCGAGAAGAAAGTACCGAAAGCCCCACTGAAAGAACTGTTCTCGAACCACGCACGCACTCTGGCGCGAGTCATCGTGCTCAGTGCCTCGGTCCTGATGATCGGCTACATAGCGGCTGCGTACCTACCGGTCTTCCTGCGTCAGGAAGTCGGTATGAAGCCGGGCACCGCAGCGGCGGTCGCATCATTGGGATCGGCGATCGGAATATCTGCGTCCATCGGTGCCGCATTCATCGTAGACCGCCTGGGTCGGAAGCGAACACTGATCCTGCTGATGGGAATTCTGGGCGTGACGATCCTGCCGGTCATGTACGTCATGAAGGCAACAGGAGGCAACTTCGGTGTCACCGTGCTGACCTTCGCATTGATCGCCGGCATCGCCGGTGCCGCTGCGGTGCCAGCCTATGCCGCATTCACCGCACTGTTCCCCGCCGGCGTTCGTTTCAGCGGGGCGGCAATCGGATTCGGAATCGGATCTGCGCTCGGCGGTGGCTTCGGACCCTACCTTGCCGGGCAGTTCACCGCGTGGACCGGAAATCCCTTCGCGCCTGCCTTCCTGGTCATTGTGGCGGCAATCGTCGGGGTTGCCGTGATGGTGCCCGTTCCCAGCCGTGGCGTCGCCGATGACACGGGGCGCATCGACGGCAAGCTGGTCGACAAAGGGACGAAGACTCGACCGGAACCGGATGCGCATACTGCCGACCGCGTTCGCTGACCCGCCGAGCGGGTTCGGTTCTCGTGACCGATCCCGCTCGGCGCGTGCCCTGACTGAAAGGGACTCCCGTGAGAACTGATATTCCGCCGGCTCACTCCGCGTGGCAGAATTGGCAGACCATGGACGACGAACACGCCGATCACCCCGCGGCGACAGACGCAACCGAAGGCCGGTCGGTTCCGCCTGCCCCACAGTTGTGGACGACCCCTCAGGTCGCCGAATTCATGGGAATCAGCCGTCAGGCAATCAACAAGCGCCTCCGTAGTCACCGACTTCTCGGGTATCCGGGGAAAGGCGTGACACTCTTTCCGGTCTGGCAATTCGACCCGAAGACTCGTTGGTCTCGGCCCGAAGTCGAGAAGTTTCTAGCCGCATTCGAAGGCGATGTCGATCCACATGACCTCGCCCAATGGTCGGAGACACCGATCCCGGGCAACGGATCGACACCGGCACAGCTGTTGACCGATGCCGACGCCGAGGTCGAGGTTCTCGATCTCGTCGACAGGTACTACGCGGCCGATACAGACCACACCGCGTCCACCGACGCAACAACTACCCCGCGGTGGGCGAAGGCCGAGTGGCGGCCGGAGGATTCAGGGTCCTCGGGGCCACGCCACGCCATCTTGCTGGCCGCCGCCGACCTGTTCGCACGACGCGGTCCCGCGAAGGTGACCCTGAGGGAGGTCGCTGCGGCCGCGGACGTGTCGTACAGCCTGATCCATCGCTTCTTCAAGTCGAAGGAGAATCTGCTTGTCGCGGTGATGGAACTGCTCGTCACCTACGGCGGTGAACGACTCTCCGACGAGAACGACGCATACGCTGCGATAGAGAATTCGTTCGGTGCAGACTCGGGGCAGATCGGCCGAATGTTGACATGGTCGATCCTGGAGGGGACCACACCCGAACATCTGTTCAGCGGCGGCATCAGGTCCCGCGGCTACCGAACTCAGATCGAGGCTCAGTGGGCGAAACCGTTTGCGCCACATACTCGTAGCGACTTCGACTCACGGACGCTCGCGGCGCTGATTGCATTGATCGCTGCAGTGTGGGATTTCTACGAGCCGCATCTGACGGTGCTGGGCGATCTGGATCGTGATCCTGACGATCTACGAAACGAAATCGTCGACATGCTCAAAGTACTCGTCTACGCAACTCGCCCGAAGAAGTAGCGGCCTCAGGACTGGAGGGTCCGGTCTTGCGAACGAGCCTGTCGGGATGGCGTGCAGCGACGGTCCGTCGAATTCCTTCGCGCCAGTCCACAGTGCACGGACCGGTGATCGCCGACCGCCGGGTGGTGTCGGCAATCGATCCGCGCAGAGTGTTCTCGATCGGCACCACGTTGATCCGGGCCTTGATTCCCATCAGATCCCCCGCGTACTCGGACCAATCCTGCGCACTCACAGGCTCGTCTCCGGCCCAGTTCACGATGGTAGCCGGGGACGAGGCAGCATCGAGCAAAGAGCTGAACTGCGCATTGATGTCGTCCTCGTAGATCGGGCTGTACATGCACGGATCCCACCGAGTTGTGATTTCCGCTCCCGCGGCTAGAGCGTCGATATGGAGGGCGGGTAGGCCACCGTTCGGGCCGTACGAGGCATTCATGCGAGCGATTGTCACGGGCAGATCGAAGGACCGAGAGCAGAAGCGCGCCACCGCTTCCTGGCCGATCTTGGACACCGAGTACGACGGTGAGTGGGTGCTGTTGCTGTCCCCGAGCGGAGCTGATTCGTCGAACTCGAACATCGGATCGTCCTGGGGCTTGTAGACCGAATGCGTGGACATCACTAGCACCGAGCGCGCCGATCGACAATGCTGAAGGAGCAACCCCGTTCCTTCGGCGTTGTCACGTATCGCTGGTTCGTAGTTCAGCCCAGGGCCCATGTTTGCAGCCAGATGGATTACGCGGGTGAAATCGCCAGGAACACCGTCGAAATTTCCTGTGCCCAGGTCACAGACCACCGGGGTGATGTTCGCATCCACCACCCGCGTCTTGTCGTCAGGATTGCCGAACCTCGCCAATCCCCACACCTCGTTGTCCACGGCGAGCATGCGCGCAATGGGGAATGCGATCTGCCCCGCAACTCCAGTCACCAAAATCTTCTCGCCGCTCAACATCTACGTCAGTTCTCTTTCTCTCGCCTGCAACGAACCTGGGCCGTCTACCGACAAGGCGCGCAGGTCGACCTGACCCTGCGCGCCTGTTCTCACCACAACGAGCTCACCACAACTGGTCTGTGTACTTGTCGGTTCCTACCTCGGTCGGAATGAACGGCGCGGCAAACGTGACCCGTCCGGCACCGGATCGATCGACCTCGTCGGCATAGGTGACGATGTGCTGCCAGCTGTCGGCGGGATCGCCCTCCAAGAAACACAGTTGCACAATGCGATCCGTTGTTCCGCCGTCGTTACCCATCTTCATGGGAGGGTTGTGATCGGGTGGCCACGGCTTCATCCCCCACATGCTCACCAAATCGACTGCGCCAGTATCGAGCAGAGCGCGGACGGGCCCCTCGGTGAGCTTGTCGATCACGGTCTGACGGGCCACCCCATCCGACGGCTCGATGGTCACAACTACGAGCCCGCGATAGTTGTGGTCGAGTGCCAGCTCGAGCGGCACACCGTCGTCGTGCGCGGACACATTCGCATCCGGCAGATACAACCCGGTGTGCACGTGCTCACGCTCGGTAAAGCCCCGACCCTGTGCGTAGAGCCAACCCACCTGCGCCTTGGCCCAAGCCTCTGCCGATTCCATCTCCGGCTTGTGTACCCAGTACACAGCCAGATACGAACCGGCATCCACCGGCACGGCCACCGGACCCGTCGCCGGAAAGCGCAGATTCTTCAGCTCTCGAGTGGCTACCCACCGGCCACCGGCAAACCAACCCGGTCCGACCATGCAGCCGGAAAGCCGGTGGTCGCGTTCGTACCACCGGTTGAAATCGACCTCGTGACCGCGATTCGGATCCACCATCGTGAACAACATCTGGCCGACTTCGACCGGAATGTTCTGCATCTGTGCCTCTTTCGTCATCAATTAGGATCAGGACGTGACGGATAGACCGTCGAGGTCGTCGCGTTTGCGCCATTCCGCCAGCAGATCGAAGAATTCGCATCCGGGCATGTAGACACCCGACACCAGCGGATTTCTGTTGTCGGCCAGCTTTCCCTCGTTGTTGTATTGCCCTGGTGTGCATGCAGTGAAGTACTCGAGCTTGGCGACACTCACTTCACGCATGACGGTGTTCCACCCTGCCTCGGCGTCAGCTGTGGGCTCGAGTGCACGAATTCCGGACTTCATGGCCTTGGTGATGATGTAGACCATGTGATTGGCCTGCTGGTCGATCAAATGCGCAAAATTGGACACCGCACCTGTCTGCGTGAAGCCGAGAAAGAACAGATTCGGAAAGTCCTGGGAAAGAAATCCGTGCAGGGTGCTGATACCGTCGGAGAATTTCTTCGAAAGACGGTTACCGTTCCGGCCGAGTACATCGTAACCCGCCTTGTCCGTCCACGAACGACCGTGCTCGAAGCCTGTTGCATAGATGATCAGGTCGACCTCGAACTCTCGATCGCCAACCGCGATCCCACGCTCGGTGATCCGATCGATCGGTGTCGCCGACGTATCCACCAGTTCGACCGATTCCTTGTTGAACGTCGGCAGGTAGACGTCGCTGAAACCCGGACGCTTGCAAAGCGTTCGGTAGTAGGTCTTCAGCTTTTCGGCTGTCGCCGGGTCGAGGACCGTCGCATCGACGCGGTCGCGGAGCATCTCGTTCCACTCGTAGTCCGAACGCTCCATCGCGTCCATGAAGTCCTGCAGCGTTGGGTTGCCGTTGCCTGCCTCGGCCATTGCCGCGAGCTGGTACTTCGCAAATCGAATCCACCCGTCGTCGACCTCGGAGTCGGCCGCAACGCGGTCCATCGCGCACTTGTCGAATGCGATCCGCCGCTCGGTATGCCAACCCTCGGGCAGAGATTCGAACCATGATGTGTCGGTCGGCGCGTTCAATCGAGGCATCACCTGAGTGGGGGTCCGCTGGAACACCACCAGCGACTGTGCGTGATCGGCCAAGTGCGGGATCGCCTGAATTCCTGTCGCACCGGTCCCGATGATCGCAACCCGCTTACCTTCGAGGCCGGTGAGATTACCCTCGGCGTCGCCACCGGTGTAGTCGAAGTCCCATCGACTGGTATGGAAGCTGTGCCCGGCAAAGCTTCCGACCCCGGGAATACCAGGCAGATGCGGGCGAACGAAAAGCCCGCTCTGAGTCGATACGAACCGAGCCGAGAACACGTCTCCGCCATCGGTGTTCACAGTCCAACGGGCTGTGTCCTCGTCCCACTCCATCCCGGTGACCCGAGTCTGGAACAGACTGTTGTCGTACAGGTCGAATTGTCGCGCCAGCAGTCGGCAGTATTCGTAGATCTCGGTCCCAGTGCTGTAACGCTCCTTGGGTACGTACCCAGTCTCCTCCAGCATCGGAAAATAGATGTACGACTCGATATCGCAGCGCACGCCCGGGTACCTGTTCCAGTACCACGTCCCCCCGAAGTCCGCGGCGACGTCGAGGATCTTGATGTTGGAGATTCCCGCCTTCTTGAGCCCGATGGCCGCCGTCATACCCATGAACCCGGCCCCGATGACCAACACATCGACCTCGGCGGTCATCGGGGCGATCTCTCTGCGCCCACGCGCATACGGATCGGCGTCGAACTCGGAGAACTTTCCCTCGAATTGGACAGCCAGGTATTGCTCGGCACCCGACTCGGTCAGGCGCTTGTCTCGCTCAGCCAAGTACTTCGCTCGGAACGGTTCGAGGTCTTCGATCTTTCGCGCGGGCACAAAAGAATGGGGGTCCCGAATGTGAGAATCTGTCGAGGTCATGAGTTTCCTTCGAGATCTGGCTCGGCGTGATACTTGGGCATCATCGAATTGGTATGGAGCGGTCTCTCCCGATCGAGACCGTAAAGTGCGGCCTTCTCAACGTCCGGTGGTACTGCGCAACCGTCGAACTTCGCTGGGGGACCGAGCTGTGGCGGTCGACGGGTTGGACGCCCGCGTCCGAACTGGTGCGTCAATCAGTGTGGTGCGTGTCTCAATTGCACAGAGATTATGCGCTTCTCATTGGATCGTCAAGCAGCACCAGCAATTTGGTGCTGTTCGAGCAGGTGGCGACACCCCGAACGACGAGCGCGCAGATGGCAGCGCGGCCCAAGACATAAAAAGGTCGACCTCGCCCTGAGCGCAGGCGTCCGGCATCGGCGCCGACCCGTCCGGACCACACACACCGCCTTTGACGTGCAGATGAGCGGGACTTCTCGGCAACTCGAGTGAAGACTGTTGACGCAAAGGTGGCCAGTGGCTACAGTGGCGGACGTCACGTTTTTCGATTTCAGCTCGAGCCCGAGGCGGCGCGATCGAGGTAGGAAGTTTATATTTGAGCCTCAATCCGGCGGCGTTGCAACGGAATTGAAGACCGATCGATGCAACAATAGGCCGGCGTTCAGCAGTAGGTTACGAGGCGAATGAAGTTGACTAGGAGTCGAAGTGGACGTTCTGAAGACCAATGGCGTTCGTAGGACAAATTGGGGCCGTTGGGGAGAATCGGACGAGTTGGGTGCCCTCAACCTCCTCACGCCCGAGCGGGTGCTGGCGGCTCTGCAGATCCCGAAGACCGGAAAGACCTACTCGTTGAGCATCCCGATCCAACGTTCCGGAGTTCCGAACTTCGAATACCGTGGCACGCCAATGCGTCTGACGACTATGAATCATACCGACGAGTACATGGCACAGGCCAACGGCGGCGTTCCAGGTGTCGGTGCGAGCGAAGATCAACTGATCATGCCGTCGCATACGTCTACTCACATGGACAGCCTGTGCCATGTCTATTCGGACAGCACGATCTACAACGGCTATCCGCACGATTCGGTCAGCTCGTATGGGGGTGCTGCCAAGTGCAGCATCGACAAGGTCGGTGGATTTGCCGGCAGGGGTGTGCTGATCGACGTTGCAGCCGCACTGGGAACAAACTGTTTGGCTCCCGATCACGTCATCACTCCCGATGAACTCCGTACGGCACTCGCGGCGCAGAAAGTCGAACTCGCCGCCGGCGACTTGGTCTTGATCCGGACCGGGTGGATCGAGGCCTTCCTCGCCAACCCCGGTGATACCATGCCGCAACCAGGACTCGGCTTGGATGCTGCCACTTTCCTTGCCGGGCACGATGTTTCACTGGTCGGTGCAGACAACTCCGCCATCGAGGCGATCCCCTTCGATCAGGGGGTCTATCTCGGCGGCCATATCGTGCTCTTGGTCGACCACGGTATTCACTTGGTCGAGAACCTGAATCTGCAGGAACTGTCCGCGGACAAGTGCTACGAGTTCTTCCTGTCCATCGGTGCACTCAAGATCACCGGCGGCACAGCAAGCCCGGTGACGCCGGTCGCGATCGGCTGACGAACCCCAAACCCACCCGCGCGAAAGGCCGGACTCAACTCGATCGAGTCCGGCCTTTCGTCATGCTTGCCGAGCCGCTGCTCTCACAGACCAATACTGCTACGTTCGAAAATTGCTGTGCCGCTGTCGATTGCGACGCCACGGGTCGAGTCGACGCGGAAGCCACCGCCGCGCCAGCTCGACACATCCACAGTCTCACCTGGATACACAGCGGAACTGAACCGTCCCTGCAGTTCGGTGAGATCGCACGGGTGCACGCCGGTCAGATCCGCCAGGGCCAGCGCCGCGGTGGCCAGTGTCGCCAATCCGTGCAGTATGGGTCGAGGTTGACCTATCGCCTGCGCGGCCGCTGGGTCGACGTGGATATGATGCCGATCCCCGGACAACCGGTACAGCAGTGCGGCATTCAGTGCCAGCCGCACAGCCACATGCTCATCTGGTTGCGTTGCGGCCGGTGGTGCAGCGCGCGGTCCTCGATCTCCGCCGAAGCCGCCCTGACCGGGCGCAAAGATCGACCAGGTCGCGCTGAACAGGTCGGAGTCGACAGTGACATCGAAAATTGCTGCACGGCCTTTGTCCCACACCGCCGTCACACGTGCGTCGAGTGTGAGCTCACCTGACGGCGGCAGGGCAGATCGCACGCGCAGTGTCTGCGAGCCGTGCAAAGCCTGCCCGACGTCGAAAGCGCCTGCAGCACCGAGTGCGTCCGGCGCCCACTGAGCGAGCGTCAGTCCGAATGTGGGCAACACCCGCAAATCGCGCTCGAAAACCAGATCGAGTTGATCGGGGCGGGCACCGACCGCGAGCGCGAACAACATCGCGTCACGCTCGTTCCACGACACCGTCCTGCTCCCGAGGCTGCGGCCCAGCCACTGCCCGGCGCCACCGGAGCTCACGTACGCGCTCCGTATACCGGCTCCGGCCGGCGGCCCTTCTGCAGTAATCCGAGCAGTTCGCCGCCGACCTCGGGCGCAGACCACCGTCGACCCAGGTCGGTGGACGCTCCGTGCACCCACCCCTCCTCGACCGTGACTCGACCGCCTTCGACCTCGATGACGCGGCCGGTGACATCGCCGCTCTCGACACTGGCCAACCAGGCTACGACGGGCGAGACATTTGCTGGATCCATCGCGTCGAACCCCGATTCCGGGGCCGCCATGGTTTCCGCGAACGGACCTTCGGTCATGCGCGTGCGAGCGGATGGCGCAAGCGCGTTGACGGTGACTCCGTACGACTGGAGTTCCTCTGCTGCCACGAGAGTCAGAGTCGCGATGGCTCCCTTCGCGGCAGAGTAGGTCGCCTGTCCGACGGACCCCTGCAGCCCCGCACCCGACGAGGTGTTGATGACTCGAGCCACGCGCGGCCGCCCCGCTTTGGACTCGGCGCGCCAATACGCCGCAGCATGACGGAGCGGTGCGAAGTGACCCTTGAGATGCACTCTGACAACGGCATCCCATTCTTCCTCACTGGTGTTGACGAGCATACGATCGCGGACGAATCCGGCGTTGTTGACCAGCACGTCGAGATGTCCGAACGTGTCGATTGCCTGACGCACCATCGCCTCGGCCGCGTCGAAGTCTGCGACGTCGGCGGTGTTGACGACGGCGCGGCCTCCTGCGGCCTCGATGGTCGCTACGACTTCCTCCGCTGGTGTCTCGCCCACTCCGTGACCCGACAGCGAAACGCCGTAATCGTTGACGACCACGGATGCGCCGTGGCGGGCCAATTCGAGCGCATGCTCGCGCCCTAGACCACGACCCGCGCCGGTCACGATGGCCACTCGACCGTCCAAAAACTTCGGCATGCTTCGCCCTTCTACGGTTTACGCACCGCGACGTCGGCCGCCGATGCTAGCTACGTTTCACGAACGCTGCTAAGGTACCAAGCAATCGCTAGGTTAGGAACTTACATGAGCATCTCGACCGAGATCATCGATGGAAAAATCGCCGTCGTCACGATGAACTACCCCCCAGTCAACGCACTCCCGGTGGCGGGCTGGTTTGCCATCGCAGACGCGATGGACGAGGCCGGCAAGCAATCGGATTTGCGAGTTGTGGTGCTGCGCGCCGAGGGCCGCGGATTCAATGCGGGCGTCGACATCAAAGAGATGCAGCGCACCACCGGTTTCGACGCCCTAGTCGGCGCCAACCGGGGGTGCTACGCGGCATTCAAGGCCATCTACGAGTGCTCGATTCCGGTCATTGCCGCCGTGAACGGCTTCTGCCTCGGCGGCGGAGTGGGATTGGTCGGCAACTGCGACACCATTATCGCCGCCGATGATGCGTACTTCGGAGTTCCCGAGGTGGACCGAGGTGCACTGGGAGCGGCGACGCATCTCTCTCGCCTCGTCCCGCAGCATCTGATGCGAACGATGTACTACACCAGTCGCACGATCGCGGCGGCCGATCTCGTGCCACACGGTTCCGTGCTCGAAGTTGTTCCGCGAGCAGAACTCGACAGCGCGTCGATGGCCGTCGCCCAGGAAATCGCCGCCAAGGATCCACGCGTTCTCCGCGCTGCGAAAGCCGCGCTGAACGGAATCGACCCCGTGGATGTGAACAAGAGCTACCGCTTCGAGCAAGGCTTCACCTTCGAGCTCAATCTGGCAGGTGTTGCCGACGAGCATCGCGACGAGTTCGTGCAATCGGGAAAGAACCTGTCCGTCTGATTGAACTGGTCGCCCAACTTTATTCGGGTTTCACATCACTGTCCTCCAAGGAGACTCCGTGCCTACCTCCGCACGCATCAGAACGCCGCTGACCGAATTGACCGGGGTTGAACACCCGATCGTGCAGACCGGCATGGGCTGGGTCGCGGGGCCCCGACTGGTGTCGGCAACGGCCGAAGCCGGCGGTTTGGGACTGCTGGCGTCGGCGACCATGACCCTCGAGGAACTCGAGAAGGCCATCGTCGAGGTCAAAACTCGCACCAACCGTCCGTTCGGAGTCAATCTCCGTGCCGACGCAGGCGACGCGGTTGCGCGTGCGGACCTGCTGATCCAGCATCGCGTCAAGGTCGCATCGTTCGCATTGGCACCGACGAAGGATTTGATCTCACGCCTCAAGGACGAGGGCATCGTGGTCATGCCGTCGGTCGGCGCACCCCGGCACGCCGAGAAAGTCGCCTCCTGGGGTGCCGACCTCGTCATGGTCCAAGGCGCGGAGGGCGGTGGCCATACCGGTTCGGTCCCAACGACACTGCTGCTCCCGTCCGTGCTCGACGCGGTCGATATCCCGGTCGTTGCCGGTGGCGGCTTCTTCGACGGACGCGGGCTCGCTGCCGCTCTGGCCTACGGGGCCGCCGGAGTCGGAATGGGCACACGATTCTTGTTGACCAGCGACAGTGCCGTCCCGCAGCGCATCAAGGAGCAGTACCTCACCTTCGATCTGAACGGCACTGTCGTCACCCGAAAGGCCGACGGAATGCCGCATCGTCTGCTGCGAACCACCTTCGTCGAGAACCTCGAATCCGAGCGCGCCTCCCGCAGGATGGTCGACACGGTTCGCCGTACTCTCGAATTCAAAAAGATGAGCGGGATGACTTGGGGCCAGTTGATGTCGGACGGCCGGGCGATGAAGAAGGCCAGTGACCGAACCTGGGGTCAGATGACACAGGCAGCCAACACACCGATGTTGCTCAAAGCTGGTTTGGTGGAGGGTGATACGACCGCGGGGATGCTGGCATCGGGTCAGGTCGTCGGACTCATCGACGATCTACCGTCCTGCCGCGAACTCATCGACTCGATGGTCGACGTGGCCTCGGCGCGGCTGGCACATCTGGCGGGTCTGACCGTCTGAACTCGTCGGAGTGGTAGCCGTCGGTGGGCCTGGTGCCCTTGCCCACCGGCAGCCTCGGTCAGGATAGGACGTCGTTGTGTTCGAGCTTGGCGAGCTCGGCGTCGGTGAGGTGTAGGTCGATGGCCTGCACCGAGTCCAGCACCGACTCCGGCCGCGAAGCGCCGGGTATTGGAATCACATGCGGCCACCTCTGCAGCTGCCACGCCAGGGCGACCTGTTGAACCGAAATCGACCGGTTTGCAGCTACTTCGGTGAATGCCACATTGCCCGATCCCATATCCTTCGCGGCCCGCATTCCGCCGAGCGGACCCCAGGACAAGAACGCGAGTCCCAATCGACCGCACAGTTCGATCTCCGGCTCGCTCGAACGAAACCCCGGTGCGTACTGGTTCTGCACCGATACCAACGCGTCGCCGACTATTTCGCGGGCGATCAGAATCTGCTCGGGATTGGCGTTCGATACCCCGACCCGGCGAACTAGCCCGTCGTCGACCAGGTCTCGCAGCGTCTGCATCGATTCCTCGTACGGCCGAAACGGATCGGGTCGGTGGTGCTGATACAGCGGAAGCGGATCGAGTCCGAGCCGGGCCATCGAGTCCTGACAGGCCTTGCGCAGATGCGTTGCGCTGCCGTCGATCCACCAGTTGTCACCATGCCTGGTGTGTCCACCCTTGGTAGTGACGATCACGTCGTCGAGCGGCCCACCCCACGTCCGCAACGCGTCCGCCAGTGCGCGTTCGTTCACGCCGTACTCGTCGGTGGGTCCGTAACTGTCGGCGGTGTCGAAGAGTGTGATGCCCGCGTCGAGGGCAGCGTGGACGGCACGCCTGCCCCGATCGACGTCGTATCCGGCGACCTGGGTGATGGTCATGGATCCGAAACCGATCGCGGAGACCTCTAAATCACCGAGAGCGCGTTGCTGCACAGGGGTATTCACCTTCCCACCCGTCACCTTCCCACCCGTCAGGTTCCCACCCCTCACTTGCCCACCGCAGTCCATCCGCCGTCGACCGGCAGACACACACCGGTCGTGTAGGTGGCATCGACAGCGAGATTGACGATGGCCAGCGCCATTTCTTCCGGCGTGGCAAGCCTTCCGAGCGGGATCCGCGCCTCGGTGGCAGCAATGTCGTATCCGCCGTCGATGAGGTCGACAACCATCGGTGTCAATGTGTGTCCGGGGGCAACGCTGTTCACGCGTATTCCGTGCTGCGCCCATTCGACCGCGAGGTTCTCCGTGAGCTGTCTGACCGCGGCCTTGGCGACTCCGTAATCGGATTGCTTGTGCCACCCACGGTAGGCTGTAGTCGAGGAGATCGTCACGATCGATCCGCCGGTTCCCGCCTCGATCATCCGTCGAGCCAGACCCGTGGCCACCAGCAGAGTTCCGACAACGTGAACGTCGAACATGCGGCGCACGCCATCGGGCGTCAGGTCGAGCGCAGGAACGAATGCCCCGCGAATTCCGTGACAGGTCACGGCCGTATCGATCGGACCGCGCGCGTCGACCGCGGCCGCGATGGACGCCTCGACGAGCTCGGCGTCGGTCACATCGACGGCAATGTATCCGACGGTATCGACGCGATCCGCCGGCTCGGTCAGATCGAAGACGGTCACCTGGTACCCACGGGCGACAAGAAGTTCCACCACCGCGCGTCCGATTCCACTGGACCCGCCGGTGACCACTGCATGACTCATATCTCTCCTAGCAAGTGCTTGCTTGTTATTGTAGGTCCACGCTGTCATGCTGAGCGGAATGCCGCAAGACATGCGTCGAATCTCCACACACAGCGGCACCCACGCACCGACGCTACTTCTAGGAGCTTCATGGCCGACAAAGTAATTCCACTGAGCGAAGTTTCCGATCACGTGAGATCCGGCATGACCATCGGCGTAGGAGGCTGGGGCTCACGCCGCAAGCCGATGGCACTGATCCGTCAGATTCTTCGCTCCGATGTAGACGACCTCACGGTCGTCGCTTTCGGCGGTCCCGAGGTCGGACTGTTGTGCGCGGCAGGAAAGGTCCGACGCGTCATCTACGGTTTCGTCTCCCTCGACAGCATCGCACTCGACCCCAACTTCCGCGCAGCCCGCGAAGCGGGATCGATCGAATGCACCGAATACGACGAGGGCATGTTCGTGACCGCACTGCGCGCCGGTGCGTCGCGAATGTCATTTCTCCCCACCCGAGCTGGAATGGGAAGCGACGTCCTGAAGATCAATCCCGAACTACGCACGGTCGACTCGCCGTACACGGACGAGACCTACGTGGCCGTCCCCGGAATTCGCTTGGATCTCGGCCTGATCCACTTGAACCGCGGCGACTCGCGCGGCAACGGCCAGTACCTCGGACCCGATCCATACTTCGACGACCTCATCGCTATGGCCTCGGACCGATGCATCATGAGCGTCGAGAAGGTGGTGAGCACCGAGGAACTCACCGCTTCTGCACCTCCCCAGTCGCTGCTCGTGAGCCGCATGTTCGTCTCATCGGTCGTCGAAGCACCGAACGGCGCGCACTTCACCTCGTGCGAACCCGACTATCCCCGCGACGAAAAACTCCAGAAGCATTACGCGACATCAGCGGCCGATGCAGACTCGTGGAAGAGCTTCGAGTCACAGTTCCTCGCCGTGGACGAGGACGGCTACCAGGATGCCGTCCGAACTTTCTCCAGCTCTGACGACAAAGGCAAGGAAACAGCATGAGCAGCGACATCACGCGAGCCGAGGTCTGCGTCACCGCCTGCGCGGATGCCTGGCGTGGAGCCGGCGAGATCCTCGCCCACGCCGTCGGAACCGTTCCCGCCATCTCCGCCCGCCTGGCCCGACTCACCTTCGAGCCCGACCTGGTGTTGAGTGACGGCGAGTGCTTCTTCGTCAGCGACCCACCGCCTCTCGGCAAGACTGCAAGCAACGGCGGAGGCACCATCGAGGCATGGGTGCCGTTCCGCTCCATCTTCGACGTATTGAACTCCGGCCGCAGACACAGCATGATGGGTGCCAGCCAGATCGACCGATTCGGCAACCAGAACATCTCCGCAATCGGTGACTGGCGCAAGCCGACTCGGCAGCTCATCGGAGTCCGCGGCGCGCCGGGCAACACAGTCAATCATCGCACCGACTACTGGGTGGCGCGTCACTCGGCCCGCGTGTTCGTCGAGCATGTCGACGTTGTCTCCGGCGTCGGAAATGACAGGGCTGCCGCGGAATCGGGTTCGACGATGAAGTACCACGATCTCGGCGTCGTGGTCACCGATCTGGCGGTACTGGACTATTCGGCAGAGGGCGTACTCAAAGTTCGGTCCCTGCACCCCGGCGTCAGCGCCGAGGATGTCCAGAGCAACACCGGTTTCGATATCGACACCTCCAGCGCGACAACCACTCGGCTGCCGAGCGAAGAGGAATTACAGTTGATCAGGACGGTCATCGATCCCACGTCGCTTCGCGCACGAGAAGTGCGAAGCTGACCGCAGACTACGAAGGACGGATCATGGCCATAGTCACTGTTCCTGAACTGCTCGCAGAGCGCGCAGCGACGTTCGGGGACCATCCGGCGATCGTCGACGGCGAGACAACACTGTCGTATCGCGAACTCGACGAGATGACGCTCGCGGTCGGTGCCGGCCTACTCCGCCTGGGAATACTGCCGGGTGATCGTGTCGGTATCTGGGCACCCAACAGTGCCCGTTTCGTGCTGGCACTGTTAGGTGTGCAGCGCATCGGCGCGTCGGTCGTCCCGCTGAACAGCCGATACCGCGGCTACGAGGCACACGATATCCTGGCCCGCTCGCGGGCCACCGCCATCGTCGTCGCCGACGGCTTTCTGGGCACCGACTACGTCGGCATGCTGCAGAACGCGGGAGAAGGTGCTGCGGGCAGCCCCGTTCCGGGTCTTCCGCATCTGCGCGCGATCATCGACATCACCGACTCGGGCCGCGCCGATACGACTCGATGGAGCGATGTCGTCTCGGTCACCGACGACGATGTCGAGCACGCGCGCATGCGCGGGGCCGAGGTCACCGGTTCCATGCTCTCGGACATCCTGTTCACCTCCGGGACGACGGGTCGACCCAAGGGCGTCATGACGACCCAGAGACAAACGATCGGAATCGGTCGAACCTGGGCCCGCGGAGCCTCGTTGACGCCCGAGGACCGCTATGCAATCGTGAGCCCGTTCTTTCACGGCTTCGGGTACAAAGCAGGTGTGGTGGCCGCCCTCACGGCCGGGAGCACGATCTATCCGGTGGTCACCTTCGATCCGGTGCAGCTGATGGAGCTTGTTCAGACACAGCGCATTACGGTGATGCCAGGGGCACCGACCATCTTCCTCACGTTGATCGACCACCCTCGACTCAGTGAGTTCGATCTGTCATCACTTCGGTACGCCACAGCCGGTGCCACCTCGGTGCCCGAGACCCTGTTCGAGCAGATGCGCGATGTCCTCGGTTTCGAGGTTGCGGCGCAGGCCTACGGACTCACCGAGTGTATGGTGGCGACCCAGTCACGCCCGGACGACGATCCGCGTCATATCGCGCAGACGACAGGGCCGGCAGTGGAAGGCATCGAGATTCGCGTCGTCGATCCCTCCGGGCAGGACGTAGCGGTCGGTATCGACGGCGAGGTGTGGCTTCGCGGCGAGAGCGTGATGATCGGGTACTTCGAGGATCCCGAAGCGACCGCTGCAGCAATAGATTCCGAGGGTTGGCTCCGCACCGGTGATGTCGGTCGCCTCGACGAACATGGTTGCCTCAAGATCACCGACCGCATGAAAGACATGATCATCGTCGGCGGGTTCAACGTCTACCCCGCGGAGGTGGAGAACGTGGTGTCCGCACACCCCGACGTGATCGAAAGCGCCGTGGTGGGAGTCGCGGACGACCGGCTCGGTATGGTACCCCGAGCGTTCGTGGTACCGCGCTCGGGCGCATCGGTCGCGATGGAGGACATCGGTGCCTGGTGCCGCACTCGGCTGGCGAACTTCAAAGTCCCGCGCGAGTTCGTCGTCGTCGACGCTCTGCCCCGCAACGCCAGCGGCAAGATCCTCAAACGAGAGTTGCGTTCGGGATCGTAAATGCTTGTACGGCAATCTTTTGGACCGCTTCTCCAAGGAGATGAGGGCGGCCACCGTAGTTCGGTGGCCGCCCTTTCTCGTCCGTTCCGGTCAGCCGTTGGGGGTGTGTTGCAAGAATGCCGGCCACTCTCCGCCGCCATCCACGTTCAGCACTGCACCGGTGATGTGCGACGCCAGTGGCGAAGCCAGCAAGAGGCACGCTTGACCGATCTCTGCCGGGGTTGCGAACTGTCCCCGCGGAATGGTTGCGGCGACGGCGGCATACTGGTCCTCGTCACCGTAATGATCCACCGCGCCGGGCGTCGCGACCAAACCACAACTGACGGCATTGACACGGACGGCCGGAGCCCATTCCACCGCAAGGCTGGTGGTCAGACTTTCCAGCGCAGCCTTGGCCGCCCCGTACACGGCCGTTCCCGGACTCGGGCGTCGCGCAGATATCGACGTGATGTTGACAACGCTCGACTGTGCTGTGGCAGAAAGTATTTCAGATGCGGCATGGCACACGTTGGCGGCCGAGCTGAAATTGAGCGCCAGTATCTTGTCGTGGAAGCGAGTGGAACTCGTCGAGAAACTCGCGAACGGAGCCCCACCGGCATTGTTGATCACCACATCGAGTCGCCCATGCCGCGCACCGATATCGTCGATCCAGGTGTGAACGGCAGCCGCGTCACGGACATCGACGCGCGAGCTCGACAACCGTTCGCGGCCGTCCTCCACACCTTCCTCCGGCACGGTGCGGCCGCATATTTCCACCGAGGCCCCCGCCTCGAGGAACACATCGACAATGCCTGCGCCGACGCCCCGTCCCCCACCGGTCACGACAACCACACGCCCAGTCATGTCGAGTACGAACACAATTGGCCTCTCTTCGTTGATTCGGTCGACGTCAGAGTCTCTCGATGATGGTGACGTTGGCCTGTCCGCCGCCCTCACACATCGTCTGCATTCCGTATCGACCGCCCGTTCGTTCGAGTTCGTGCAGCAACGTCGTCATCAATCGGGTGCCGGTCGCCCCGATCGGATGACCGAGCGCAATGCCGCCGCCGTTGACATTGACCTTGGCCAGATCTGCGCCCGTTTCCTTGGCCCACGCGAGAACCACCGAAGCGAAGGCCTCGTTCATCTCGACGAGGTCGATGTCGTCGATGCTCATCCCGCTGCGCTCGAGCGCCAACCTCGTCGCCGGAATCGGGCCGGTCAGCATCCACACCGGGTCGTCCGCGTAGACGGTCAAGTGATGAATCCGCGCCCGGGGCGTGAGCCCATGTGTGTCGAGCGCCGCCTTGGATGCGATCAGCACTGCGCTCGCGGCGTCGGATATCTGCGACGCGACCGCAGCGGTGAGGACGCCCCCCTCGGTCAGCGTCCGCAGCCTCGCCATCTTCTCCGCTGACGTATCTCGGCGTGGCCCTTCGTCGGTCGTCACGCCATCGATCGGCGCGATTTCCCGGACGAATCGACCCTCGTCGATCGCCGCGATGGCGCGTCGATGACTCTCGAGGGCGAACTCCTCCATCCGTGCCCGGGTGACGCCCCACTTGTCGGCGATCATCTCGGCCGCCCTGAACTGCGAGACCTCCTGGTCGCCGTAGCGAGCGCGCCAACCCTTCGACTCGGCGAAAGGTGTTGTGAATCCGTACTGTTCGCCGACGGTCATCGCAGCCGAAATAGGGATGGCCGACATGTTCTGCACCCCGGCGGCGACAATCAGATCCGCCGTGCCGGACATGACGCCCTGGGCCGCGAAGTGCACTGCCTGCTGACTCGATCCGCACTGCCGATCGATGGTGACACCCGGAACATGCTGCGGGAGACCAGCGGCCAACCATGCGGTGCGGGCAATGTCGCCGGCCTGCGAACCGATGGTGTCGGTACACCCCATGATGACGTCGTCCACGGCTGCGGGATCGACGCCGCTGCGCTCCATCAGCGCATTCAATACGTGCGCTCCCAGGTCTGCGGAGTGGATACCGGCAAGACCGCCGCCTCGCCGCCCCACCGGAGTGCGCACCGCGTCGACGATATAAGCCTCGGTCATTGGTTTCCCCTCACACTGTTCTTCCCGGATATCTCACGCGTGTTGACTGCTGACCGACACCACTTCACCGGTCATATAGGACGAGTAGTCACTGGCCAGAAACACCATGACGTTGGCGACTTCCCACGGTTGTGCGGCCCGGCCGAAGGCTTCACGGCCCTTGAGTTCGGTCAGAAACTCAGGCGTCGTCACCTTTTCGAGGAACGGATGCATCGCAAGACTGGGCGAGACCGCATTGACTCGGATTCCGTGTTCGGCGAAGTCTGCCGCTGCCGACCTCGTCAGTGCCATGACTCCGGCTTTGGCCGCGGCATAATGAGCCTGGCCTTCCTGTGCGCGCCAACCGATCACCGATGCGTTGTTGACGATGACGCCTGCATGGCCGCGGGCGACCATGCGTCGACCGGCTGCCCGCACGCACCGGAAAGTCCCGGTCAACGTCACATCGAGCACCGAAGACCATTGGGTGTCGGTCATCTCGAGCAGCGACACCGTTCCGCCGAGACCCGCATTGTTGACCATGACGTCCACCCCGCCCACCTCGTCGGCAAGGTCGAGGAGGGCCTCGACGTGATCTTCTCGGGTCACGTCGCAGACGCGGGTTCGGACCCGATCTGCGCCGAACTCCGACGCCCATTCCTGGTGCGCCTCGGCCAATCTCCGCTCATGGGTATCGCCGACGACGACGGCCTTGGCACCTTCTTCGAGTGCGCGGCGCACTACCGCGGCCCCGATTCCTGCGCCTGCACCGGCGGTGACGACGACGGTTCGGTCTGTGAGCAGTCCATGTCCCGGCAGGTACGCGGGGGCCGGTTGTTCTCTCTTGGTCACGGTCGTGGCTCCCTAGGCATTCCGAGTACTCGCTCGGAGATGATGTTTCGTTGGATTTCGTCGGATCCGCCGTAGATCGTGTCGGCCCGACTGAAGAGGAACAGCGTCTGTAGATCATCGAGTTCGTAGGAGGGTCCGGTGGTGAGAGCCGAGCCACCAAGGACGTCCATCGCAAGCTCGCCGAGATCTCGGTGCCACCTCGCCCAGAGCAGTTTGGCCACCGATGCCTCGGGTCCCATCGAGCCGGATTCGTAGGCACTGAGGGTGCGCAGGGCATGCACTCGCAGCACTTCCAGGCCGACCTGCGCCTGCGCCAGCCGATCGGCGATGATCGGGTCGTCGATGGTTCCGTTTTCTCTCGCCCGGTTGCGCACCGTCTCGAGTTCGCGCGCGAAGCCCACCTGTTGGCCGACGGTGGAGACACCGCGCTCGAAGCCGAGCGTCCCCATCGCTACCGGCCAACCTTCACCCGGTGCGCCGACGATCATCGTGGTGTCGGTGACGGCTCCGTCGAAGAACACCTCGTTGAATTCCGATGTTCCGGTCAGCTGGACGATGGGTCGCACGGTCACCCCTGGTTGGTCCATGGGGACGAGCAGGTACGACAGTCCGGCGTGCCGGGTGGTGGTCGGGTCGGTGCGAGCGACGACGAAACACCAGTCGGAATGATGCGCGAGTGAGGTCCACACCTTTTGGCCGTCGATTATCCAGGTGTCCCCGGCCAGTCGCGCTCGCGTCCGTACCGCGGCGAGGTCCGAACCCGCTCCCGGTTCTGAGTACCCCTGGCACCAAAGCTCTTTTACGGCGGTGATGGGCGGCAGGAAGCGGGCCCGCTGTTCGTCGGTTCCCCAGGCGATCAGCGTGGGGCCGAGCAATTCTTCGCCGAGATGATTGACCCGGGCAGGCGCGTCGGCGCGTGCGTATTCCTCGTGGAAGATCATCTGCTGAGAGAG
Organism: Rhodococcus sovatensis; assembly: GCF_037327425.1. Classification (NCBI taxonomy): domain Bacteria; kingdom Bacillati; phylum Actinomycetota; class Actinomycetes; order Mycobacteriales; family Nocardiaceae; genus Rhodococcus; species Rhodococcus sovatensis. The sequence goes on along the minus strand of NZ_CP147846.1, from coordinate 5,668,517 downwards.
ACTGAGTCCGCGACCACCGTGCTCGGTAGGCCAGCCGAGGCAGGTCCAGCCGGACTCGGCCAGGTGCCGGTTCCATTCCAGTCGCTCAGCGAAGGCCTCGTGCTCTCGGCCGGACCCGCCCAGTCCCTTCAACTCGGCGAAGTCGCCGCTCAAGTTGTCAGCGAGCCACTCACGTGCTTCTTCCCGAAACCTGTCGTCCTCTTCGGAGAACGTGAGATCCATCTGTGACTCCTTTGTCGACCACGCGCGTTCGAGGCTTCAACTCCTTTGACACCATACAATACCCCACCAAGCACTTGTTTGGTATGGTCGTGCTGCGGTGCCACTCGCCGAACGGCACAGAACAGTTGGAGGAAAAATGGCAGAGCAAACCGACGCCACCCAGGACGTGGTTACGTACGAGGTCCGCGGACGCGTGGCGGTGGTGACTCTGAATCGCCCGCAGTACAGCAACGCGCAGAACTCGAAGGTGACATATGCCCTCGACGCCGCCTTCACTCGCGCAACCGACGACGACGACGTCGCAGTGATCGTGCTGGCAGGCAACGGAAAACACTTCTGCGGTGGCCATGACATCGGCACACCCGACCGAGACATCGACCAGTCCTTCGAGCGCAAAGCCGTGATCTGGTGGGACCATGCCGACAAGAAGGGTGCCGATTCTCGGATTGCTCGCGAGTCGGAGGTCTACCTAGGGATGTGCCGTCGGTGGCGCGAGATTCCGAAGCCGATGATCGCCATGGTGCAGGGCGCCTGTATCGCCGGCGGCCTGATGCTCGCGTGGTCGTGTGATTTCATCATCGCCTCGGAAGACGCATTCTTCGCCGATCCCGTGGTCCGCATGGGCATTCCGGGGGTCGAGTTCTTCGCACACCCCTGGGTGATGAATCCGCGGGCAGCCAAAGAGTTCCTCTACACCGCCGATCGGTTCCCGGCCGAGCGGGCCCGCGAACTCGGAATGGTCAACCACGTCGTACCGCGCGCGGATCTGGAGAAGTTCACCTTCGATATGGCAGAACGTATTTCGGCGATGCCGCGGTTCGGCCTGGCACTGACCAAGAAGGCGGTCAATCAGACCGAGGACATCATGGGCATGCGGAACGGAATGGATTCGGTCTTCGGACTCCATCACGCCGCCCACGCACACAACGCCGAGGTGGGTGTCGATTCGCTCGGCGGCCTCGACGCCAAGGCCATGGCCGACGCGAACAAGAAGAACGCCAGCGGCGCGGACAAGGACTGAGCGATGCACTTCACCGATGACGAAGTGAACTTTCGCAACGAGGCCCGCGCGTGGTTGACCGAGCACTCACCGGGCCGGCTGCCGTCGATGGACACCGCGGAGGGCGCGCTCGCCCACCGGCAATGGGAGAAGGAGCTGTCCGACGCCCGGTGGTCGGTGGTCGCATGGCCGGCCCGCTACGGCGGCCGCGATGCGAGCCTGACCGAGTGGGTGATCTTCGAGGAGGAGTACTACCGCAGCGGAGCACCGACTCGCATCGCGCAGAACGGCATTTCCCTACTGGCACCGATCATCTTCGAACACGGCACACCGGCCCAACAGGAACGCTTTCTCGGCCCGATGGCGAACGGATCGCAGGTATGGGCCCAGGCTTGGTCGGAGCCCGAGGCCGGCAGCGACCTCGCGTCGATTCGCAGCCGAGCCGTACGCGACGACGAGCGCGGCGGATGGCTGCTCTCCGGGCAGAAGACGTGGAGCTCACGCGCGCCCTGGGCAGATCGCGGATTCGGCCTGTTCCGTTCGGACCGAGATGCCCAACGCCACCGCGGCCTGACGTACTTTCTGTTTCCGCTCGATGCACCCGGCATCACCGTCCGGCCGATCGCCCAGCTCGATGGAGACGCGGGGTTCGGCGAGATCTTCTTCGACGACGTATTCGTGCCCGACAAGGACGTACTCGGCGCGGTAGGGGACGGCTGGCGCGTCGCGATGAGCACCGCGGGCAACGAGCGTGGCCTGTCGCTGCGCTCCCCTGGCCGATTCAGTAACGCTGCCGATCGTCTTACCGCACTGTGGAAGTCGACCACTACCGCCGCGTCCTCCATCGACGACAAGGTCGTCGACGCGTGGATCGGCGCACGCGCATATCGGCTCTACACCTGGGGAACCGTCGAGAGACTCTCCGGCGGCGGCGATATGGGTGCGCTCGGCAGCGTCAACAAACTGTTCTGGTCGACGCTCGATATTCGGTTGCACGAGGCGGCCCTGGAACTGCTGGGGGCCGATGCCGAATTGCGAGGAGCCAATGCCCCCGATGAGGGCGCTTGGGTCGACGACTATCTGTTCTCACTCGCCGGGCCGATCTATGCCGGCACCAACGAAATCCAACGAAATATCGTCGCTGAGCGCCTCCTCGGGCTACCGCGAGAGATCGATGTGAGGAAGCTGTCATGAAATTCTCGCCGGATCAGGAGCAGGAGGACTTCGCGCGGGCGCTCGATGCGTTGCTCTCGAGCGCCGACACGGTAGCCGCGGCACGGGCCTGGGCCGGTGACGACTTCGGTCCCGGATCGAAGCTGTGGCGCAGGGTTGCCGGCCTCGGCGTCACGGCCCTGCTGATTCCCGAGGAATCGAACGGGATCGGCGGCACACTGGTCGATGTCGCCGTCGTCTTCGAAAGGCTCGGCTACCACGGCATTCCCGGACCGTGGATCGAGTCGGCAGTCTTCCTCCCGGCACTGCTGAACGACTCGTCGGAGACCTCGCTCCGCACCCGCCTCGCCGAGGGCCTCATCGCCACCAGCTCCGAACCCGACGCGAGTCGTGCTCTCGACGTTCGTGCGGCCGACTGCGCGTTCACGGTCACAGGAAACCGAATGTTTCGAGCGCAGCGGACCGACGACATGACCTCCGTCGATCCGGTCCGACGCCTCGGTGCCGTCGAACCCGGTGAGCCCGTGTGTGAACTCGATGCTGCGACGGTCATCCGCGCATTCGACGCCGCCTCGCTGGCGTGCGCAAGCATGCTCCTCGGTGCGGGCCAACGGTTGCTGGCCGATACGGTGGCGTATGTGCTGCAGCGCAGACAGTTCGGTAGAGTGGTCGGCGGCTACCAAGCGGTCAAGCACATGCTTGCCGACGTCGAAGTTTCGCTCGACTTCACCCGACCGCTGGTCATCGGAGCCGCCCACGAATGGACTGCCAATTCCACTACTGTCTCGCGCGATGTCTCGGCAGCGAAGGTCGCAGCCGGAAACGCCGCGTACCTCGCAGCCCGCGCGGCCCTGCAGCTGCACGGCGCAGTGGCGTACACCCTCGAACTCGATGTGAGCATGTGGATTCTGCGCGTGCAGGCACTCGAAACGGCCTGGGGTACATCGGCTTATCATCGCGGACGGATCGCCGCAGCTCTACGAGAGGGATGACGATGCAATTCTCGTTGACCGAAGAACAGCAAGAACTTGCGAAAACTGTACGGGCAGTAATCCTTCGGCGACTGTCCTCGACCTCGCTTCGCGATGCCTTCGCGTCTCAAGCCGGGTACGACGAGGTGCTGTGGAAGGCTCTGTGCGGTCAGGTCGGCGTCACAGCGCTGTCGGTGCCCGAGAACATGGGCGGGCTCGGGTTCACCTCGTTCGAGACCCACATCGTGCTCGAAGAGCTGGGGCGCACCCTGACCCCCTCCCCCTTGCTCAGTTCGGGTGTTCTCGGTGTCCAGGCACTGCTGTACGGAGCGGACGCCCAGGAACAGGCGCGGCTGCTACCGGAGCTGGCCGAGGGTGCCCGTGAGGCCGCCTTGTGCTGGGCAGACGAGCACGGACGGTGGCGAACGGACGGCAGCAGCGTGATCGGCCGAGACCAGGACGGGTCCTGGTACCTCGACGGGGTGAGCACCCTGGTGCTGGGCAGCAGCGAATCCACGACACTGCTGGTAGTCGCGTCCACATCGGATGGGGCAGCGTTGTTCGAAGCCGATCCCGCTTCCGACGGGGTGACACTCGAGTCCGTTCGCGGCGTTGACCCGACCATGCGATTCGGTACCGTTCGCTTCGACGGTGCCGCGGCCCGGCGGCTCGGCGGTTTCGGCGATCGATTGGCCGATCTGCACGCCGCCGCATCGACCGCAATCACGGCCCTTCAGGTCGGCGGCGCTCAGGCTGCCCTCGACCGTACGGTCGCCCATCTGAGCGAGCGCGTCCAGTTCGGTCGACCGCTGGCGTCGTTCCAGGCGCTCAAGCATCGGTGCGCGGACATGCTCGTCGCAGTGGAGACCGCGCGTTCGATCTCGTGGGCGGCTGCGTGGGCAGCCGCCGAGTCGACCCCCGATATGCGTCGCCAGTCTGCGATCGCCGCTTCCTGGTGCAGCGAAGCCTTCTCGGCCGTGGCCAGAGAAATGGTGCAAATGCACGGCGGTATCGCCATTACGTGGGAACATGACGCTCATCTGTATTTCAAGCGCGCACACAGCACCGCCCAGCTGCTCGGAGCGCCCCACGAGCACCGCCGACTGCTCGGTGCGGGAGTCCGGTGACGGCCGAGTTTCCTGGGCTGGCGTCGTTCGCAGGCCCGCGCGTGCACCACGCGGGAGTGACTGTCTCGGACCTCGACACCTCGGCGGAGTTCTATCAAGACCTGTTGGGCGGCAGCCGGTTCGGGCCGTACGAACGATCCGGCCCTCGGATCGACGCGGTGACGGGATACGTCGGAGCTGTGGTTCGGCAGGTGTTTCTCACCGCAGCCGACGGTTCGACGATGGTCGAATTGCTTCAGTACGTGGGCGGCTCTGCCGATGTTCTCGAACCGGACAACGGCACAGTGGGAGCGGTGCACATCGCGCTCACGGTCGACGACCTCGACGCGGCGCTTGCGCGGGCCCGAGAACGCGGATACGTGGCGTTGTCGGATCCGATCCCGGCGAGCCCACCGATGACGGGCTGCCGCGTGGTGTACATGCTCGATCCGGATCGCGTCAGGGTCGAACTGGTCGAGCTTCCGCGTCGGACTCTCGCGTGAGTGCCGTGGTCACACAGGGCTGTACACGCCGACCCGCATGACGGCCAGGAACTGATCGGCCACCTCCTCGTGGCCGAGTCGTCCGTTCGGTTTGTACCACCGCACGGTCGACCACACTGCATCCTGAACGAACCTGTACACCACACCGGTGTCCAGGTCAGGGCGGAAGTCACCCGCGTCGCGACCGGAGTCGAGTACGCCACGCCAAATGCGCTCGACTTCTCTGCTCGCGTCGGCCACGAATCTGAATTCGGCGGCGCTCATGAACAATCCGGATTCGTTCTGGTACAGCGCCACCGGATCAGGCAATTCGTGGATACGCTGGAACGAGGCTCGCACCAAACCTTCGAAAGCTGCTCGTGCTGATGGACTTTCCGCGACAACACCGGCGAATGTCTCGCACAGATCTCCCATGAACTGGTGAAGGATCTCCGTCAGCATTGCCTCTTTGGAATCGAAGTGGTGGTACAAACTGCCCGAGAGAATGCCTGCCTCGTCCGCAATGTCGCGAACGGTGGTCTGGGCATAGCCGCGCTGCGCGAACAACCGCGCTGCGATCGCCAGCAATTCTGTACGCCTGGACGACGCCGCGACCGCCTTGCGTCGCCCGCTACCCTCACCGACGATCGTCGAGCTCATCCTCGTGCCCTTCCATGAAACATCCGAACTCGACAACGGCTGCCGTGCATACTCCTGCGACGGAGGCACCACACCACGATACCCGGCACCGAGAACACACCGCAGGTAGCTACGACAGACGCTGGACGACCATGGCCATTCCCTGACCGCCCGCCGCACACATTGTTTCGACACCGAACTCTTTGTCGTTCCAGCGCAACGCATTCAACAGGGTGGCCGTCATACGCGCCCCCGTCATTCCATAGGGATGCCCGAGCGCGATCGCCCCGCCGTGCACGTTCACTCGGTCGTAATCGAGCCCGAGTTCGCGCACACTCGGGACCACCTGCGCGGCGAATGCCTCGTTGATCTCGACAAGGTCGATATCGCTCAACGTCATTCCCGCCGCCGAGATCGCCCGCCTGGTCGCATCGACCGGCGTCATGCCCATCACCTCGGGGGACATCGCCGATACGGCCGTCGAGACGATCCTCGCCAGCGGGGTGATCCCCAGATTCCGTGCCTTCTCCTCGGACATGATCACCAGTGCCGCAGCGCCGTCGTTCATGGGGCAGCAGTTTCCGGCGGTGACCGTGCCGTCGGCAGTGAAGACCGGCTTCAGCGCGCTGAGCCCTTCGGCGGTGACGCCCGCCCGTGGACTGTCATCCGCGGTGACGACCGTGCCGTCGGGCGCGGTGACCGGTGTGATCTCGCGATCGAAGAAGCCCGATTCGCGCGACCGTTCGGCCCGATTCTGACTGAGCGCGGCGAACTCGTCCTGATCCTCGCGGGAGACGTTCCAGCCGGACGCGACATTCTCGGCCGTCAATCCCATCGATACGTACAGGCTCGGCAACAGACCGTCCTTGCGCGGATCGACCCAGCCACGTCCGGCACTCTCGGTAGCGCGACGCTCCGGCTCGTCGAACCGCGGGTTCCTGGTATCGGGCATGCCGTCGGACTTGCCGTTCACGAACCGCGAGACCATCTCGACACCGGCCGAGACGAAGGCGTCGCCCTCCCCCGCCTTGATGGCGTGGAATGCCATCCGGGTCGTCTGCAGGCTCGACGCGCAATAACGCTGCACGGTAGTTCCAGGAACGCCGTCCAGGCCGAGTAGTACAGCCATCGCTCGCGCGATGCCATAACCCTGTTCTCCCGCCGGCTGCGCGCACCCAACCATGATGTCGGTCAGCTCGTGTCGATCGAAGGCGGGAATCGAATCGAGTGCGCGGCCGATGATCTCGGCCCCGAGGTCGTCGCCACGCATGTCCCGAAGCGACCCCTTCTTCGCGCGTCCGATCGGAGATCGGGTGGCTGCGACGATGACGGCTTCGGGCATCTTCGGACTCCTTGAATCGACGTGGCTCTCACTGAACGGAGGCGATGCGTCCCACCATAGCAAGCAATTGCTTGCTTTGTAACCCGGCCGCGGTTAGGCTCCCATCAGCCGTTGACGATGAGTTTCGGACAATCACTTCCTCCACGATTCGATGCGGGGAGCAGAGCAGACTGCCGATCGAGGAACGAGGTGCCGGTATGAGCCAGGCAACGCGGCGAATAGCAGAGGTGCGATGCGGTGAGTGGCACGAGATCACACCGACACCCGAGGACGTTCAGACTGTCCGCGTCTGCGCCACCGACCTCGGCGAAGCACTGATCACAACTGCGCGGATTCGCGACGAAGCTCACCAGGCCGAGCGAAAGATCGCCGTCTACTTGGACGTGGTCTATCACGTCGCCGACGACGCACGGAAAGCGCGACAGGAGGCGGCCCCCTATACCGGACAGGCGAGCCCGCGCACCGTCATGTACATCGGCACCCGTGCAGGGCTGACCGGGCTGATCGACGACATCGCCGCCGCCGACGTCGCCGATGGAGTCACCCTGCTGCCGCTGCTGCCGACCCCGCGTTCCGCCGAAATCGTCCGCCCCAGCGAGCCGGGTCCGCGCATCTCGGCCTGAGACGCGATTGTCGGCGACACCCTCTATCAGGCGCGGGAGGGGACCCGCATGGACCGTACCGCCCGTGCTCGCTTACGCCCGGTATTCGCGCAGCAAGAAGTAGAGCGCTCCTTGAAGAATGCGATTACGAACGCGTTGGGGAGGATGAATCCGAGGACGGTCAGCAGGAGCAGGAGACGCCGTCGGCCCCGGGACGACACTCGCCCCGCCCTCATGCCTGTGCCATGTCGTCGAGGACGTTTCGCCCCAGCACCGCCGATGCTGCGAGCACTCCCCCTTGAGTCGCTCCAACGACTCCGGCTGCGGCTACGTCCTGTCCTGCCAAATACAAATTCTCGATACCGCTGTGCGCGCCGAGGTTTGGGATCGCGAATCGGGCCGGACTTGCGGCCAATGACATGAAATCTCCGTGGCTACGTCCGAGGAAGTGGTTGAAGCTCAACGGAGTTGCCAACTCGGTGTGGTCGATCTTGCCGCGGACCTGCGGGCAAAAGCGATAGACCTGCTCGAGCAGTTCGTCGATGAGGCGGGATTTGATCGCTTCGTATTCGGCGCCGCGGTTCATCCATGCAGTTCCGGAGAACTGCTCGAACAACGCCCAACTCGTCACGCCTGCGATGTCGATTGTGGAACGACCGGGATGCCTGTCGTCCCAGGTCGAATCCTTGGCTGAGGGGAAGGTTATGAAGAACAGCGGCATCGGCGACGTCGCGGGCTTGCGCTCGAATGCCTCGAGATGCGCGTCGATGTCCGGTTCCGGGTGAATCCAGATGTTGCCCCGCGGCAGACCCAGGTCGGCTGCTGATTCCGCGATCCCGATGTTAAGTACGACCCACGGTAGCGAAGGCCCCACTGCAGTGCACTCGTTCAGAACTTCGCGCGCCGTGTCGCTTCCGTGCGATGCGGGCAACAGTCCCCCCAGAGTGGGGGTGATACCGGCATCGCTGATCACGGCACGAGCACGGAAGATCCTGTCGTCGGCCATCTCCACACCCGCCGCAGCGTGAGTGTCGTCGAGCAGGATCGAGGTCACCTCCGCGCCGACAAGTATCTCGCCTCCCGCGGACTCGATCACCGAGGCGATCGTTTCCGCCAGTTGGCCGGAACCGCCGCGCGGGTAGCTGGCACCGTCGATGTAGTGCCGAATAAGCATGGCATGCACAGCGAACGATGCTTTGCCGGGTGAAAGGCTGTAGTCGCCGCAGTGGCCGCAGAGAACGGCGATCAAGTCGATGTCGTCCGTCAGTTCGGAAAGAACGTCGACAACAGTACGGTCGGAGTACTCGCGGAACGGTGTGCACATGTCGTCGTAGGCGGAGTTGGCTACTGCCGGGGGCAGAGTGCGATGCGCGAAAAACATCCGTGCTGATCGATTGACATGGTTGACCAAGCCAAGGTACGCATCGATCGCTTCTACTTCGTTCGGGAAATACAGCTTCATTCGGTCGGCGAATGCTACTTCCCCCGAGAGATATTCGTAGGCTTTGTCACCGACTACGATGGTGTTGTAGACATCGGGCATCGGATCCCATTCGAGCTCACCATTGCTGATGTAGTCGAAGATCCGTCGTAACCCGCTGTTCGGCCGGTGTACCTGACCGATGTAGTGCAGTCCGGCATCCCATTCGTAACCTGCTCGTTTGAAGGTCTGCGTGGCGCCCCCGGCAGTGCTGTGCTTTTCGAGTACGAGTACCCGCTGTCCCGCCTGGGCGAGGAACGCAGCTACAGTGAGACCACCAATCCCCGAACCGATTACGATCGCATCCCATGTCTCCTGCAGTCGACTGCGCTTGTAACTCTGTCCTACCGGCATGACTGTGCTCCTTGTGGATTGATGCGCACCTGAGCGCGCGTTGGGATCGCCTCAGCCGAAAGCGATGTTGTCGGTGGTGTACATGGTGATTCCAGCAGCAAAATTCTTCAGATCTGTCCCAGCGTCGGCCATTTCGCGAGTCACCAAAGCAGCAGCGCGCTCGTCCGCTGTCTCGAAGTCCAGTGTCGCGATCATGTAGTACGGAGCCGGGTGACCGCCGGGGAGTGGCCGGCAGTGAGACCGAGCAGACCTGGGATCGTCCGTACGATCGGTACATGCACGTCGGCGTAGTGCAGATCGAACGCGGACTTATCGGCGGGCTCGTGGTAACAGATCGACAAACGGAACATGGCCAGAACTCCTCGGTGTGGTGTGGCGTGCAAACTCCGGCCGGGTCTACCTAGAGCAACCGGCCGGTGGAACGAGTCAGCGATCCAGCGCGCTGTGGTCTCGCTCTGAGATCAGAACGGCGAGCGCGTCGGGGTGCTCGTCCGGAATCCAATGGGTTCCGTCCAGAATGACGAGGCGGTAGTCGGCGTGCACGTAGCGCCCGGTCAGCTCCGCCCCGGACCGGGAAAGTGAAGTGTCTTTCGTTGACCACACATGAGTGGTCGGCACCCGAACTGCTGCAATCGTGCGTGGCGAGACAAGGCAGATTCCGCGATACCAGTTCAACGCGCCGGTGAGTGCTGAATTTGGGACGACATCGGCGACCACTCGGTCGACCTCCGATGTGGACAGACCAGTAGCCCTGAGTACGGCGCGGAACGCGTTCGGGTTGCGACGAATCCATGCCTCAGGAAGCCATGGCAGCTGGAACACAGCCATATAGATCGCCCGTTTGCCTTGATCGCTCGACAACAACGACCGGGCAAAAGCACGTGGGTGGGGAACGGACACAGTCGTTATCGACCTGATCGCGTCCGGCTGCGCCGCAGCAACTGCCCAAGCCACGATCGCACCCCAATCATGGCCGACGATCGACGCCGAACGCGGCCCCAGCATGTTCAGCAGAGCCGACACATCTGACGCGAGTGCTCCCACGCGATACGCAAACCTACTTCGCGGCCGTGCTGACGGCGCATAGCCGCGCTGATCGAAAGCGATCGTTCGATGTCCTCGCTCGTGCAGAACTTGTCGAACCTCGTCCCAGCAATGACGGTTCTGCGGAAACCCATGAAGCAAAACAATGATCGAGCCGTCGATCGGCCCCTCATCACTTACCTCGAACTCGAACTTGCCGTTCCGAAAGCGCTCGATACGCATTGCTGTATCCAATTGGGCCCCCTTCGACTGCATTTTCTTACCATAGCATCTGTTATGTCATCCGATATTGTCCGCCTGCTCGGGCAACACCGCAGCCTGCAATGCAAGACTTGCCGATATGTCACGAACGTCCAATCCGGGAGTACGAACCGACCTGCTCAACAGCGCCGCCCGCTTGATCGCGGAACACGGGCCGGACGCAGTCTCGACGCGAAGGGTCGCGGCAGAAGCGAACACATCGTCGATGGCTGTGTACACCCAGTTCGGATCTATCGGAGGACTGATTTCGAGCGTGATCGAAGAGGGATTCAGCAGCCTGGCCGAAGAGCTCCAATCCGTCGACAGCACCGACGATCCCGTACGAGATCTCATGGCCCTGCTGCTGGCCAGCATCTCCTTCGCGCGGCGTGAACCCAATTTGTACGAGGTACTGTTCGTGACGGCATCACTCGGGAAATACCGTCGCTCGGAACCAGCAGAAATGCTCGCCGGAAGAGCCGGAACGTTCCGTCGCGTCGAAGAAGCCTGCGAACGCGCATGCGTGACCGGACGCTTCGACACCGCCTCCGACATCTCCCCGTTGGCCTATCAATGGTGGAGCGCAGTTCACGGCTACGCAATGCTGGAAGTAGCCGGATTCATCGACCCCGGGCCGGGTACGGAGAAAGTCCTGCTCCCCCTGCTGACTACGCTCGCGCGCGGACTCGGCGACAAACCCATCAGAACCGAAGCCTCGCTGTGCGCTGCGCTCGGCTGAGCTCACGACATCGGCCCGATTTGGTCGACGACCAGGCGATATGCGGCGTCGATCCTTGGCAGAGATAGACAACTGGCTTACGTCGGTCGACTGGAACCGGTAGGTCCGAGCGGGCGCTAGCTAGGCATGATGCGCAAGAGGACAGTTCGGATCTTCTGTTCGATTTCATCGAACTGCTCTTGGCCGCAGATCAGCGGTGGGGCTAGCTGAATGACCAAGTCACCGCGACTGTCGACGCGACAGTAGAGGCCCTCGTCGAATAGTTCACGCGCCAGCCAACCGTCCGATAGGCGACCTAAGAAATCAGGATCGAAACGCGCCTTGCTCTCCTGGTCGGCCACCAACTCGATCGCGTAGAAGTAACCGCAGCCGCGTACGTCCCCGACCATAGGAAGATCAGTCAGCTGTTGAAGCGTTTCGAGGAACAGGCCCTCATTGCTCAAAACGTTCTCGTTCACGCCTTCTCGAACAAAAGCACTGATGTTAGCGAGGCCGACGGCGGTCGCGACCGGGTGGCCGGCGAATGTCGAACCGTGGGCGAATACGCCCTCACCCGTCGCGAACGGTTCCATTAACTTTTCACTGGCGAGAACTGCGCCCAGGGGCGCGTATCCCGAAGTTAACCCCTTGGCGCACGTGATGATGTCCGGAATGTAGTTGAACCGCTCCGAGCCGAAGAAGTAGCCGAGTCGTCCGAATGCACAGATCACTTCGTCAGAGACAAGCAGGACTTCGTACCTATCACAGATTTCTCGAACGCGAGCGAAGTATCCGGGCGGAGGCATAAGGCAACCGCCGGCGTTCTGTACGGGTTCGACGAAAACTGCTGCCACCGTGTCCGGGCCCTGGGCCTCGATCTCTTTGGCAATTTCGTCGGCCGCCCACGTGCCGTAGCCCTCAGGGTCGTCTTGATAGATATCTGAGGCGCGATACGAGTTGGTGTTCGTGGCGTGTCCCCGGTGAACGGGGCCATCTCGTTTTAGAGTCTTGTTGCCCCTGAAGTGGGCGGATAGGACGATGGAGAACATGGCTGGACGGAAGCGCAACTCTGCCGAGGACATCGTGCGCAAACTGCGCCGTGCCGATGAGCTGACCGCTGCAGGCAAGACGCAAGAGGAGATCGCGGCGGAGCTCGAGGTGTCGGCGGCGACGTTGTACAACTGGCGGCGTCAGTACGGCGGGATGGACACCGATGCCGCGAAGGAACTCAAGGAGCTGCGCGAGCAGAACGGCAAGCTCAAACGCCTGCTCGCCGAGGCCGAGCTGGAGAAGGACGCACTGCGGGAGGTAGCGAAGGGAAAATTCTGAGCCCAGCCGCCAAGCGCCGCGCCGTCGACATGCTCGTCAACACCATGAGTCTGTCGAAACGTCTGGCGTGCAAAGCTGTTGGGCTTGCCCGCTCCACCTACGCACGAACACCGATCGCCGACACACCCGCGGATCCCGACGCGGCCCTGAGGGCGTCGCTGCGGACATACGCAGGCTCGCATCCACTGCACGGCTTCCGTCGCGCCTGGGCGCATCTGAGGCACGACCAGGGCATGTCGGTGAACAAGAAGAAGGTGCACCGGCTCTGGAAGGAGGAGGGTCTGCAGGTTCGGATCTATCATCCCCGCAAACGCGCCGGCATCAGCTCCTGCCCGCAGATCGAAGCCGATGCGCCGAAAGTGGTGTGGGCTATGGATTTTCAGTTCGACTCCACGGTGGATGGGAAAGCGATCAAGATCGCGTCGATGATCGACGAACACACCCGGCAGTCCCTGTTGAACATCGTGGAGCGCTCGATCACCGCGCAACGACTGACCGACGAGCTCGACAAGACGTTCGCGCTGTGGGACGGACCGCCGATGGTCCTGAGAATGGACAACGGTCCGGAGTTCATTTCGCATGTGCTGCAACAGTTCTGTCGCGACCGTGTCGGTATCTCCTACATCCCGCCGGGGACGCCGTGGAACAACGGACACATCGAATCGTTCAACAACCGACTACGGAAGGAGTGCCTGAACCGCAATCACTGGACGAGCCTTCTCGAAGCGAGGGTGGTGATCGAGGACTTCAAAGACGACCACAACCATCGACACCGGCACTCATCACTGGGCTACCTCACGCCGTCCGAGTACGCTGCCCAATGCACCCACAACCACCAACCGGTCGAGGGTTGCGAGATCGACTGAAATCAATCACACCGTGGCTCTAGAACACGGTGGCCCGACTATCGGGGACCTGCCATTCGCAACATGGAACGCACTTGGAACCAGCGGTTCGAATGCTTTCTTGATGTCAGGCAGGCCGGTGATCGTCAACGCACCGTGTGTGGTCCCGTGATACGACAGAACGCGGCTGATCACTTTGTGCTTGAGCGGCTTTCCGACGGTCTTGAAGTAGCTCTTGGCCAACTTCCACGCCGTCTCCACGGCCTCCGACCCGCTGCTGGTGAAGAACACGTGGTTCAAGTCGCCCGGAGAGATCTCGGCCAGTCGTTGTGCCAGTTCGATTGCAGGTGGATGACCGAACGACCACAGAGGAAAATACGCCAAAGTGGAGGCTTGTCTCGCCGCCACCTCCGCCAAATCGGTCCGACCGTGCCCGAGCTGGTTCACGAACAGACCGGCCAGGCCATCGAGATAAGGCTTCCCAGCGCTGTCGTAGACGTAAGCACCTTCACCACGAACGATGACCGGAAGATTGTCTCCGCGTAACTTCGACATGCGAGTGAACTGAAGCCATAGATTGGCGTCATCGTCTACTGCAGACCCTGATGAAAACCCAGCTAGCTCAGTGCGAGGATTCATTGTCTATATCCGCCTCTCGTTTGATGAGGTGCCCTTGCCACTACACTCCGGGGGGGTGCTGGTGACAGAGTGGTTCCTTAGCTTCTGAGTCCGATCACGAACAAAGAGCCTGCTCGGCGTCGCCAACATCGCCATATTCGGTCGTACGCTGCTTCAGCGGCCGATTGACGCCGCGTGCTATCTGCGCGAGCTCCGCAACCGTCTTGGCCGATCCGTGTTGAGAACCGGCCATTCTGGATATTGTCTCCTCCATCAAGGTGCCGCCCAGATCGTTTGCCCCAGCCCGCAGCATGGATTGCGTTCCCTCGACACCGAGCTTCACCCAGCTCGTCTGGATGTTCTCGATCCGTCCATGCAGCATGATGCGCGCCACCGCATGCACTGCAAGGTTGTCTCGCAATGTGGGACCGGGACGCGCGACACCTGCCAGATAGATCGGCGCGGAGTTGTGCACGAACGGCAGCGGAACGAACTCGGTCAACCCATTGGTCTCGTCTTGGATGCGACTGAGAACCCGCAAGTGTTGGCCCCAGTGTGTCGGGTTGTCGACGTGGCCGTACATCATCGTCGATGTCGTGGAAATACCCACCGAATGCGCCGTAGTGATGATCTCGACCCACGTTCTCGCTGGCAACTTTCCCTTGGTGAGAACCCAGCGCACCTCGTCGTCCAAGATCTCGGCAGCCGTTCCCGGCAGGCTGTCCACCCCAGCCTCTTTGAGAGCGACCAGATAGTCGCGGAAAGACATGCCGGATCGAGTTGCGCCATTGACGATTTCCATGGGAGAGAATGCATGAAGGTGCATCTGAGGTACACGTTTCTTGATTGCGCCGGCCAGATCGAAGTACGCAGTTGCCGGCAACCGCGGATCGATGCCACCCTGCATGCATATCTCGGTCGCCCTAGCCTCGATCTTGCATGAGGCCGATGTGTCGGCCTGAGCGGTTCGAGATTGCGGTTTTCGAGCTCGATTGCGGCTTCGGGCATGGTGACTGTGCCGATATCGTTCGGCTGGGCGCTCGGTTCCACTGTCCGAGAGGGGTCTTTCGGGTCGATCGGTCGGTGGGTCCGGTCAGGCGGGTGCGGTCAGTGCCGCCAACCGGTTCAGTGCGGTGACGATCAGGTCGGACCAGGTCGCACTTTTCGACAGTCGCAGGTGGATGCGGCGGGCATGGTGGGCGATGCGTCCGGCGACGGAAAAAATCCGCAACCGTAGCCGTTTCGGCTCCCACCTGCGAGCGTCGTGATCGGTGAAACCGAGCATCTGAGTCCACGCGGTCAGGTCGAGTGCGAGAGCGACGATGGCAAGCCAGATCCGATTCTGATCGAACCCGTGCAACGGAAGATTGCTCAGCCCAGTATCTTTCGCGATACGGATCCGGTCCTCGCAGCGTGCACGGCGACGGTGCCGCAGTTCGAGAACCTGAACTTGACCACGGACTGTGTTCGTGGCGAACGCAGTGAGCCGCAGTCCGTCGGTATCGGTGAAACGCAATTGAGCACCCGGATGCGGGCGCTCCTTCCTGATCACCACACGCATCCCCGGCGGCCATGCCCCGAGGTCGAGGACACCGGTCGCGTCAATCACCCAGGCACCGTCGCGGACCTTCTCATCGGCGTCGACCGCGACCGACCACGCAGTGTCGGGGACCTCGCCCAGTGCGGCGACCATGGCGTCGGTGAGCCCGAACCCGATCGAATACGACACCCGCTGCCGATGCAACCACGACATGAAGACATGGCTGGCTCCCGCTCCATCGGTGCGGACCAGTACCTTCTTGCCGGGGCGGCCGCCGGTGGTGAACGGCAGTTGTGCGAGCGCCGCGCGGGTGACGGCGATGTGGTCGGCGGCGGTGTTCGAGCCGGCGTTGCCGGCGCGCAGCAGTGCTGCGAGGGGCTCGCCCGTCCCTGCCTGCCCGTGATCGACGAAGGCGAGGAGTGGGTGAAAGCCATACCCGCGCTTGTATGTTGGTGCGGCGAGCTGTTTGTCGGAGTGGGCGGTGACGAGGGTGGCGTCGAGGTCGATCACGATCGGGTTGTCTGCGGTGATGCCGTGATCGGGTGCGTCCTTGCCGGCATGTTTCCATGCTGCGGCGCGAGCGGCTGCTCGGGCAGTGTCGATGGCGGTCAGGACTGCAGGGGCATCTGCGGCCAAGGTTGCGATCAGTCTGGAGACGGTTGGGTCGGAGGGTACTTTCCCGAACACGGCGGTGTGTTCGCGCAGGGTCGCGATGTCGGCGAGGCAGTCACCACCGAGCGCCAACGACACGGCGAGGTCGGTGATGATTTTGCCGGGGTCGAACTGCGCCAACGGTTTCCGCCACAACGAAAGCTGCCCGGACAACGCTGCGGTGAGCCCGGTAGCGTCCGCGGTTCGGAGCAGTGTCACCGCTCCGGCGTGCGACACGATGCCGCCTCCGGTGGCATCGACAGACAGGGCGGGGTAGGGCGACGTAGACTTACTCACCGGGATGGTGCCTCTCGAACTGGTCGGGTTTCAACTGTGGTAAGTCGAATTCTCCCAGTTCAAGGCACCATTCCACCATCTTGACACGCCGCCACTAACTACCGGCATGAAAGCCCCAGGTTAGGAATGCCGGAGAGCCATCCGGCGTGGGCGGGTTGTCGGGTGAGAGTAGCGACGTCGCGGTTACAGGGAGTCGACGCTTCTGTCTGACTGGACACGGATGCTGGAACTGACGCTTGCCAGCGATCGGCACGGACGTGAGCGTGGGCGTGGGAGCCGAACATCGGTTTGCAATGGCCGCCTGCAAAACTCTCAGTGTGCATATCTACCCGAATCGGAACTTCACGGCCGGCGCCCCGGCGTGGGCTCACGATTCCGACGAGGACTCCGAATGCGTCACCATCGACCTGAGCTCAACAGAGTTCATCGACACTCTCGGATTGGTTGCCATCGCTGCGGTTGCCGAGGATGCAGTGACGCAGGGCCGAGCTGTAGATCTGCGCCTACCAACGCTGTTGAGAACCCGAAACTGGCTTGCACGTATGCACCTAGGACAAAGCCTCCAGGAGCTCGACATACCGTGCAATCTCGACAGCGTGGTCGAATCGGCACTCGGAGACAGACTCTTGGAGCTACACCGGTTCGACAGCACATCGCCGGATGAGCTGGCCGAAAAGGTCTACGCAATACTGGCGAGCGATAACGCCGAGGAGGCCGGCGAACTGTTCAGGAGCGTTGCTGAGGCCGCTGCCAACGTGTGGGAACACAGCGGGGCGTCAGGGGGTTGGGCAGCTCTCAGGCAGAAGGGCCAGGGACCCGACCGGGGCGTCGAGTTCGCAGTCGGCGATTGTGGAGTTGGGCTACGTGCCAGCCTGAGCAAGGCAATACCTGTTGCATCTGACGTCGCGGCCATTGAGCACGCCGTACAGAAAGGCGTCAGCGGCACCGGCGAACGCAACCGAGGCTTGGGCCTGGCTGAAATAGCCGCAAGCGCGCAGAGGAGAGACGGCTCCCTTCGACTCTTCAGCGGGCGCGCCGGCGGGTTCACACTCCCCAACGGCAAGATACTTGCCCGCAATTCGCTCGCTCGATACCCTGGAACGCTTGTCTACGCTACGCTGAAGTTCGAGACTGGGAGGTGACCGTGCTGCAAGCGCTGCCATTGCCGCCGCTGGCGGGAACGCGGAAACGCGCCCAGGAACTACTTTCTGCCCTTCCGCCGACGCTTAAGGGGTCGATCGTAACCGTCGATTGCCGCGGGCTCGTCGCAGCGACTCAGTCGTTTGCAGATGAACTGATCAAGGTCGTCCTGGTAGAACGAGACGCGTCGGAGATGCGTTTTACTAACGTCGACGACATGAAGTTCGCTCAGTGGGTAGATGATCGCGCGGAGTTCCACGGTATGACGAAGCGCGTGAAGGTGGATCGTCGCCCTTAGTCGAGTTCGTCGAGTACCTCGCGTATCCGGTCGACTAGCTTGTGCGAACTCTTATCAAGGTCTACACGTGTAACTACGCTCGCCTCGTCAAGTCCGTCGAGGTCATCGCTCTGTACCGAGTACATCTTCAGCTTCTCGTGATAGTCCTCCGACAAGCGCTGGATTTTGCTGTCGGAGCTCATCCTCCAAGCCCGGCCGTACGCACGGATTGCCAGATCTAGGTCACGGCTCTCGCGAGACGCAAGGTCGGACCCCGTGGCCGCGGCGTAGGCGCCGTCAAGCACCTCAATGCTCTGCCGCAGCTCGTCCAGTTGGGCTGACCTACGGTCACTGCGCCGTTGGTTCTTTGACAAACGGAATGCACCCAACTGTGTGATCGCCACACCCAATATTGCAGAAAGACCACCTACGAGGCCGGCTACGACAGCGCCCGGGGTCGAGGAGATAGGGCCCGCTCCAGGCTGAAAGCTCGGCACCGCAGGCGGAGTAGAAGTGACTGGAGGCATTACATCCGTTGAAACCTCTGCTTGTACAGACGGAACCAGCTCGGTAGGCACAGCCGTCGGAGGTGTCGGTGCTGGTTGCGAGCTTGCCACGCTTGGGGCCGCCAGGAGAAGTCCGAAAGCAATGCTTAAACACAACATTCCGGCCCGAACTGAACGGCCTCGTCGCAACCCGTACCTCCTCATGAACCAACCCTATGCAAGCGAGAGGCACCACCGTTCAAATTTGACTTGCCGCCGAACCGCGCGGCCACGGATTCCATCTATCGGACCTCACTGCTGCTCCCCAACATATCCTGCAATCGCGCAAGCGTTACCCGCATCTTCTGAGAATCGGCGATCTCCTCCAACACATTCGGATCGCACTGCCGGTGCAACTGCTCCACCGCCTGTCCACACCTCCCCCTCGGCATCACCCAACCCCGGACGCTTTGCCAGATCCAACACCGTCTGCTCCGCAGTAGTTACTAGCACCGCACCCAACTCGGTATCGATGCGCTCCGCATCCAGACGTGCCGTGTCGCGCACGGCGAACCGAACCACCGCCTGACGATCCGCCAACCGGATCGGATCGTGCCGCATCGGCAAAGCCACTACAGCGGTCGCCAACGCGCGCGGAATCGCGCCATGCAAGCGGGCTGCGCTGACGCCCATCACGACGGCATCGTCGGCGCTGTAGGCCGCTACCGCGATACCGGCCGCCGCTGCCTCCAGACCCGGCATCCACTCGGTCCCGCCCCGGTCGTCGGGCACCGCCACGTAGAAGCCCGTCGCCACCCGGTGCAGTAGACCCAAGTCCGTCAGCCGCGCAAGCTCGGCGCGCGGGTGCGCGTAGACATCGGCCGCTGTCGCGGCTCGCACCATCCGCATCGGAAGCCGCGCGAACTCCGAAGGTAGACCGGTCTGACGGCGTCGAACATTGCTCGAAGTCACGGACACCTCCATCGAGTATCGAATACGTAGGCTTTAAGCCTATAGAACCGACACTAATCACGACGCCTCCATCCGGCCTCAAACCTCCCGGTCAAGTCCGTGCGCATCCACCTACAGCCACACGAATGCTCACTGATGAGTTAGCAACGAGTTGTGACATTCTGTGACACCCAGCGCCGAATCGAGCCGCCGAACCGGCAAATCCCCAGGTCACAAGCGACAGATAAACCCAGGTGGACGAACCGGGCTCACCCAGAAACGAGCGGCCGAAACAGGCCGAAAAAGAGACGGCCCCAACCGTTTTCGCTGGTCAGAGCCGTCCGAAAGAGCCTCCTAACGGGATTGAACCGTTGACCGCTCGCTTACAAGGCGAGTGCTCTACCGCTGAGCTAAGGAGGCGTTGCTGCGTGGTCACTATATCCGCTAAGCGAACGGTCAGTGTGAGCAGGTACCTTGTCGGTGGATCACCCCAGCAACGTAAAGACGGACATGACCTTCCTGCAAGACCTGACGACGTCTCTTGGTCGTATCACCGGTGAGCGTCGGGCCACCATTGATACACCCACAGCCCCGCCGTCGCCTCTGCGTCCGATCGATCTCTCCGACGATGCTGTGGTGGCCGAGGTGCTCGATCTCGCGGTTCGTGTCGGCGAGGTTCTGCTGGCATCGGGGACGGGGGCGATGGATACGACCGCCCAGGTCCAGTACATTGCCGCAACCTACGGTCTCGCTCGGTGCGATGTCGACGTCACGTACAACTCCATCACCATCAGTGCTCACCGCGGCCCGACGCGGCCTCCGTCGACGACGATGCGCATCGTTCACTACCGCTCGATGGACTTCACTCGCCTCGCTGCCGTCGACCGTTTGATTCGCGGTGTCCGAACGAAGATGATTCCGCCGACGCTGGCACGGGAGACACTGAACAAGATCACGACGGCACCGCACCCGTACAACCGTTGGGTCGCGACGTTCGCGTGGTCGGGCATGGCCGCATCCATCGGTGTCTTGGTCGGCGGTGGCGCGCTGGTAGCCGTCGTCAGCTTCTTGACGACGATGGTCATCGACCGCATCGGCCGCGTCCTGAACCGAGCGGGCCTCCCGTTCTTCTTCCAGCAGGTCGTAGGCGGATTCGTGGCTGCAACTCCGGCGATCACGCTGTACAACTTCCAGGACCAACTGGGAGTCACGATCTCGCCGACGCTCGTCATCGCCGCCGGAGTGACGGTGCTGTTGTCGGGGCTCTCACTCGTCGGTTCGGTGCAGGACGCCATCACGGGCGCACCGATCACAGCGTCGGCGCGGTTCTTCGAAGTCCTGATGATGACGGGCGGCATCATCGCCGGCGTCGCAACGTCGTTGAAGATCGCGGCGATCATCGGCAGCGATCTGCCGCTCATCAGCAACACCCCACCGCCGGACATCACCGAAGTCCCGACGAAGGTGCTCGCAGGCGCTTTCGCCTCGCTGTTCTACGCCCTTGCCTGCTACGCGGAGAAGCGTGCCCTGACGGCGGCGTTCCTCGGCGGCTTCGCCGGCGCGCTGGTGTATCTGATGGTCCAGACGCTGGCTACGGGCCCGATCATTGCGTCGGCATTCGCGGCGACGGTCGTCGGCTTCGCAGGTGGTCTGATGGCTCGTCGCGCATTGATTCCACCGCTCATCGTCGCGGTCGCGGGCATCACGCCGTTGTTGCCGGGTCTGTCGCTGTATCGCGGTTTGTACGCGATGCTCAACGACCAGCTACTGCTCGGGTTCAGCTCACTGCTCGCGGCGTTCGGTATCGGCTGCGGCCTGGCGGCCGGAGTCACGCTCGGCGAGTGGGGTGCGCGCACGCTGCGTCGGCCGCGGATCCTGGCGCGCACGGAGGAGCTACTTCGACCGACCCTTCGCCGCAGAGAAGAACCGCGCCGCCCGACGGTTCGTCGGCGACGCGGTCCAGTGGAGCTCAAGAAAAAGAAACCTCAGGCCTCGGGGGTTCCCTCAGCGGACTGACGGGCAGCCGCGTCGGCCTCCATTGCTTCACGGAGGCTGCGCGGACGCATGTCGGTCCAGTTCTTCTCGACGTACTCCAAGCACGCTGCGCGGCTGTCTTCACCGAAGACAACTCGCCAACCCTGCGGGACGTCGGAGAACGTCGGCCACAGTGAGTGCTGATCTTCGTCGTTGACCAGCACGAAGAAGCGTCCGTCTTCGTCATCGAATGGATTGGTACTCATCTCGCCTCACTCGTCGCATACGTATGTAGGGCAGTCTTCTTTGGTGAAGTGCCCCCCTGACCCTAGCAACGCACACTATCCCAACGGTGCGTCAGCTCCGCAGAAACTCCAGGACAGCCTCGTTGATCGCTTCGGGTCGCTCCAGGTAGCCGTAGTGTCCGACGTCCGGGATCTCCACGTACTGGGCGTCGGGAATGGCTTTGGCCAGCTCCGCACTCAGGTACGCCGGAATCATCCGGTCGTGCTCGAACCCGACCGACAGGCACGGAACGCCGATTTTTCCGTACGCGGCACCGCGGTCGAAATTCTCGTCCATGCCGATCTGCGCTCGAACGCCCGCGGAGATCGGCGCGACGGAGAATTCCAGCAGATCGAGCCAATCGCGAGCAGATCTGGGGTCTGCCAGAGTCGTCGGCGATAGGTTCATTGCGGCCGTGATCGCTGCGGCGTACTTCGGCGGCAGCTCTGTCTTCGCATCGGCCAACGCGCGCTCACCTTCGCCGAGGGTCTTCTGGAACTCGTCCAGCCGAGCGTGGCCAGCGAGGAAGATCGCCTTGCGAATCAACTCCGGACGTCGCAGCGCAAGTTCCTGAGCAACCCGGGCGCCCATCGACGTGCCGACGACGAACGCCTGCTCGTCACCCTCGCGCACCTGCTCGATCAGACCTGCTGTGTCCGCGACGAGATCATCGATGGTCATGCCCTGGGTGCTCTCGGACGACGGCGCGATGCCTCGGTTGTCGAAAAAGCACACTCGGTAGCCGGCCTTGACCAGGGCCGGGACCTGGTGAAGATCCCACACTCGGCCCGGGCTGCCGGTTCCCATGATCAGAACCACCAACGGCCCGGCACCCTTGACCTGGTAGTTCAGCGATATCCCGTTCACCGTCGCGGTGGGCATGTAACTCCTTAGCTGTCGCTCGTGTTCGCGATGAGTTTACGACCGCGACGCCGGCGCCGGGTTTCCGGCATCGTCTCAGGGGTACTCGCGGGTAGGGGACATCGCCGTCCGACGGACTCAATTTTCGTATGCACTAGGAGTACTGCACATGACTGACGACAATGCATCGCAGGAAGCCCGAAAAGGCCTGCTCGACGGCATCAAGGGCAAGGCGAAGGAGGTCGTCGGCGCGGTGACGGGCAACGACTCGCTCACCACCGAAGGGCAACTCCAAGCCGCGCAGGCCCGTGAGAAGAAAGAAGCCAAAGCATCCGAGCTGGCGGCCGAGACCCAGGCCGCCCAAGCGGGCGAGGATCTTTCCTCGGTGAAGAACGCCGCGGACGACCAGCGGGCTGCCGCCGAAGAAAGCGCCCGCGCCTCCGAGGACGAAGCCCGCCGCGCACAGCAGGCGCAACGAATCGCTGCCGAGCAGGAGAAGGACCGCGCTGTTGCTGCCGAGATCGTCGACGCCGAGGTCGACGCCCGGGCCGAGCAGATCGAAGCCGTCGCCGAAGGGCAGGCCGACGCCGCAGCCGCCTCGCAAGACCAGTTGGATGCGGTCGTCGAATACAGCAACGACGTCTCCGAGGCCGAGGCAGCACGTGCCGCGGCCGAGCGTGCTCGTCGCAACGCCTGACTTTCCATACATACCTAGGAGTTTTCCGAGAATGAACCTCATCGACATCCCGATCTCGATCCTCAGATTCCAGTACAAGCTCGTGCGGATTCCGCTGGATTTGTTCGAGAACAACGTCGTGCACTCGATGAACACCGAGGCACCCGCACGACTGGTGTACGAGCGCACCGTCGGCACCCTCGACCAGAAGGTCGGCGCACTTCTCGGTGACAAGAATGTTCAGCATCGAGGTGCCGAGCAGGTGCATCACGCGGACGAGCTGGCCCGAGCGCAACGGCTGGAAGCCCAAGCCGACGCGAAGGAAGCAGAGGCCGCGCAGAAGTTGAAGGCCTCCCGCGAGACCGCCGAGAAGGAGCGCAAGGCCGCAGCCGACGCGGCCAAGGAAGCGACCGAGAAGGCCCGCGTCGAAGCCGAGGAGCGTAAGCAGCAGGCCGCCCAGGAGGCGGAGGAGAAGGCCGCAGCCGACAAGAAGAAGGCCGACGATGCGGCCGCCGCTCGTGCTGCTGCCGCTCGCGATGCCGAGAAGAAGCAGAAGGAACAGATCGACAAGGTGGAGCGGTCCGCCGCAGCCCCGGCCGAGGCAGAACTCGCCGACGCCGCGGAGCACCAGGAGGACGCCGAGGACAAGAAGGCCGAGGCCGCCAGGATCGAGAAGCTGTTCCTGGCAGAGAAGGAATCGGACAGCTGAACGAGCGCTGTACAACTGGGGAAGAAGCGCCTTCGCGGGGACGCTTCTTCCTCAGTTCACTTCAGGAGACCGGCGTCGTTGCCGCCAGTCGAAGCCGTCTCAACATTCGCTGACCCGCACTCAACCTGGGTGCGGGTTGGAGATCTGCGTCATCGTGCTGAGCCAACAACGCACGGGCCACGTCTGCGTAATCCGTGAAGTTTCGTACATTCCCGCCCCCTTCCGTTCAAGCCGACTCCCGCGGTCGACTGCACGACATGGTGCACGAAGGCACCGACAAACTAGCCGATACCACGGAAAGTTGCGCGATACGCACTCGGGGAGACCCCGATCTCGGCCATCAGCTGCTGACGCATCGAGGTGGCGGTACCGAACCCCGCATCGGCGGCGACCCGGTCGATTGTCTTGTCGGTATTCTCGAGTAGCTCTCGGGCACGGTGCAACCGTTGCTGCACAATCCATTTCGCCGGAGACATGCCGACTTCAGCAGCGAATCGCCTCGTGAACGTGCGCACGCTCATCGATTGCGTCGATGCCAGTAGTTCGAGGCTCAAAGGCTTGTCCAGATTCGCGACCGCCCACGCTTGCGCATCCGCCGTCGACGTCGTGGTCGTCCGCGGCACCGGCGTGTCGATGTACTGGGCCTGCCCACCACTGCGATGCGGCGGCACGACGGTTCCCCGCGCCACCTGATTGGCGACGGCGGAACCGAAATCACAACGAATCATGTAGAGACACAGATCGATTCCCGACGCCTCACCTGCGGCCGTCAGGATGTTGCCGTCGTGGGTGTAGAGAACATTCGGCTCGAGGAGCACCTGGGGGTGCAGTGCGCGGAACTGCTCTGCCGACTTCCAGTGCGTAGTGGCCCGTTTACCGTCGAGCAGACCTGCCGCGGCGAGAACGAACGATCCGGTACAGATCGAGGCGATACGGGCGCCTGCCGGAACCGCGTCGAAGATGCCGCCGACGTCGAGCCGCGAAGACCCGTAGTCGACGTCCGATGCCGGCACGATGACAGTGTCGGCATCGGCCAATTCCTCGACGCCCTTGGTGACGTGAATATCCACGTCCGAGTCGGTGCGAACAGTCCCGGGCGCCAAAGTGCAGGTCACGACGTCGTAGAGCGGCTCGTCCTGTTCCGACCTGGCTTGCCCGAACAGTCGGTGGACCGAGCCGAACTCCATCGCAAGTAGACCGTCGCGGACGAACACCGTCACCTTGTGCGCGCACATGGCCGAATTCTTTCACATGTTGTCCTGTCGGCCACTGTCTTGGTGAACCGAATCCCGGCAGGCTTCGAGTCATGAACATTTTATGGGTTTTCACGCATCCTGAATCTCGCTCGCTCAACGGCTCGCTGCGGGACGCGGCAGTAACGCACCTGACGTCGTCGGGGCACACCGTCGAGCAGTCCGACCTGTATCGGATGGGATGGAATCCCGTTGTCGATGCGGCCGACTACGGCCACGATTCAACCCGCCGCCTGCATGTAGACACCGCATCCTCGGACGCTCTCCGCAACGGAACCCTCGCCGCAGACATCGCGGATGAACACAAGAAGCTGCGGCAGGCAGATGCCGTCGTGCTGCAGTTTCCGCTGTGGTGGTTCTCGATGCCTGCGATTCTGAAGGGGTGGGTGGACCGAGTGTTCATCGAGGGCTTCGGCTACGGAATCCGACGCGACACCGGCGGCACGCGACGCTACGGCGACGGCCTGATGGCAGGCAAGCGCGCTTTGATCGTCACGAGTATGGGCGGCAGTGAGCACACGGTGTCCGAGCGCGGGATCAACGGTTCGCTGGACGAGCTACTGTTCCCGATCCAACACGGATTGTTCTGGTACACAGGCATGTCCGTGCTGCCACCGGTCTTGGTTCCAAGCGCCGACCGAATCACCGCCGAGGGGTATGTGGAGGCGGAATCTCTACTGCACAGGCGTCTCGACTCGATGTTCACCGATGCACCGGTTCCATTCCGACAGCAGAACGGCGGAGATTACGACGAGCGGTTCGTCTTGCGGCCCGAGATCTCGGCCGGCGAATCCGGGGTGCGGGTGCACAGCTCCCTGCCGGGCGCATGAGAGTCACGCGGCAACTACTGTGCTCGAGGACGACCACTCGATCGGCGGCGGAGTTTTTGTCGGTGGTGGGTTGTAGCTTTCCTGGCATGCAGAAGTTGGGGGACTTCCAGAGCGCACACACGCTCTCCGATCAGGAGCTCGTGTCCGCACTCGCCCACATCCACGCCACCGAATCCTCCCTCGCCGCATCGAAACTGGCGATACTCGCCGAATCCGACCGCCGCGGCCTCGCCCTCAAACTCGGCTACTCCTCCGTCGCCTACTGGCACGCAAAATCCACCCGAACCCGCGAAGCCCAGTCCACCCACCAGATCCGCCTCGGCTACTGGCTCACACACCACCCCACCGTCGCCGACGCACTCACCGACGCCACCATCCACCACGCACACGCCAGCGCCATCGCCGACGGCCACACCCTCATCCACACCGCAGACCCCACCCTCGACAACACCGCCCTCGACGCCCACATCGCGACCCTCCTCGACGTCGCCACCCGCTCCCTCGCCTCCACCGTCACCACACGCGCCCGCGAACTCGCCCACACCGCCGCAGCCGACGCCCAAGCCCGCCACGACGCCGCCCGACGCGAAGCCGCAGCACGGCAAGCACGCGAAGAAGCCGCCCGACGCGCCGCAGAAGACAAAGCCCAACGTCGCGGCACACCTGATCCCACACCACGCCCCGACGACACCGATGGACCCAATCCGGGTGATGATCCCGCGCTGGATCTCCCCGACGGACCCCGCCCACCAGCAGCATCAGAGAACCCCGCCTTGAACGTCCTGAAGATCTTCCAACTTCCCGACGGACGTAGCCGCGTCGAAGGCAACCTCGACACCCTCACCGCCGAGAAACTCCGCACCGCCCTCTCCCCACTGACCGCACCGACACCCGGACCCGGCGGCGCCCTCGACCCACGCACCCCCGCCCGCCGCAATGCCGATGGCCTCGCCGAAATCCTCGACCGCCACCTCGCCGGCGGACGCGGGTCACCCTTCACCGCACCCGCCCGCGTCAACCTCATCGTCCACCTCGCCGACCTCCTCAAACGCCCCTGCACTCACCACACCGCAGGCGACGGGAGCCCGCTCGATCGCGAATGGCCATTCGACATGGAATGGACCGGACCGATCTCCGGACAACTCGCCGAACTCCTCACCTGCGATGCCGACCTGACGCCGATCATCGTCGACGGCGCCGGCGTACCCCTGGCGATGGGCCGAGAAGTTCGCCTCGCCCCACCGGAACTACGGCAAGCGGTCATCGCACGAGATCGATGTTGCGTCATGTGCGGACGACCCGCAGGCTGGTGCCAAGTCCACCACCTCCAATACTGGACCGACGGAGGACCAACAGACCTGACCAACTCGGCGTTGGTCTGCGGGCGATGCCACCGCTCCATCCACCACGGAGACTGGGAACTCGTCCTCGGCGACGACGGACACCCACAGGCCATCCCACCTGCCGCCGTCGACCCGCACCGACAACCCATCCCCAGCTACCACCGCCGACGACAACGCACCGCCTGACCGCTGGGGCACGTCCCCCTACCGAGATCGAAGCTACGATCTCGGCGGGAGGGGCGGGAATGGCCCCCGAGAATCAGGTGGAACCGGCAGTGTTCCGCGAGGTCCCTACCTCCGGTCAGCGCCCCTCCCACGCCGACCAGAGTTCCGCATACCGCCCACCGGCGGCGACGAGCTCGTCGTGCGGGCCCTGTTCGAGGATCCGGCCATGCTCGAGGACGACGACCCGATCGGCGGCCGCAGCCTGAGTCAACCGATGCGCGACGACCAGCGTGCTTCGACCCCGCGTTGCTGCTGCAGCCGCCGCTTCGAGGTCCCGTGCACCCGAGCTGCCCGCTTCCGCCGTCGCCTCGTCGAGGACAGCAACGGCCGGGTCCGCCAAGACCAACCGTGCGAGCGCGAGCTGCTGCGACTGGGCCGAGGTCAGCTCGTGCCCGCCTTCCCCGACCTGCGTATCGAGGCCATCGGCGAGCGCGTCGACCCATTCCTGTGCGCCGACGGTGTCCAGTGCGGCCCGGACGTCGTCGCGAGTCGCGTCCGGCGCCGCCAGCAGCAGATCGTCGATCAGGCTGCCTGCGAACACATGCACTTCCTGGCTGACGATCGCGATGTGACGACGCAGACCGTCGGCACCGAGCTCATCGAGGCTCGCCCCGCCGATGCGGACCTGCCCCGAGGTTGCATCGATGGAGCCGGCAGCGATCGCCGCGATGGTGGATTTGCCTGCACCAGTGGACCCTACAAGCGCAACAGTTTCCCCTGCGTGCACCGTCAGATCGATTCCGTGCAGTACTTCGTGGCCGGTGTCGTAGGAATGCCGAAGTCCGGTGACCTCGAGCGTCCCGTCCGTCGGCGTCGCTCCGGTACCGCGGGAACGTTCGTCGGGCATATCGATGACACCGACGAGCCGCGCGAGAGAC
This sequence comes from Rhodococcus sovatensis, assembly GCF_037327425.1. Taxonomy (NCBI): domain Bacteria; kingdom Bacillati; phylum Actinomycetota; class Actinomycetes; order Mycobacteriales; family Nocardiaceae; genus Rhodococcus; species Rhodococcus sovatensis. Next base: position 5,639,977 of record NZ_CP147846.1, on the reverse strand, counting down.
GCACCAGCAGACTGGACGTCGTCGAACGAGAACATCAGCATTCCGATGGGATTGAACAGCCGGTGGAACAACAGTGCCGCAGCAGTGACCTCACCGACCGAGACATGGCCGTCCTGCACCAACACGAATCCCGCGGCGAGAATCACCGACAAGCCGACACATTCGGCGCGATTGCTGCGAGAGCCGAAGCGCGTGAACAACCGAAACACCGTGATACCGATGTCTCGAGCCTTGCCCGACGCCGCGTCGATTTCGGCCAGGTGGGCCTGCTCGAGTCCGTACGCTCGGACGGTTCGGGCGCCTTGCATGCTGCTGATGAGCGCCTGCGATCGTTCACCCATCGCGACACGCTCCGCGGCGTACATCGGCGCAGACCTGGGCAGATACCAGCGCAACGCGAGCACGTACATCGGAATCGCGACCATACCGGCGAGGCCGAGCCGCCAGTCGAGACTCAGCATGGTCACGACACTCAGCGACACCAACAGCAACGCCGAAACGATGTTCGGGATGACCTCACCGATCGACTTCGCCATGACTGCAACGTCGTCGCCGACACGAGACAACAAGTCGCCCTTACCGACTCGTTCGAGGGTGTTGACGGGAAGATGCAACGCACGGCCGAGCACTCGCTGACGCAACGATGCGAGAATTCCCTCGCCGAGCTTGCTGATCAGGTACGAACTCAGCGCAGTGAACACGCCACCGACGAGAGCGGCCACGGTGATGATGGCGACCACGGAGACGATCGTCGACGTCGGCGCTCCCTCGGTCACGCGGTCGACCAGCACCCCGAACACGTAGACCGGCACGAGCGACATCGCCGCAGCCACAGCAGAAATGACGAGTGTGACGAGCCCGAGGACCCGTCGCCCTTTCAACTCGCCGGACAGAAACGCCCAGGATCGCGCGCCTGTCGCGATGGGAAGCAATTCGGGTGTGCTCATCGCAGGACCGTCTCCCGGTAGCGTTCGTCGTTCGCAGCGAGATCGTGGTGTGTGCCCTCGGCGACGACCCGTCCAGCGTCGACGACGAGCACCCGGTGGGTCACCGCCAGCAACGCGGGACTCGTCGTGATCAGCACGGTCGTCTGCGCGAGATCACCCCTATGACGCAGTTCCTTGATCCCAGCGGCGATGGCGTGCTCGGTGACGGCGTCGACGGCCGTCGTCGGGTCGTGCAGAACGAGCACCGGCGCGGACACCGACAGTGCTCTTGCGAGCGCGACGCGTTGACGCTGGCCACCGGACAGCGACGCTCCGCGGTCCGTGACGGCATGATCGAGCCCGCTCTCGTGCATCGCGACGACATCCGTGGCAGCCGATGCCGCCAGGATCCTGTCCAGTTCATGATCGGCGCGATCGCGTCCGGCGATGACATTGCTGCGCACCGTCCCTGCGAACAAGTCGGTGTTGTGCGGTTCGACAAGAACGGTCCGGCGTGCCTCGGTAAGTCCGAGTTCGCCGACTCCGACGCCCCCGATCGTCACGGTGCCGAGGTAGTCGTCGGCACCGATTTGCCCGGACAGCACCGACGCCAGCGCCTCGCCGTCCTGTGCACGCAGCGTGACGACGCCCAGCAGTTCCCCCGGCGCGGCCGACATGTCGAACCCGTCGAGTGAGCGGTAGGTGACACCTTTCACGGCGACGTCGGTGGCCGTCGGCACCTGTGAACCGCCCTCTGTCAGAACATGGTCGGCGCCCAGTACCAGCGCGAGCCGGTCCGCCGATCCTCGTACCATCGCCGCGATCCCCGGCAAGCGCGACATCGTCGTCAACGGCTCGATCACGAACTGCGAGAGTCCGACGACCGTGATCAGCTCCCCCACCGAAATACGCCCTTGCAGAGCAAAGAAGCCTGCGGTGCCCGCGATCCCGACGGAGAGCAGAGCACTGACCGTCGTCGAGAATCCGAGGTAGATGCTGTTGGCTTTTGCCATCTTCATGGTGGCGGTCAACGCTTTTCCGCTCGACTCGTCGAACCGAGCCGATGCCGCACCCTCGGCGCCGATTCCGCGCAGTGGCCGAACACCGCTGACTAGGTCGGTTGCCATCCCCGATACCCGGGCGACCTCGGCCTGCTGTGTCGTCGCGGTGCGCGTCAGGAGCGGTGCCGCGCGCTGCAGCAGATACATGATGACCGGCGTTCCGAGAAGCACCGCGAGACCGAGGGGAATGTCGATGATCAACAACGCGACCGCGCAGACGACGGTCGCGGTGATCGCGGCGACGGTCCGCGCGATGACGTCGAGAATCCAGGACGTCTTTTCCGCGTCGGACGTCGACACCGTCAGGAGCTCACCGGAGACCAGGTCGGTGCGGACGCCCCGGGGGTGCAGCACCCGGCTTGCGACCTCGACGCGCATCATGTGCGCCTCACGCTCGATCGCGACGATGATGATGCGAGCGCCGAAGCGGTACGCGTACGACAACACCACGAACAACCCCGCCAGCGCGAACAACGAGACGATCATCGCCCTGCCGTCACCGGTGTCGATCGCCCTGCCCACGATGAGACCGATCGCGACGGGAACCATCGTCTCGCAGAACTGGTGAACGCAGAAGAACAGCGAAGAAATGATCATTCGCGCTCGTTGACGCATGACAGTCCGGCGAAGAATCGAGCTGCCCGTCAACGGTGAAGTGGCGTTCGAGGATGTCGGCATCACGTCGCCGGAGAAGAAAAGGACATTAGCCGACCCTAAACCATCCGCCCGTTCTGTTTGCCGCCGACAGCAGAAAGTGGCGTGAGGGCAGCGAATTCTCATAGAGTCGGGGCGCGACGAGCGACATGGCTCCCGCAGTCGACACCGACGAAGGAAGACGGAGAAGATCATGGCCGCCAAGACGACCACCGACACCGACATTGCCGACGAGGATCTGGTTCCTCTCGCCGACGAAACCGCCAGCCAGGCGCAGCGCGTTGTCGCTGCCTACGCAACGGATGCGGACGAGTGCCGCATGCTTCTGGCGATGTTGGGTATCGAACCCACAGCGAAAGTCGACTGACTCGCTTCATTCTCGAGATCGATGAACGAAAAGGACAGTAGTGGCTGACGCCTCGAAGGGCTCGGATTTTGTCGTAGTAGCCAACCGGCTACCCGTCGACATGGAGACATCGGCCGACGGCAGCACCCGATGGAAGCGCAGCCCAGGCGGTCTTGTCACTGCACTGGAGCCGATCCTTCGTGCCAACAAGGGTGCATGGGTCGGCTGGCCGGGAGTCCCCGACGTCGAGGTCGAGCCGTTCGTCGAGGATGAGCTCGAGCTTTGCCCGGTCACGCTGAGCGAGCGAGAAGTCGCCGACTACTACGAGGGCTTCTCCAACGCGACCCTGTGGCCGCTGTACCACGACGTCATCGTCAAACCGGTGTACGACCGGGCGTGGTGGAACGCGTACGTCGAGGTCAACAGGCGCTTCGCCGAGACCACCTCGGCTGCGGCAGCCGAGGGCGCGACGGTATGGATCCAGGACTACCAGCTCCAACTCGTCCCGAAGATGCTGCGGATGCTCCGTCCGGATCTCACCATCGGCTTCTTTCTGCACATCCCTTTTCCACCGGTCGAGCTGTTCATGCAGATGCCGTGGCGTACCGAGATCGTCGAGGGTCTCCTCGGCGCCGACCTCATCGGCTTCCATCTCCCCGGCGGGGCGCAGAACTTCCTGTACCTGGCTCGGCGCCTTGCCGGGCAGGTCACCTCACGCGGAAGCGTCGGAATTCGCTCGAGGTTGGGTTCGGTGCAGGTCGGGTTCCGGACAGTTCGAGTCGGTGCCTTCCCGATCTCCATCGACTCGGGCGATCTGGATGTGAAGTCGAGGTCGAAGGCCGTCCGTGACCGGGCCAAGGAGATCCGCAAGGAACTCGGCAACCCGAAGCGCATCATGCTCGGAGTCGACCGCCTCGACTACACCAAGGGCATCGACGTCCGACTCAATGCGTTCCGCGAACTCCTCGAAGAGGACCGCGTGGACCCGGCTCAGAACATCATCGTTCAGCTCGCCACTCCCAGCCGGGAACGGGTGGAGAGCTACAAGGCGATGCGCGGCGAGATCGAACAGCAGGTCGGACGCATCAACGGCGAGTACGGGCAGGTCGGCCATCCAGTGGTTCACTACCTGCACCGCCCGATACCCCGCGACGACCTCATCGCCTACTTCGTCGCGGCGGACGTCATGCTCGTAACCCCGCTGCGCGACGGCATGAACCTGGTCGCCAAGGAGTACGTCGCCTCCCGCAGCGATCTCGGCGGCGCACTCGTACTCAGCGAATTCACCGGCGCTGCAGCCGAACTGCGACAGGCGTACCTCTGCAACCCGCACGACCTCGACAGCGTCAAGGACGCCATCATCTCTGCGCTGGAACAGCCGGCGGAGGAAGGTCGACGCCACATGCGCGCGATGCGTCGTCAGGTTCTGGCCCACGACGTCGACCGGTGGGCTCGGGCGTTCCTCAATGCGCTGTCCGATCCGCCGCAGGACAGTCAGGCGACGTCGAGGTAACCGCTCCGCCCCCCAGGTGACACAGGGGCTCCGCCCCCAGTGGCGCGGTTAAGTGCACTGGCGGACGCTTTACCGCACCACTAGATGGGCTCCAAGTTGCTCGTCAGCCAGCGCCCGTCGACCTTCTCGAGGCTCATCCGCACCCGGCTGCCGCTGCTGGCGGCGTCCGGGGCGTCGGAACTCGTGGTGATCTGATTGAGGAACAGCAGTACCGACGCGGCGTCCGGTTCTGCGGAGACAACGGCCGTTCCTTGCACCGTGACCTGCACTGTCAGCGACTTCTCCTTCGCGGCAGGCGCAATCACATCGGTGATGAGCCCCAAATACTCGTCTTTGAAGTCACCCGTCAATCCTTCTGCAGCGGAGCTCAATTGCTGATCGACGCTGTTGTAGTCGTAGGCCAACATCGCGAGCGCTTGGGCACCGGCGGCGTCGACTGCCTCCGTGCGTGCCTGCTCGACCTGCTGAGTCTGTCGGTATTGGTAATACAAGGCACCGACACCCGCAGCCAGAGCGACGACCAGCAACACCGCAAGCAATTTCTTCACGGTACGAACTCCACTCTCGACGCCGTCATGACGCCATCGGTGTCGACGACTCTGACGCGGAGCCGAAAGTCCCGCGGCTGGGGTTCTTCCGCGTCCGAGTTCTGCACCATCGCCCGCGCAGCAACCAGAACTTCGGCGTAATCGTCTGCGCTGCTCTCGATTCCGGCTTCGATGATCTCACCGTTGGAATCGACTCTGGCTTGCTGGACGACCTCCACGAACGGCCCCTCGCGTCCTTCGAACTCCGCTTTGAAGTCGCCACTCGCACCAGCGAGCAACCGGTCGACGTCGGCCTGAGCCGAATCCGGGTGAATGGTCGTCAGATTGAGGACAGTCTGACGTGCCGTCTGCACGAACCTCTCCGCGCGGGCATCGTCGGAGTTCGAAGCACGCAGGCCGACAAAGAGATACGCCCCCGCGGTTACCAAGGCCAGGACGACGACCACGAAAGCAGCCGTCAGCAGGACGCCTCGACGACGGGCGGGAGCGTCCACAGGGGCATCCTCAGTCGCCCGGGGCCCCTCAGCCTCGACCTCAGGCTCCCGAGACGGCTTGGGCTCATACGACGGCGTGGGATCGGACTCGTGCGGGGGCGAGATCGGGGTCTCGCGCTGCGCCGGTGCGCTCGCGCCGGCCACCGGGCCCGCCGCTCGCACAGCTCGACGGCGTGGACGCCTCGGCGTCGTGCCCTCGTCCTCGTCCATGAAAACCTTCCTCGTACCAGCAGTCGTCGTCATGCCAACTAGAACCGGTTTTTCGGGTACGTCGATCACGATAGTGCATGCCAATCATTGCCGGACACACCCCAACTGGAACCCGTTCCTTCTACTGCTAGCCTCACAATGTCCGGTCTCACCCGCGAGAGGATGTTCGACGCATGACCCACACTCTTACGTGGCATCACGACGTCAGCCGCCAGGCACGACTTCTGTCCTACGCGATGAGACTGACGCTCAAGCCGACGCTGCGCATGTGGCCCCTCACCGACGGCGGCATCAAAGCCATTGCACATGTCGACCGCGCGGTGGACAAGATGCCCAAGCCGAAGCGCGTCACGATCGAACAAGTCTCGCTCGGCGGCATTCCGTGCGAGAAGACGACGCATCCTCGCCCTGCGTCCGGCTCGCTCGACGGTGCGACGGTCCTGTACTTCCACGGCGGTGGCTTCGTGTTCTGCGGCCTCGCCACCCACCGTGTTGCCTGCGCGACCATCGCTGCTCGCTCCGGCGTTCCCGTCTACTCCGTCGAGTACCGGCAGATTCCCCACGGCGGAATCGGAACATCCATCGCCGACGCCATGGCGTCGTACCGGGCCGCACTCGACCTTGTCGCCGATCCCAAGAAGATCGTCGTCGCCGGGGACTCCGCGGGTGGATATCTGGCGATGAAGGTCGCCGAGATCGCAGCGCTGGAGGGCCTCACTCCACCGGCCGCGGTCATCGGATTCTCGCCGCTGCTGAACCTCGACCTGAAGAACCATCCGCGGAAGTTCATGAACAAGGACGCCTACCTGCCGATGAAACAGGTACTTGCGCTGGAGGATCGATGGCTGAACGGCCCGGACGCCATTCCCGGTTCGGCGTCCCCCATCGACGCCGATCCGTCGGCGTTCCCGCCGGTGTTTCTCTCCACCGCCGAGTACGAGCTCATGCGCCCTGACGTGGAAATGATGACACGAAAATTGGTCGACGCCGGCCGCACCGTCGAGACGCACGTCTGGAAGGGGCAGGTGCACGCTTTTCCGGTCCTCGCCGGAGCCGTGCCGGAGGGGCGCACCGTCCTCGAACTCGCCGTAGCCTTCGCTGCACGAAACCTGTAGGCCTGCAGCCTTACTCACCCGACATCCTGCTGCCCCATCATCAGTCCGGCAATGTCGTCGACGCCGCCGAGCGTCGGCTGATGGTATGCCGTGCCGTCGGGCGCGACGTAGGTTCCGGTCTGCGGATTGTACGGTCTGGCAGCCGATGCAGGTGCGACACTGCTTTCGCCGCTGGGGATTTCGGTGTACGACGGTTGATCCTGTTCGACAGGTCCCCACGGCGGGTTGTTGCCGAGCGGCACGTAGCCCTCTGCGCTGCGGCAGATTTCGGGCGTCGGCGCTCTCCGCCCAGGCACTTCCATACACGGCAAGTTTCGCGACCCGCGAACGGCAGTGCTGTCGTTCTGGTCGACTTTGCAGAACAGGTCGGCGGGTGTGTCGGGTATCGACATCTCGTTGGGGTCGCGGCGCTGTTCGGGTAGCAGGAAGCCCGTCGTGCACGCGGGAGGATCGTTGACCTCGAGTTGGAAGTCGACGATCGCACCCTCGTCTGCCGGTCCACTTCCCGCCGCGGTGACCAGGGCAGCCGTGACCGGCGGGTACAGCACCAGAATCTGTTCGATGCCGGCGTTGTAGATGACTCCCACTTCCCCGATGCTGACGAGGTTGGCGACCAGGATCGGGAGCGTCGGCCGCAGGTTCTGGAACAGTTGGTTCGCCTCGGCCGCAGCTCCGGGGCCCTTCGCGATGATCGCTCGCAGATTCGGATCACTGGCGCGCAGCTGGTCGGTGAAGGTCGCGAGATTACTGGTCCACGTGCGGATTGCGTCGCTACTGACGACTTGTCCGTCGAGCAACGGGCCCGCTTGGTCCAGCAGGATCTTGGTCTGTTCCGAGTTGGCCTGCGCTTCCTGAACGAACAACCGCGCCGAATCGATGAGCTGTTGCAGTTCCGGACCGGTTCCGTTGAACGCCTGGAACGCTTCGTCAACGACGGTCTCGAGCCTGGTATCGGAGATACTTCTCAGCAGCACGTCGGCCTGATCCAACATGGGCCCGACGTCCTGTGGCACCGATGTCCGGTCTTCGGGAATCACGTCACCGTTGGCCAGCGCTGGTTCCGAGCTCGAGCGCGGAATCAGATCGACGTACTGCTCGCCGATCGCGGATACGCTCTTGACCTGCGCATCCACATCGGCGGGTATGCGATAGGAACTCTCGATCGACAATTCGGCGTCGACGCCATCGGGCGTCAGGCGTACCGAGCTCACCTCACCCACCGTGGTGCCGCGGTAGGTGACATTCGCGTGTGGATACAGACCACCGGTGGTGGGCAACTGGACGGTCACGCTGTAACGCCCGATGCCAACCAGCGCCGGAGCGCCCACGTACTGCGTCGCCATGACGACAAGCCCGAGGACAGTGAGGATCGAGAAGATGATCAATTGAGCGCGAACGAACTTGGTGAGCATCATGGCGCCGGCACCCCGAGACCGGGAAGGACCGGTAGCTCGATCGGCGGTAGCCCCGGGATCTGCAGTGTCGGCGGAGCCACGGGTGCGAGCAGCGGATCGACTGCCGACGAAGCCGTCGGCGCAGCCTGCGTCCCGAGTGCACCCTCCAGGCCACCCATCCTGCCCGCCAACGGCGTTCCCGTCAGGAAGTTCGCATCGAGTCGTGGAAGCGACATGTCGATCGTCATCGCCAGATTCGCATAATCTCCGCGGATGGCGTTGTCGATGCCCTCCTGCGGGAATGGGTAGGTCAGCAGCACCGACAACACGTCGGTGAGTGCGTTCCCGGAGTCTGCCAGGGCCTCGAGCACCGGCGTCAGGCTCGCGATGTTGGTCTGCAGGTCCTGCCCTGATGTCTCGATCAGCCGCGTCACGACTTCACTCAGATTCCCGAGGGACGAGAACGCGGTGGTGATGTTCTCCCGGTCTGCGATCAGCACGTCGAGTGCCGGTGGGATCTCGTTCAATGCCCTGGTGAGAGTCGCGTTCTGGTTCTGAACGTTCACTGCCAGTCGATCGATGCCGCTCATGGCGTCGATGATGTCCCCGCGCTGGTTGTCGAGGCTGGATACGAGTTCGTCGAGTCGCGGCAGCAGGTCGCGGACCGAATCCTCGCGTCCACCGATCGCATTGTTCAGCTCCGTTGTGATGTCCTGGATCTGAGCGAGACCGCCGCCGTTGAGCACCACCGACAGTGAGGACAATGTCTGCTCGGTCGTCGGATACGCCCCGGCGCGGTCGAGCGGAATCGTATCGCCCGCTTGCAGACGGCCTTCCGGATTCTCCGGTGGCACCAACGCCAGGTGTTGGGAGCCGAGCAGCGACGTCTGACCGATCTTGGCATCGACGTTCGCCGGCAGCTCGACGCCCTCGTTCAGCGAGACCGTCACCAGAGCCTTCCAGTCCTGGACCTCGATGCCCGCGACGCTTCCGACCGTCACATCGTCGAGCATGACCGGCGAATTCTGCGACAGCGTGGTGACATTCGGCATCTGGATCTGCACCTGATACGCGTTCTCTCCTCGACCTTCCGTTCCCGGCAGTGGAAGCGAGTTCAGTCCGTCCCACTGGCAGCCGGCCAGCGTAAGCACCAACAGTGCACCGACGAGCGCGCGCTTCATCGTCCGCCTCCCAACAGGTCGCCGAGGCTCGGCACCTGCACAGTCGGCATAACCGGCGCCGCAGCGGGAACGGGCGTAGGTGCCGGTGCCGCCGGTTCCAATCCCGGCTCGGTGTAGACGATCTGATCGGGATTGGCGTCGGCACCCATGATCGGATTCGCCAGAAACGCCGGGTAGTTGAACACCAGGGAGCTCAGAACCGGTCCGAGATACTGCTTGCACAGGTCCGCGCTCCGCTCCGAAGTAGTATTTTCGATTCCCGCCACGGCGCCACACACGAAGTTGATCGGATTGCCGAAGTTGTTCGCCGCGATCGCACCCGTCAACGTCCCCTGTGCCGGTTGGTAGATATTGTTGAAGTTGGCCAGAGCATTGGGTCCGGCATGCAGTACCCGTTCGATCTCGGGACGCTTCGTGGTGAGCACCTGGGTAGCGTCGGCGAGCCGGGCGACTCCTTCGACCAGGCCTGCCTGGTTGTCGGCGACGAAGCGTTGCACCTCCCCGATGGCAATGTCGAGATCGGTCATCGCTACTCCGAACTCGTCGGAACTCTCACCGAGCATCTGCGATACCGAGGCCAGCCTGCCACCGAACTGAACGATCTGTTCGTTGCTGTTCGAGAGCGCCGTGACGAAGGTCTGCAAGTTGCGAATCGTCGCGAACAGGTCGGTGCGACCGTCGGAGAGCACCCGCATGGTGTCGGACAGTTCCGTCAACGTGGACCTGAGCGACTCGCCGTTGCCGTCCAGGTTCTCGGCGGCCGTGTCGATGAATCGTCCGGCAGGGCCCTGTTCGTCGACGCCATCGGGGCCGAGGGCGCTCGACAGCTTCGTCAGCTCGGTCTTGATCTCGTCCCACTCGACCGGAACGGCGGTGCGCTCCAATGGAATGACAGCATCGTCGGCGAGCTCGGGACCCCCTGCATAGACGGGAGTGAGCTGGACGAATCGAGCCGAGACGAGACTCTGCGCAATGATCACCGCCTGTGCATCGGCCGGGATGCTGACGTCCGAGTCGATGTCCATGGTCACCGTCGCTTCGTCGCCCTGTGGGTCGATCGAACGCACCTTTCCGACATTCACACCGAGCACTCGGACGTCGTCGCCCGCGTACAGGCCGGTCGTCGAGGAGAACTGTGCGACAACGGTTGTACGCGTCACTCCCATGTACACGAAGTAGCCTGCGGTGGCGATGGCAACGACCAGCACGGCGGCCGCTGCGGCGATCACGATCTTCTTCATCTCACTCCCCCGGCGGCTTCAGGATGGGCGGTGCATTCTTCGGGAGCAGATCGATGAGCGTGCTGGGCAGTTGCTCCGGCGCCACGACGCTGTCGACGACGGTCTTCCACCAGGAACTGGGCAGAATGTTCTGAATGTAGGCGTTGAAGAACGGGCCGCTGGCGACGGACTCACCCAGCGCACTGATGTACGGACCGAGACCGTCGAGCGCACCGGCGATGTTGTCGTTGTTCTTCTGCAGCACCGCCACCACGGAGTTCAGCTTCTCGAGCGTCGGTCCGAGCTGCGTCTGATTCTCCTGGACCAAGGCCGTCAACTGTCGCGACACCGCCGAGATGTTGGTGATCAATTGACTGATCGCAGTGCGGCGACGATCGAGCTCGCCGAAGAGCTCGTTGCCGTCGAGGATCAGTTGATTGATCTGCCCGCTGCGATCGGCGAGTATTCCGGTGACGCTCTCGGCGCGTTCGAGTAGGTCCTGCAGGCTTTCGTCGCGAGAGTTGATGCTCTCCGACAGTCGGGACACGCCGTCGAGTGCCGCTTTCAGGTCGGGCGGAGTGTCGGCGAAGGTGTCCGACACGACGTTCATCGCATCGCCGAGCTGCTCGGTGTCGAGTTCGGAGACGGTGGTTCCGAGGTCGCCGAGCGCCTCGGTCAGCGAGTACGGCGAATTGGTTCTGCTCGACGGGATCACGTCGTCGATTCCGATCGCGCCGGCACCGGCTGGGGTGACCTTCAGCGACTTGCGACCGAGGATGGTGTTGGTCTTGATGTCCACGCTCGTCGCGTCGCCGAGTTCGATGTCTTCCTGCACCGTGAACTCGACACGCACTTGCTGCTCGGCGAGGGAGATGCCGTCGACCTTGCCGACAGTGATTCCGGCGACCGTCACATCGTCGCCGACCATCAGTCCGCCTGCGTCCTCGAACATCGCCGAGTAGTTCGTCCCGCTGGAGAGGAACGGAAGCTTGTCGTACTGCAGTGTTGCGAGCACGATGCAGACCGCGAGCACGATCCCGATGATTCCGACGTGTGCGAGGTTTCTAGTTTTGTCCATTGATGTTTGCACACCTCCCCGTGTCCTGTTTGGCCGTAGGAACGAGAAGCGTCCGGCCGTCGGGTCCGGACAGTTTGAACGTATTGGAGCACAGGTAGAACTGGAAGAAGCTTCCGTACGATCCGACGCGAATGAGCTTCTTGTAGTCGCTCGGCAGTCTCGTCAGAACCTGATCGATGGTGTCCTTGCCCAGATCCAGTTGTGTCGCAGTGCGTCCTGCCTCGGCGATCATGGACTGGATGTCGGGTCGCGATGCTTGCAGAAGCCCGGCGAGGTCGGCTGTGGCAGAGTCGATCTTGGGTATCGCAGCCCCGATGGGATCACGGTCCTCCGCGAGCCCACTGATGAGTTGCTGCAGCGAGTCTATCGTGGTCTCGAACTGTTCGCCCTGACTGTCGATGGTCTCGAGAGTGGTCTCGAGGTTGGTGATGACGTCACCGATCAGTTGATCTCGATCGGCGAGGGTGTTGGTGAACGAGTTGGTATTGGCCAGAAGCGATACCAGCGTTCCTCCTTGACCTTGCAGCACATGCAGCAGTGCCGCCGACAGGTCGTTGACCTGCTGCGGATCGAGCCCCCGCAGCAGCGGCTTGAATCCGCCCAGAAGCATGTCGAGATCCAGGGCGGGCGATGTCTGCGTGACTTCGATGGTGCCGCCGTCACCGAGTTCGTCGGTGCCACCGGGTCCTTCGAGTAGCTCCAGGTAGCGGTCGCCGACGAGGTTCTCGTACCGGACCGTCGCCGCCGTACTCGACAGCAGTCGATACTTCGAATCGACGTCGAAGTCGACCTCGGCGAGAAGACCGTCCGCGACCTTCACACCCGACACCGACCCGACGGGCACACCCGCGATGCGGACTTTGTCACCGGACTTGAGCCCCGAGGCGTCGGTGAAGACGGCGTGGTAGCCGTCGGTGCTGCCGAAACGGTACTGGCTCAACACCAGAGCCAACGCCCCGAAGATCAGCACCATCACGAGCGCGAAGATGGACAGTTTGACCGTGTTGCTTCTCATGGCCACGCTCCAGCGAACAGGAACTGGAAGATCGTCGGCACGTTGACCGAAGGCTGGGTCGACGGGATGTACGGCTGGGTCCCGGTGTCGGCGACGACGAACGGCGCCGGGCCCTGCTTCGGATCGAAGTCAGGTAGGCCGTAGCAGTTGGGCCCACCGGACGCAGCGATCTTCGGGAGGTCCTTCTCGACCGTGTACGCCGGATCGCCCAGCAGGAAGCTCGAGCTCAACTGGATCGACGCGTTGTCTCCCGCACCCGCGAGCGGTCCGAACGCGATCCGACCCTTGTTGAGTCCCACGAGGAAGCACGTCAGGGCCGGGGAATATTCGTCGAGCAGAGTTGTTGTCGCCGTGAGCGTTCCGAGGGCCGTGACGAGGGGTTGTTCGTTCTCGGTCAGAACCTGATTCGCGGTGTCGGCGAGACCTGTGACATTCATCAGCAGCAGATCCAGGTTCGCCTGCTCGCTGACGATCGTCGCCGAGGTCGTCGTCGCGTTGTCGAGGACGCGCATCAGATCCGGCGTCGAGTCCGCGTAGACGTTCGTCACGACGGCCGCAGCCGACAGATCACGTTGCAGCGCTGGAAGAGAGGGGTTCATCGTGGCCAAGTATTCGTCGGTGTCCTCGAGAAGCTCACCCAGCTCGTTGCCGCGGCCTCGCAGGGCGGAGGAGACGGCACCGAGAGTTGCGTTGAGTTTCTCCGGTTCGAGTTTCTGGAGCACCTCGGACAGGTGCTGGAAAAGAGTGTTGAACTCGACGGTGACACTCTCGGCAGGGATGATCGCACCGGCCTCGAGGCTCTGCGTCGATGGGTCGGCAGGGACGAGGAAGTTGACGTACTTTGCTCCGAACACCGTGGTGGACTTGATGTCGACAGCAGCGTTCGATGGGATCATCTGCAGCATTGCCGGGTTCAGATCGAGGTGTATCTGCGCCTCGCCACCCTCCTGCGTGATGGATGCGACCCTGCCGACCTCGACACCGCGAAGCTTGACCTTGGCTTGCGGATCCATGACAAGACCGGCACGGTCCGAGGTGACGGTGACCGGGACCGTCTCGGTGAATCCACCACCGAACGTCGTCAACGCGAACGCGACGATGGCAACAAGACCGAGAACGAGGCCGGCAGCGGCGAGCTTTTTCATCGCTATCCCGACAGGTTGAAGTTGCCGGAGCTGCCGTAGATGGCGAGCGAGATCAACAGGGTCACGGTGACGACGGCGATCAGCGATGCGCGTACTGCATTTCCTACTGCGACACCGACTCCGACCGGGCCGCCGCTTGCCGTGTAGCCGTAGTAGGTGTGGATCAGCATCACGGCAAGAGCCATGACGATCGCTTGTGCGAACGACCACAGGATGTCCGTCGGTATCAAGAAGGTATCGAAGTAGTGGTCGTACACCCCGGACGACTGACCGTAGATCACCACTGTCGCAAAGCGACTCGCGATGAACGAGGCAATTACCGCCAGCGAGTACAGCGGCACGATCGCTATCATCCCGGCCAGTACCCTGGTGCTGACGAGATACGGAATGGATGGAATAGCCATCGATTCGAGTGCGTCGATCTCCTCCGAGACGCGCATCGCGCCGAGCTGGGCAGTCGAACCAGCACCGATCGTGGCAGCAAGTCCGATACCCGCGATGACCGGAGCTGCAATCCGCACGTTGATGAATGCCGCGAAGAATCCGGTGAGTGCTTCGACGCCGATGTTCCCGAGTGAAGAGAATCCCTGAACCGCAATGGTTCCCCCGGCGAACAGCGTCAGGAAGCCGACGATGACGACCGTGCCACCGATGACCGCGAGCGCTCCCGACCCCATGCTGATCTCGGCCACGAGTCGCAGCGTTTCCTTTTTGTAGCGCACCGCGGCACGCGGAACCGAACCCAGCGCCTGGAGATAGAAGATCGCCTGTTCACCGAGACGGTCCGCCGAACGCGACGCGCCGGCGATGCGCCGACGCGTCAATGGGAATCGACCTGCCGCAGCGAGGGCCATTCAGCGCTCCCTCATCCGGCCGTCAACTTGATACCGACGGCAGTGACGACGACATTGACGACGAACAGCGCCATGAAAGCGAACACGACGGTTTGGTTCACGGCGTCGCCGACGCTTTTTGCGCCGCCCCTGACGTTCAGCCCGAGGAAGCACGCGACGAGCCCCGCGATCATTCCGAACAGGCCGGCTTTGACCTGGGACACGATGAGCTCGCCGAAACCGGTGAGCAAGGTGATGCCGCTGACGAACGACCCCGGGTTCACGCCCTGCAGGAACACCGAGAACACGAAGCCACCCAGGATGCCGATGGTGCATACCAAGCCGTTGAGCAGCAGCGCGATGACGGTGGACGCCAGTACCCGCGGCACGACGAGACGGTGGATCGGATTGATGCCGAGCACGCGCATCGCGTCGATTTCCTCGCGGATGGTGCGTGCCGCGAGGTCGGCGCAGATGGCCGTCGCACCTGCACCGGCGACGATCAGGACGGTGACGATGGGTCCGACCTGGGTAACCGCACCGAGGGCCGCGCCTGCCCCACTGAGATCGGCCGCCCCGATTTCTCGCAGCAGGATGTTGATGGTGAAGCTGACGAGGACCGTGAACGGGATGGCGACGAGGACGGTCGGCACCATGGAAACGCGGGCGATGAACCACGCTTGGTCGACGAACTCGCGTCGCTGGAACGGCCGAGAGAATACTGCGCGGAGGGTGTACCAGGACATGTCGAAGAACGCGCCTACCGCACGTAGCGGTACGAGTAGGAGGTCGTTCATCAACCCTCCCCTACTTGTTGCGTGTGACTCAGGTCATATTAACTAGAACAGGTTCGGTAGTCAAAGAATGCGCATTGTGGGCGTTTCTTTTGTTGTTGTTCAACGTATTCGACAACATCATCGGTGTTCACCGAATCCCAAACTAGAACGTGATCTAGTTTTCCGATCGGCGGCAATGGTCAACCGCCAGTCACCATCTTCGTACTCTCCGGCCACCGATGTAGCCGAAATGACAAAGCTCAGGAACCAGCCGTGACCTGCGGCGCACCGAGATCGAGGGCCGCTGAGGCCGAGAACGTCCTCGACGGATCACGTCCGGAAAAGTGCGAACCCAGCTGCTCGGCGAGATCTTCCGGTGTCCACGCGCCGTCGCCGGCGTCGAAACGCGCCTCGACGGTCGGCGCAGCCATCAGAGCGACCATCGGACCGTAGACGACGAAGACTTGCCCATTGACACTGTCGGACGACGGGGCGGACAGGTAGCGGACCAAGGTGGCCACATGTTCGGGCGACAACGGATCGAGGCCGTCGCTGGGCGCCGATCCGAAGACCGCCTCGGTCATCGAGGTTCGCGCCCGAGGACAGATTGCGTTGGCGCGCACACCGTATCGTGCGAGTGCCCGCGATGCAGACAATGTGAGCGCGGTGATGCCGGCTTTCGCTGCACCATAGTTCGCCTGCCCTTCCGGCCCGAGAAGCCCCGCCTCGGAGGAGGTGTTGACGATTCGGCCGTAGACGGGACCGTCCGCCGCTTTGGATCGAGCCCGCCAGAAGGCGCCCGCATTGCGGGTCATCAGGAAGTGCCCCCGCAGGTGGACCTTGATAACAGCGTCCCAGTCCTCGTCGGACATGTTGAACAGCATGCGATCTCGGACGATCCCGGCGTTGTTGACGACGATGTCCACGCTGCCGAACTTCTCCTGCGCGACACTGAACATGGCGTCCGCGGTCGATCGTTCACCGATGTCGCCCGCGACGAATGCGACCTCGCCTCCGGCCTGCTTCACCAGATCGATGGCTTCGTCGACGGCCGGTCCCGGGGCGATGTCACCGAGCACGATGCTCGCACCCGACTGCGCGAGCCCGATCGCTTCCGCACGCCCAAGTCCCGATGCCGCACCGGTGACGAGAGCAACCCGCCCGTCAAGTCGTATCTGTTCATCGCTCACGATCAAAATGTAGAACGTGTTCTCATTCTTGGCAAGGAGCCTAGGTCCGCCACCGAATGGCTGCCCGCGGGCAGCCGGCGATGGCCTCGTCGATCGCATCCTTGTTCTCGGGTAGCTCCGCGGCCGAGTCGGACACGACCAGCTCGTCGCGCTCGTTCAGATCGAACACGTCGGGAGCCACACCGACGCAGACGCCGTTGGACTCGCAGAGATCGAAGTCGACCTCGACCATATTCGCTCCTTCCGTAGGGCGGTTCGGCCGCCGATTCCGTAGGGGGCTCCGCCACCAGTGGCACGGTTGAGTGCCCCAGAACGCACTTAACCGCGCCAGTGCGGCGGAGGCGCGTCCTCACTCAAGACTAGAACCTGTTACACCTCGTGTGCAATGATTTGGCCAGCATCGAAAAGAGGTATGGCATGCACATCGCATACACCCAGGAGCAGACCGCGCTCCAAGAGGAACTCCGCTCCTACTTCGCCACCCTGATCACTCCGGAGCGTCGCGAAGCACTGAGCTCCACCTCTGGCGAATACGGCGAAGGCACGGTCTACCGGGACGTCGTCCACCAAATGGGCAAGGACGGTTGGCTCGCGCTCGGCTGGCCGGAGGAGTTCGGCGGGCAAGCCCGATCGGCCATGGAACAGCTGATATTCACCGACGAGGCGGCCATCGCGGGCGCACCGGTCCCATTCTTGACGATCAACAGCGTGGCTCCGACGATCATGGCGTTCGGAACCGAGGACCAGAAGTCGTACTTTCTCCCTCGCATCGCGGCGGGCGAGCTGCACTTCTCGATCGGCTATTCCGAACCCGAAGCCGGCACCGACCTCGCGTCCCTCCGCACCACCGCGGTGCGCGACGGCGACGATTACGTGATCAACGGCCAGAAGATGTGGACCTCGCTCATCCAGTACGCCGACTACGTGTGGCTCGCGTGCCGCACGGATCAGGAAGCAAAGAAGCACCGCGGGATCAGCATGCTGATCGTTCCCACCGATGCCGACGGCTTCTCCTGGACCCCGGTGCACACCATGGCCGGTCCCGACACCAGCGCCACCTACTACCAGGACGTGCGCGTACCGACAAGCGCGCTCGTCGGCGAAGAGAACCGCGGGTGGTCGTTGATCACCAACCAGCTCAACCACGAACGCGTCGCGCTGACCTCCGCCGGGCCACTGGTCGCGTCCCTACGCGACACCCGGATGTGGGCGCAGAACACCAAGCGGCCGGACGGTACCAGAATCATCGACCAGGAATGGGTCCAGATCGCCCTCGCGCGGGTGCACGCAAAAGTCTCCTACCTGGAGCTTCAGAACTGGGAGATCGCGAGCGCCAAGTCCGCCCTCGGTCCGGCCGACGCGTCGGCCAACAAGGTGTACGGCACCGAACTCGCCACCGAGGCATACCGCACCATGATGGAAATCCTCGGTCCCGCCGCCACGCTTCGCCAAGGTTCCCCCGGCGCGCAGCTGCACGGCAGACTCGAACGCCTGCACCGCTCCTCGCTGATCCTCACGTTCGGCGGCGGCACCAACGAGGTGCAGCGCGACATCATCGGTATGACCGCACTCGGCCTGCCTGCCTCGGCTCGCTGACTCCCGAAGACTCGCCGACTCCCTAAGGCTCGCTGACTCCCGAAAGAAAGAGACCATGGATTTCACGACGACCGAGGCCCAACGCGATCTCGCCGGACTCACCCGCGACCTCGTCGCGAAGTACAGTACCAACGACGTTCAACGACAACTCGATTCGAACCCCGACACGATCGATGCGGCACTGTGGAGCGCGCTGGCAACCGGGGGGCTGCTGGCAGCCGCGGCACCCGAGTCCGTCGGCGGCGACGGATTCGGCGTCCTCGAGTCGACGTCGATTGCCGTCGAGCTGGGCCGCGGTCTCGCCGCCGTCCCGTTCGTCGTGAGCTCCACGGCCGCGGCCGCAGTGGCCGAGTTCGGAACGCCGCAGCAGATGGCAGAGTGGGCAGCGCCGGCTGTAGCCGGATCGTCGATACTCACGCTTGCGCTCGAAGAGGAACAGGGCGAGGACCTCCTCGACCCTCTTACTCGGGCCGAGGAAACAGCCACCGGATGGACGGTGACGGGCACGAAGATCTCCGTCGACAGCGCCACCGTCGCAGATGGATTCGTCGTGAACACCACCGACGGGGTGTTCCTCGTTCGCGCCGACGACCCAGGGGTCGCCATCACGCCACAGCGCGGCGTCGACAACCGCAGCCTCGGATTAGTCGAACTGAACTCCGTTGCCCTCGAACCGAACCGACGACTCGCGAGCAGCGACGCCGCACGATGGATCAGGGCTCGCATCGTACTGGGAACCTGCGCGTACCAGCTCGGGGTGTTGGAGGAATCACTGAAGGTCACCGCCGAGTATGCACGCGAGCGGGTGCAGTTCGGAAAGCCGATCGGTAGCTTCCAAGCCGTGGCGCAGCGGTTGGCCGACGCATACATCGACGTCAAGGGTGCACGGCTGACCCTGTGGAAGGCAGCCTGGGTTCTGTCGGCAGGGCGACAAGGCGACGACGAGGTTGCCGTCGCCAAGTTCTGGGCGGCCGACGCAGGCCATCGAGTTGCACACACGCTGGTGCACATCCACGGAGGTGTCGGTCTCGATCGGGATCATCCGGTTCATCGATACTTCCTGGCTGCCAAGCGCGCTGAATTCGTATACGGCTCTGCCACAGCGCAACTCCAACGCCTAGGGGCGACACTGGCGTCCGTTCCAGCGTGATGGAGACCGTCGCGGATCTGCTCCTCGCGCGCGAACACGATTCGACGACGGCGCTGCTGTTCGAGGATCGGCGCATCACTTGGGCCGAGCACGTGGCGGAGTCACGACGATGGGCTGCATACATCGAGGGCATGCTCGACGCCGACGCACCGCGCCACATCGGGGTGTTGCTCGCCAACGTTCCCGAGTTCTCCTACCTGCTCGGCGCGGCCGCGCTCGGCGGTTTCGTGCTTGTCGGACTCAACTCGACGCGGTCGGGACCGTCGATCGTCGACGATGCCAGACGGACCCACTGCCAGCTGATCCTCACCGACTCCGAGCACATCCACCTGGTACCGAACGCCGTGAACATCGCCGGAATCGAGCTGGGTGATCGTGTTCGTGGGCCTGTTGTCGATCCGGCCCCGCAGGACCTGTTGATGCTCGTCTTCACCTCGGGAACGTCCGGTGAGCCGAAAGCCGTCCGATGCACACACGACAAGGTCGTCACTCCCGGAACCATGTTGGCGTCGAGGTTTCAGCTCGGCCCATCCGACACCGTCTATGTCTCGATGCCGCTGTTTCATTCGAACGCGATCATGGCCGGTTGGGCTGTCGCATTGGCAGCGGGCGCGAATCTCGCTCTGCGAAGAACGTTCTCGGCCTCAGGTTTTCTTCCCGATGTACGTCGGTTCGGTGCAACCTACGCCAATTACGTCGGCACTCCCCTGTCGTACGTGTTGGCGACGCCCCCGCGGCCGGACGACCGCAACAACCCCCTGCGCGTGGTCTACGGCAACGAAGCGACGCCGGGTGCAGCCGCACAGTTCGCAGACAGGTTCGCAGTGACGGTCGTAGACGGATTCGGATCCTCCGAGGGCGGAATCTCGATAGCGCGAACCCCGGACACACCACCGACCGCCCTGGGGCCGATCCCGGAAGGCGTGAATATTCTCGATGCGTCGGGCAACGTCTGTGCCATCGCGGAATTCGACGACGGACGCCTTACGAACGAGGACGCCGCCGTCGGTGAGCTCGTCAACACTGCCGGTCGCGGGATGTTCTGCGGCTACTACGACGACGAGGACGCCGATGCCGACCGCATGCGCGGCGGGATGTACTGGAGCGGCGATCTGGCCTATCAGGACGCCGACGGTTTCGTCTACTTCGCCGGTAGGTCCACCGGGTGGATGCGAGTCGGCGGGGAGAACCTCGCGTCCGCACCGATCGAGCGGATACTTCTGCGTCACAGCGGGATTCATGCAGCCAGCGTGTACGGGGTGCCGGCGTGCGGACCAGGAGACAGAGTCATGGCAGCGATCGTCATCGACGACGTCGATTCCGTCGCCGACGTAATGGAATTCCTGACGAGACAACCCGACCTGGCGAGACGAGCACGACCCGAGCTGATCCGGATCTGCACGGAACTCCCCAGAACCGCCACCCACAAGGTGCTCACGCGAAAGCTACAGAGGCAGAGGTGGAACACCTCCGACCCAGTATGGATGTCGGCCGAGCCGACGGGCCCGTATCGACGCCTCTCGGAGCTCGACCGTCAGGGTCTCGAAAAATCGATTGGCACCGATCTCCGGCGCTGATAGTTTCTTCCCGCATCAGCTTTTCGATTCGAACGTCACAGGAGGTCACCATGCCCATTCGGCGCACGGCCGCACCGTCGGCACCTCTTGCCCATGTTCCTGGCCGACCCGTAGACCGCGGGTCGGCCCCTCGAAAGGCTCACCTGCGTTGTTTCTCGACTCCTACGGGTACGACTCCCACTGGCATGACCTCTTCCAGGCACTCGACTCGCCGGGAGACCCCGGCCGTGTGACGGTGGTGGACCGCGGCGCGTGCGGCGTCGCCACTTCCCACGGCATCGTCCGCGCTCGATCCGGCCGACACGACGTGTGCACCGGCGACTGGGTTGTCGTCGACTCCGACACCATTGCAGGGGTGCTTCCGCGCCGAAGCGCGATCGTCCGAGCGTCGGCGGGAACCACCTCGACCTCCCAGACACTTGCATCCAATGTCGACACTGTTGCAATCACCGTGGCCGCCGATACCGAACTCGACCTCGGTCGCGTCGAACGCTACGTTGCCCTCGCATGGGACAGCGGTGCAACGCCTGTCCTCGTCGTCACCAAGAGCGACAGAGGCCTCGACAACGACGGCCGCCTCGACGCCGTCCGATCGGCTGCGCCGGGCGTGGCAGCACTCGCGGTAAGTTCGCAGACCGGTTCCGGAGTGGACAGCTTCACAGACAGGCTCGCGGGGACGGTCGCCCTGATCGGGCCGTCCGGATCGGGCAAGTCCACTCTTGCCAACGTTCTGATCGGGGAGCAGGCGCTCGACACGGGCACTGTCCGACAAGCCGATTCGAAGGGGCGACACGTCACTGTCCGGCGCGAGTTGATTCCACTGGCGACTCCGGGGATGACCGTCATCGATACCCCGGGACTACGTTCGGTCGGGCTCGTGTCTTCGGAAGAAGGCCTGCACCAGACGTTCTCGGATATCGAGGCACTGGCGCAGCACTGCCGCTTCGACGACTGCGCACACGGCAGCGAGCCCGGGTGCGCTGTCCAGGAGAACATCGACCCCCGAAGAATCGCCAACTATCACCGGTTGCAGCGGGAGAACTACTGGGCGACGACGCGCCATGATGCGCGCGCCAACAGTCGCCGACTCGCCGAGGCCAAGCAGTTGTCGAAACTACAGCGGCGAATGTACAAGAACCGCTAGTCGAACAGGGTCGGCGATTCGGGCTCGTCGACGGCAGGCTTGGCCGCGTCGACGGGCGATGCCTTACGGACCACGGACAGCGTCGTCGTCCGCACGGACAACCGGTGCCCGTCGAGGTGCTCGAGCAACGCGAGACCCTGGCGTATCTCGAGCACCTTCCACGGCCCGGCATGACCGCTCGCCTGAACCAGGTCGCCTACTGCGATCTCGGAAGCCACTGCTCGTCTCCATTCGACTCGTCGACTCGTGCTCGCGTTTGTGCTCGTCGAGCAGCTTAGTCGTACGCGTCGACCGTCCAGCTCTACCGCAGCTCGACGAGCCTGTCGACTGCACTTTCGTACCCCGCGACGAGCTCGGCGACGATGTCTGCGACCGGAAGGATCTGGTTCATCCGGCCGACGATCTGGCCGACGGGCATCGCCACGACCTCGGGATTCTCGGCCTCGTTGATCCGCTGGTGCGCCTCACTGACCAAGATGTTCTGAAGCGGCATAGGCAGTGGGTTCGGCGCGTCGGGCTTGTCCCACGCGTCGGTCCACTTCGTTCGCAGGAGCCGCGCCGGCTTGCCCGAGTAGATACGTGTGCGCACGGTGTCGCTCGAGGTCGCCGTCAGGAGCGCTTCCTGCATCGCCGACGGTTTGCCTTCGTGTCGCGCCCCGAGTCGGTACTCCGCTGCTGTCAGCCACGTCGATCCCATCCACACTCCGTGTGCGCCGAGGGCGAGGGCGGCTGCCACCTGCCGTCCGCTGCCGATCCCGCCTGCGGCCAGGACGCTCGCACGCTCGCCTACGGCGTCGACGATCTCCGGAAGCAGCACCATCGACGCGATCTCACCGGTATGGCCCCCTGCTTCATACCCTTGAGCGATGACGATGTCGACGCCGTTCTCCACGTGCCTGCGGGCATGTTCCGCGGTGCCCGCGAGCGCGGCAACCGGAACGTCGTGCTCGTGGGCCTGCACGACGACGTCGTTCGGAGGCGAGCCGAGTGCGTTGGCGATCAACGCGATCGGGTGCCGCAACGCGACGTCGACGTGTGATCGGGCGACCGAATGGAGCCATCCGAGCACGCCCTCGTTCCGCGCGGCGTCGTCGCCGAGAGGCGGGACACCGAGCTGTTCGAGCGTCCTGTCGATGAACGCACGGTGCTCCGCCGGGATCAACTCGTTCAGATCCACCGACGCGCCCTCGGTCGGCACCTTGGCCGGCATGACGATGTCGACGCCGTACGGCTTACCGTCGGTGTTCTCGTCCATCCACGTCAGCACGGCGTCGAGATCCTCGGCGTCGTTGAAGCGAACACACCCCAGCACACCGAGCCCTCCCGCCCTACTGATCGCTGCCGCAACATGTTCGGACGGGGTGAAGCCGAAGATCGGGTACTCGATGCCGAACTTCTTGCTCAAATCGGTGCGCATCAACGCACCTTCTCGGACAGGTACGCGGAGTTGACCTCGTCGGCAGGTCTGAGCTCGGTTTGGCTCACCGCCCACCGATAGTCCGGCTTACCCGCCGGGGAACGCTTGATCTCGTCGACGAACCACACCGCGCGCGGGACCTTGTAGCCCGCAATCTCTTTCCGCGCACACGCATCGAGTTCCGCGAGCGTTGGACGATCCGAGCTGCGCGCTTGAACAACGGCGGCAACCTTGTGCCCGAGCCGCTCGTCGGGAACCCCGACGACGATCGCGTCGAACACCTCGGGATGCGATTTGAGCGCCCCCTCGACCTCTTCGGGGAACACCTTCTCACCACCGGTGTTGATGGAAACGGACCCACGTCCGAGCATCGTGACGGTGCCGTCCTCCTCGACCTGCGCATAGTCGCCAGGAATCGAGTAGCGCACTCCGTGTATCTCCTTGAAAGTCGCGGCGCTCTTGGCCTCGTCCTTGTAGTAGCCGATCGGAATATGACCGTGCCGGGCAAGCAAACCTGTTCGGCCGGAACCTGGTTCGACGGGATGTCCGTCGGCACCGAGAACTGCGGTCGAGGCGTCGATCTTCACTCGCGGTCCGCCGGTGTGCTCGGTTCCCTTGGCGACGATGCTGAGTCCGCCGAATCCGGTCTCCGAGGATCCGATCGAATCGGTCAGCATGCGATTGGGCAGCAGTTCGAGGAACTTCTCCTTGATACTCGGCGAGAACAACGCCGCACTGCTCGCCATCAGGTAGAGCGTCGAGAGATCGTAGGGCGTCCCGTCGGGCTTGCCCTCGATCAGGGCGTCGAGCATCGGTCGGGCCATGGCGTCGCCGGTGATGAAGATGAGATTGACACCGTGACGATCGACCAGCTGCCAGATGGCGTGACCGTCGAAGTCCGGATGCAGCACTGTCCGTCCACCGCCGAACAGGCTTTGGAAGGTTGCCCACTGCGCACCGCCGTGGATCATCGGCGGGATCGGCATCCTGGTCATGACGGGGTTCTCGGCACCCATCTTCGCCAGATCCCATTCGTCTTCGACGTACTCGCCCGTCATGAAGTTGATGCCGCCACCGAGTACCCGCCAGACATCCTCGTGACGCCACATCACGCCCTTGGGGCTCCCTGTGGTGCCACCGGTGTAGAGCATGTAGATGTCGTCGGGGCTACGTTCGCCGAAGTCGCGCTCCGGGGAAGACTCGGCAAGAGCGTCTTCGTAGGAGACTTGGCCGTCCTGCCCGTCGATCACAATGGTCGTCTTCAGAAGCGGGCACGACGGCAGGACCGCGGCGACTTTGTCGGAGTAGCGCTCCTCGTGAATCAGGGCAACCATGTCCGAATTCTGGAAGATGTACTGCAACTCGTTCTCGATGTACCGGTAGTTGACGTTCACGACGACACCGCGAATCTTGAACACCGCGATCATCGACTCGATCGTCTCGATGCCGTTTCGGCTGTACACACCCACCTTGTCACCGGGCTTCACTCCCTGTTTCTGCAGGTAGTGCGCCAGTCTGTTGGTCCTGTCTTCCATCTGCGCGTAGGTGATCTCGCGATCACCACACACCAGTGCGACCCGGTCGGGTACCAGGTCTATTGCATGTTCCACGAGGTCTGCGATATTGAGGGCCACGTGTCAAAAATAGAACGTGTTATCGTTTCTGGCAATAGCCAATTGGAGACGCAGGTCACACAGACTGGGAGTACTGAACAGTGTCGTCGATCGCACCGGAAACATCTGCGAAATCAGCACACGCGCTCGTCGAGAAGCGTGGCCACGTTCTCATCGTGACGATGAACCGTCCCGAGGCCCGCAACGCGCTCTCCGGCGAAATGATGGCAATCATGCGCGACGCCTGGGACCAGGTCGATGCCGATCCCGACATCCGAGTCGCGATCCTTACCGGCGCCGGCGGAGCGTTCTGTGCGGGTGCGGACCTGAAAGCGATGACGTCCACGCACCCGGGTGACAGTTTTTCCTCGGGCGGATGGGACATGTCCAAGATCGAGGCCCTATTGAAGGGGCGCAGGCTCACCAAGCCGCTGATCGCGGCGGTCGAAGGGCCCGCGATCGCGGGCGGTACCGAGATCCTTCAGGGCACCGACATCCGCGTCGCAGGAGAGAGCGCAAAGTTCGGTGTGTCCGAGGCCAAGTGGGGTCTCTTCCCACTCGGCGGATCAGCCGTCCGCCTCGTCCGGCAGATTCCGTACACCATCGCGGCCGATATTCTGCTGACGGGCAGGCACATTCGAGCCGCCGAGGCGTTGCAGATCGGATTGATCGGACACGTGGTGCCAGACGGTCAAGCGCTGGACAAAGCGCTGGAACTGGCCGAGCAGATTGCCGCGAACGGTCCGCTCGCAGTGCAGGCAATCCTGAAGACCATCCGCGACACCGAGGGCATGCACGAGGAGGCGGCATTCCAGATCGACGCCGAACTCGGCGTCGAGGTCTTCAAGAGCAACGACGCCAAAGAGGGACCGCGTGCCTTCGCCGAGAAGCGAAAGCCGTCGTTCGAGGGGCGGTAAGTCTCCAGCGTCAGCGCACGATCGCCTCGACCGGAGTCCCGTTGCCGACGAGTGCGGCAACAGTCGCCGCCTCCATCCCTGGCGAACCGCACACCAGTACCTGATGCTCGGTGAACGGCTCCTGCACGCTCATGACGTCGGCCAAGCTCCCTTCCCAGCAATGCTCGGGCCCGAAAACTCCTGAAGCACCGTCGATCTCACCGCGGATCGTGTCGTGCCAGCGATCCGGCGCCCACGGATCGGAAAGCTGATCGACAACGGGGATCACCGTCAACCACGGCAGCTCGGACGCCAAGATCCACAGCAGATCGGCGGCATAGAGGTCGCGTGGCGATCGACCGCCGACGAACAGCGTGACCGACGGCGGTGATTCGCGTCGGGCCAGATCCAGGATGAGCGATCGCATCGGCGCCAGCCCGGTTCCGCCTGCAATCATGACGACGTCACGTCCCGAGTCGTCGACGCGAAGCGCACCGGCGGGATTGGTCAACTGCCAGATATCTCCCGGCCTGGTCTCGTTGACGATCGACCCGCTCACCCAACCGGCCGGCACGGCTCTGACGTGAAACTCGAGCTTGCCGTCGAGAGAGGGTGGCAGCGCGGGCGAGTACCGACGGCGCAGGCGTGCGTTCTGCGGAACGGTGACTTCGAGAGACTGGCCCGCGGAGAACGGGATCGCATCTCCGACGAGTCGAATGACGGCCAGGTCGTTGCGAAGTCGGTGGTACTGCACCACCTCGGAATTCCACGTCTGCATGGGCTCCAGGATATGTGGCGCCGGTGGCTTCACCGACCAGGCGGGCAGGTCAGGGAGGCTGTGGTCACCAGGGGTCGTGACGGACCGTCGAGAGATCGACCCCTGCCCCTTGCAGCCGAAACTTGGTGGTGTTGATCATCGACGGCGAACCGACGATCTGAATGTCACGGTCGGTCCACCGGCCGAACTCGGCGACGACCTTGCCGATCTGCCCGACGATCGGCGACGAGCCACCCGGCGTCGGCCGATACTGCGGGCCGTCGTACCACCAGGGGTCGGTTTCTTCTTCGACTATTCCGATGACCGACAACCACGGATTGGTCGCGGCGATCTGTTGGAGGATCGGCAGGTCGTACAAGTCGCACGGGTAGCGGCCACCGTAGAACACGTGCACACGCGGGTTGTCGGTTCGGCTCGCCATCTCCATCAGCTGTGCCCGCACCGGTGCAATGCCGGTGCCCGACGCGATCAGCAGCCGGTCGCGTCCCCCCGCGGTGTGCCGTGTCATGGTGCCCAACGGAGATCCGACGGTCCACCGATCACCCACCGCGGTGCTCGCGACCAGTGCCGGGCTGACCCAGCCGCCGGAGACTCGTCGAATGTGGAACTCGATTTCGCCTGCCGAGTTCGCTGGGATCGCCGGCGACAGGTATCGCCACATGCGAGGTCTGCTCGGAATGGAGACGCTTACATACTGACCTGCGCTGTAGTCCAACGGTTCGTCGAGCTTCAACCTGATGACCGAGACGTCGTCGAGCACTCGAATGTGATCGACGACCGTTCCCTGCCACACCGGAGGCCCGTCGTCGGCCTCGGCGGCTTCGATCATCGTTCCGGCCATGACCGAGATGACGTCGCGCCAGGCCGCGTCTACCTCTTCCGTCCAGATCTCGTTGCCGGCGAACTGCTCGAGGGCAGTGATCAGAGCATCGCCGACGGCCGCATAGTGGGCGTCGACGATGCCGTACTTGCGATGGTCCCGCCCCAATTGCGCGAGAAACGGCAGCAGCCGATCGAGATCTTCCAATTGGTCGATCGCATATGCGATGGCCGTCACCAGCTTGTCGCGCTGCGTCACCATCGAGGCTGGAAAGAAGTCGCGGACAGCAGGATGTCGAGCGAAGAGAATTGCGTAGAAAGAACGCGTCAGCTTCTCGGGCCCGCCCTCCACAGCCGCGACGGCCTTGAACGTCGTTCGCACAAGCGAAATTGCTCGAGCATCCATCTCTCGAAAACCCCTATCCACCTTCAGGCCAAGCAGCCTTCAGCTCGCCTACGTGTGATTGAAGGCGTTCGACAGCCAGCGCGCAACGCCGAGCACGGCAATCGCTGCAATTGCCTGGGAGTCTAGCCCAGCTCTCGCACACTGACGTATCGAGAAAATTCGACCGTCGGATTCACGCGGCAGTAACCGTCACATTGCCCGAAACGGACGTCGTAACCAACTGCCCGATCGAAACCGATTGCCCCGCATCCGCATTCGGCCTTTCCAGTAGTTGTTCGAGGCCCTAGGATTCGCAGCGTCGATCAAGATCGGACTGATGCCAATCGAAACGGGGTAGGCGAATCGTGACTCTCACTGTCGGGGTGGGCTTGAAAGAACCAGTGATAGACGAATCCCTCCTCGCCCGGCGACTCGCCGAATGTCGCGAATTCTTCGACCTACCGGAGCTACGCCACCTCCCCGCCGAGCGCACGACGCAGGCATTGGCCGAACTCCGAGCCACCGGAACGTACGTCCAGTCGGCCGAGGAAATTCTGATCGGCGCAAAGATCGCCTGGCGAAACCATGCACGATGCGTCGGACGCAAGCACTGGCGCACACTCAAGCTGCTCGACGCGCGTCGCGCCACCACGGCCGCGGAGATCGCCGAGGCATGCTTCGAGCACCTACGAGTCGCGACCAACGGTGGCGCTCTGCAGTCCATCGTCACCGTCGGCCCGACGCCGTTGCCCGACGGGCGCGAGTATCGGATCATCAGTCCGCAGCTGATCCGATACGCCGGGTACCGGGGCGTGGACGGCACCATCGTCGGCGACCCCGCGCACGTCGAGCTCACCGAGCTCGCGTCACGACTGGGCTGGCGCGGCGAGGGAACCCCCTTCGACGTCCTCCCGTTGATGATCTCGACGCCCGACGAGCCGATCCAGTGGTTCGAGGTGCCGCGCGAGTTGGTGATGGAGGTCGCGCTGGAGCACCCCAACTACCGGTGGTTCGCCGGGCTCGGGCTCAAATGGCACGCAGTCCCAGCAGTCTCCAACATGGACCTGGAGATCGGGGGCGTTCGGTATCCCTGCGCGCCGTTCAACGGGTGGTATGTCAACACCGAAGTCGGCGCACGAAACTTCAGTGACACCGATCGATACGACATGCTGCCGACCATCGCGAAGAAGCTCCGTCTCGACATGAGCTCCGACCGCACACTCTGGAAGGATCGTGCGCTCGTCGAGCTCAACCGCGCAGTCATCCACAGCTTCCGTGAGGCGGGGGCGTACATGGTCGACCACCACACCGTCGCCAAACAGTTCGTCGACCATGTCGATCGCGAGGCACAGGCCGGACGAGAATGCCCGACGGATTGGTCGTGGGTGAATCCGCCGATGTCGTCGGGAATCACTCCGACGTTCCACAGGCTCTACGATCCGCCGGACCTGGACATCAGGCCGAATTTCGTCGCCAGGGGTTCGGCGGGCTGCCCCTTCTCATGAGGTGTCGGGGGTGCGGTGTCGTCCGGCGCCCCTCCCGGTGACCGAATGTCTCATTCGGTCACCTCCAGGGCCCGACGCGCACCTTCCAGCCGGGGCGCAGGTTGCAACCCGCGCGCTCGCTGGAACCTGCGCGGGCTGACCCTCACGGGAGCGAACGACTCATTCGGTCACCTCGCGGGCTGACCCCCGAGTGACCGAACGACTCATTCGGTCTCAAAACCGGCCGAACGCGCACCTTCCAGCCGCCCACACCTAGGCCGCAGCTCAGCGCTGGTTTCGCGGCTTCCAGACGACCAGGGCGCTGCGCTGAACCGGCACGAGATCGCGACGATAGCTCGCGTGCACGTTCGCCAGTTCCTGCGCGAGCTCACCCACTCGGGCTTGCAGTGCCTCGACCTGGTTGGACAGTTCGATGATGCGCTTGATGCCCGCGAGGTTGACTCCTT
The DNA here is from genome assembly GCF_037327425.1 of Rhodococcus sovatensis. NCBI lineage: Bacteria > Bacillati > Actinomycetota > Actinomycetes > Mycobacteriales > Nocardiaceae > Rhodococcus > Rhodococcus sovatensis. The sequence goes on along the minus strand of NZ_CP147846.1, from coordinate 5,609,952 downwards.
CGTCCTGCGACAGCCGCTGAACCTCGCGGAGCAGCGCGACGTCTCGCGGCGAGTACCGACGCCCACCACCGGTGGTGCGATGCGGCGTCACCAACCCGAGTCGGTCGTAGGTCCGCAAGGTCTGCGCGTGCATCCCCGCGAGCTGGGCTGCGACGGAGATGACGAAAACCTGCGCGTCAGGATCGCCCTGGGGAGGAGGGGGTGCAGGCGGCACCGGCATCATGCACCTGCCCATCCTGCCCGCGGATCGAATCCGCTGGCCTTCTCCGCTTCCAGATACGCCCGCAATGCTTCGGTTGCCGGATCGTCGAGCTTCTGAGGGACCGCGACCTTGACGGTGACCATGAGATCACCGGGGTTGCCGGTCTTCTTCGGCACGCCACGACCGCGCACTCGCAGGACTCGTCCGTCCACGGTGCCGGGCGGAACCTTCACACCGACCCGTCCGTCGAGCGTCGGAACCGACAGAGTCGTTCCGAGTACAAGCTCGCCGTAACTGACCGGAACGGTGACCGTGAGGTCGTCGCCGGTGCGGCCGAACACCTTGTCCGGTCGAACCCGAACGGTGACGTACAGGTCGCCCGAGGGAGCACCGCGCAGTCCCGCCTCGCCTTGACCTGCGAGCCGGATCTTCTGGCCGTCGGACACGCCTGGTGGCACTCGAACGGTGATGGTGCGGGTCCGATTCTGGACGCCGCTGCCGCGGCAATCCGCGCACGGGTCGTCGATGATGGATCCGGTTCCGCGGCAGTCGTCGCACGGCTCGCTGAAGCCGAACGCCCCCTGGTTGCGGTTGACGACGCCGGCGCCGTTGCACTTGGGGCACACACGGGGGCTGGTTCCTGGCTTTGCTCCGCTGCCGTGGCACGTCGTGCACGATGACGGACTGGTGAGCCTGAGCGGAACCGTCACACCCTGCGTGGCTTCTCGGAAGCCGAGTGTGGTCTCGGTTTCGACGTCGCTGCCACGCCGGGGTCTGGTGCCTGCGGGGCGCTGCTGTGTTCCGCCGCGATTGAACAGGCCACCGAACAGGTCTCCGATGCCGCCGTCGCCACCGCCCTGACCGAAGATGTCGCCGACGTCGAAAGTCTGACCACCGCCGCCGAATCCGCCTGCGTTGGGGTTGAATCCACCTCCCTGGCGGCCGAAGCCACCGGAGGCGAAGAGCCGTCTCGCTTCGTCGTACTCGGTCCGCTTGGCAGGGTCGGCAAGGACCGCGTGGGCCTCACTGACAGCTTTGAATTTCTCTTCGGCGGCAGCATTGCCGGGGTTGGCGTCAGGATGGTTGTCCCTTGCCAACTTTCGGTAGGCCTTCTTGATCTCTTCTGCACTCGCGCTGGAGGAAACGCCCAGCTCCTTGTAGAAGTCCTTCTCGATCCACTCCCGCTGGCTCACCGGGCGTTTCCTCCTCTCGCGCTATTTCTGTTTACTTCTCGTCGGGCGCATCGGCACCCGACTCTTGTCCAGCATCATCTACGACGCCGACCATCGCGGTCCGCAGAACACGCTCACCGAGCTTGTAGCCCGGACGCATCAGCGTTCCGACGACGGGGCTGCTGCCGTCACCCTCATGGGAGACGGCCTCGTGGATGGCGGGGTCGAAGGCGTCGCCCACGGCTCCGAACGTGCTCAGACCGATGTTCGAGAACACCCCGGCCAACTTGTCAGCCACGGCCTTGAGCGGACCGGTTTCGAGATCACCGTGCTGGCGGGCCCGCTCCAGGTCGTCGAGGACGGGAAGCAGCTGGGAGATGACGGACGCTTTCGCGTTCTCGGCACCTGTCTGCTTCTCGCGATCGGTGCGACGCCGGTAGTTGGCGTACTCGGCCGATACGCGCTGCAGATCGGCGGTGAGCTCGGTGACCTGCGTGTCCCGCGGGTCTTCCTCGACTTCACCCTCGACTGCCACTACATCGGATCCCTCCGCGTCCACCGAGCCGGGCTGGGGCGCAGCCCCGGTACCCGCAAAGGGCTCCGGAACTGCGTCCCCTTCCCGTGCTGCACCGGTCTCGGGATCGATCTTTCGCTTGTCCACGAAAGTGACCGGTTCTTGCTCGGTATTCTGCAGATCCTGCTCGGTGTCGCGGGGGGTCACTTCTTCTCCGTGTCGACCGGCTCGTCCACGACCTCGGCGTCGACGACACCGTCGTCAGCTGCCTGTGCATCGCCTTCTGCGCCGCCCTGCTCCTTGGCCTGAGCCTCGTAGATGGCGGTGCCGAGAGCCTGCGACTCGGTCGAGAGCTTCTCGACGGCGGTCTTCACTGCCGAGATGTCGCTGCCCGCGAGAGCCGACTTGGCCTCTTCGATGGCCGACTCGACGCGTCCCTTGAGCTCCGCGTCGACCTTGTCCTCGTTGTCCTTGACGAACTTCTCCGTCTGGTGGACGAGGGACTCGGCCTGGTTGCGGACCTCGGCCTCTTCGCGACGAGCCTTGTCCTCGTCTGCGTGAGCTTCCGCGTCGGCGACCATGCGGTCGATCTCTTCCTTGGACAAGCCGGAGCCGTCCTGGATCTTGATCGTGTTTTCCTTGCCGGTGCCCTTGTCCTTGGCCGTGACGTGCACGATGCCGTTGGCGTCGATGTCGAAGGTGACCTCGATCTGCGGGACGCCGCGAGGAGCAGGCGGCAGCTCGGTCAGCTCGAAGGAGCCGAGGAGCTTGTTGTGCGAGGCGATCTCGCGCTCACCCTGGAAGACCTGGATCTGCACCGACGGCTGATTGTCGTCAGCGGTGGTGAAGGTCTCGGACCTCTTGGTCGGGATGGTGGTGTTGCGCTCGATGAGCTTGGTCATCACGCCACCCTTGGTCTCGATACCGAGGGACAGCGGTGTGACGTCGAGGAGCAGAACGTCCTTGACCTCGCCCTTGAGCACGCCGGCCTGCAGAGCAGCGCCGACGGCCACGACCTCGTCCGGGTTGACGCCCTTGTTGGGCTCGCGTCCACCGGAGAGTTCCTTAACCAGCTCGGAGACAGCAGGCATACGCGTCGAACCGCCGACGAGCACGACGTGGTCGATGTCCTTGACGGCGATGCCCGAGTCCTTGACCACTGCCTGGAACGGCGCACGAGTGCGGTCGAGCAGGTCGGAGGTGATCTTCTGGAACTCGGAGCGGGAAAGCTGCTCGTCGAGGAACAGTGGGTTCTTGTCGCCGTCGACCGTGATGTACGGAAGGTTGATCGAGGTGCTCTGCCCGGAGGACAGTTCGATCTTCGCCTTCTCGGCAGCCTCACGGAGACGCTGCAGGGCCATCTTGTCCTTGGTCAGATCGATGCCGTTCTGAGCCTTGAACTTGTCGACGAGCCAGGTCACGATGCGCTCGTCCCAGTCGTCGCCGCCCAGGTGGTTGTCACCCGAGGTCGCACGGACCTCGACGACACCGTCGCCGATTTCCAGCAGGGAGACGTCGAATGTGCCGCCGCCGAGGTCGAAGACCAAGATGGTCTGCTCGCTGTCGCCCTTGTCCAGGCCGTATGCGAGAGCAGCCGCGGTGGGCTCGTTGACGATGCGCAGGACGTTGAGGCCGGCGATCTGGCCGGCTTCCTTGGTGGCCTGACGCTGTGCGTCCTCGAAGTACGCAGGCACGGTGATGACCGCGTCGGTGATTTCCTCGCCCAGGTACGCCTCGGCGTCGCGCTTCAGCTTCTGTAGCGTGCGCGCGCTGATTTCCTGTGGCGTGTACTTCTTACCGTCGATCTCCACGTTCCAGTCCGTGCCGATGTGGCGCTTCACGGATCGGATGGTGCGGTCGACGTTGGTAACCGCCTGGTTCTTCGCGGGCTGGCCGACCAGCACTTCGCCGTTCTTGGCGAAAGCGACGATCGACGGGGTGGTGCGTGATCCCTCGGAGTTGGCGACCACAACCGGCTCGCCGCCCTCGAGGACGGACACGACCGAGTTGGTGGTCCCGAGGTCGATACCGACCGCACGAGCCATAGTGTTTCCTCCTGTTTGTTGCTTGGTAAGTCCCTAGCTGAGCGAACTGCGCTCAAGTCTGCAAGACATTTCGAACTTCTGTCAACTCGGACTTGAGCCTCATCCACTCAAGGCTGTCGAAGTGCACAACGGAGGGTTTCGCAGATTTGTTCCCGGCAGGTCGGCTCCGCCTCCAGTGGCGCGGATAAGTGCACTGGAATGCACTCAATCGCGCCACTGGGGCCGGAGGCCCCCACAGGGCACAGCACTGCGCCGCGACGGCAGATGCTCGTCACGGCGCAGTTGGTGGGACCGAACTAGGGTTACTCGCCCTCGGGCACGTCCTCCGGCTCGCAGTTGATGCTCAGGAGGCCGAAGGCGACGTTGTCCGGGTAGTTGGCGTCGAACTGCGGCGAGAACACTGCAGCTCCACCCGGTCGCGACTGCCACACCTCGTCGGCGCTCGGAATCGTGTACGTGACCCCTTCGCCCGCCTTGATGACATCTTCGTTGATGACTCCGGGCGCTTCGGGAAGCACGACGTAGTTGGTGGCGACGTTGGATGCGTCGCCCGTGCCGACGTTGTCGACGTCGATCTGAAGAGCTGCGACATCGCCGCCGAGATCTCCGTCGCGCGGATCGCAGATGGCAGCGACCGTGACGACCAGGTCAGGCGATTGCGCGACGGACGACCCGAAGGGCATGGGAGCCGGATCCTCCTGAGCCGACGCCATGGGTGCGAGGGCGACCGCACCGACAGCGGCGGCGATCGCGGCCGTCGAGGCCAAGACAGTGGTGCGGACAAAGCGACGCATGTGTTACTCCTGTGACTGAAGGGGTTGTTGTTGCGTTCTAACTATTACTCATTTCAATCGGACATTCCATACCGGACAGTCTCGATCCGGACACGTTCGGATACTCCGGCGGTCTCGGATCACAACCGTGTAATTCACTTCGGCACAGGTTTCGCCACTCGATCATCCGGGGATGCCCCAACACTGCAGAGGGCACGTTCCCTACGTAGGGTTCAAGTAAAGCGAGGCGAGAAGAGGCACATGGATCCCGAAGTGCAGCACGAACCGAGCGAGATCACCTACGACGAGAAGTTCTATCCGGCCCGGCCGCGGCCGCTGCGCCCGTCCGTGCGACGAGCCGATCGAAACGGCGCGACCCCGCAGGACGGCGAACCATCGGCAGCCAATCCCGAGTACGTCGAGTGGCTGACCGAGCAGTCGATGTTGCGTGACGCCAAGCTCATCGCCGAACAACTCTCCGGCAAGGGGAGCATGTGGCAGAACCCGTACGCCGACCCGAACCCTCGCGGCGCGGTGGAACGGGCCCCTGTCTGGTTCACCGCGTACCCCATCTCGGTGATCAATGCGCCGCGCACGAGCTTCCTCAGCACCCTCGGCGACGAAGCGTTGTGGCAAGCGTTCTCCGATATCGGCATCACCGCGGTCCACACCGGTCCGGTCAAGGTCGCGGGCGGCATTCACGGATGGCGCCCGACGCCGTCGGTCGACGGTCACTTCGACCGAATCGGCATGCAGATCGACCCGGCATTCGGATCCGAGGAAGAGTTCCGACGCTTGTGCGTCGTCGCAGCTGCATACGACGGCATCGTCATCGACGACATCGTCCCCGGCCACACCGGCAAGGGTGCCGACTTCCGTCTCGCCGAGATGGCCGTCGCAGACTATCCCGGCATCTACCACATGGTCGAGATCGAGCCGGAGGATTGGCACCTGCTCCCCCGGGTTCGCGCGGGCGCGGATTCCCAGAACATCGACGCCGAAGCCGAAGCCAATCTGGCGCGTGCCGGCTACATCATCGGCCAACTCCAACGCGTCATCTTCTACGAACTCGGAGTCAAGGAAACCAACTGGAGCGCAACGGCTCCCGTCATCGGTATCGACGGGGTCGAACGACGCTGGGTCTACCTGCACTACTTCAAGGCCGGCCAGCCGTCGATCAACTGGCTCGACCCATCGTTCGCCGGAATGCGTCTGGTGATCGGCGACGCCTGCCACTCCATCGCCGATCTCGGCGCCGGCGCACTTCGTCTGGACGCCAACGGCTTCCTCGGCGTCGAGCGGCGTGCCGAGGGGCCGGGGTGGTCCGAGGGCCATCCCCTGTCCGAGGCTGCAAATCACCTGATCGCCAGTGTGGTTCGCAAAATGGGCGGGTTCACCTTCCAGGAATTGAACCTGACCATCGACGACATCAAGGCCATGGGCACCAACGGCGCCGACCTGTCGTACGACTTCATCAATCGCCCTGCATACCAACACGCCCTCGTCATGGGGAACACCGAATTCCTCCGACTCACCATGACGCTGTCGCGCGATCACGGCGTCGACCCGGCGTCACTCGTGCACGCGTTGCAGAACCACGACGAGCTCACCTTCGAGCTGATCCACTTCGCGACGCTCCATGCCGAGGACGAGTTCCACTACGGCGGCGAGGTGGTGAAGGGTTCCGATCTGGGCAATCAGATTCGCGCCGAGCTCACCGACCGGCTCACCGGCCGCTGGGCGCCGTACAATCGACTGTTCACGACCAATGGAATCGCTTGCACGACAGCCAGTGTCATCACCGCATCGCTCGGAATCCGCGACCTCGACCGGATGGACGAGGCGGACATCGAAACCGTCAAGACGGTGCACCTGATGCTCGCGATGTACAACGCACTGCAGCCGGGTGTGTTCGCATTGTCGGGATGGGATCTACTCGGCATTCTTCCGATCGACGCCGAAGACGTGGCCGAACTCATCCGTGAGGGTGACACCCGTTGGCTCAACCGCGGCGCCCACGACCTGATGAACAGCTTTCCCGACGCCGTGCGCTCCGAATCCGGCATCCCGCGTGGTCGCAGCCTGTACGGTTCGCTTCCCGAACAGTTGAAGGACTCGAACTCCTTCGCTCGCCGACTGGCTCATATCATCGAGCTGCGTAACCGGTACGGCATCGCGACAGCGCAACAGCTGGACGTTCCGACGGTGTCCCACAAGGGACTGTTGGTTCTGGTGCACGAGCTGGCACAGGGTGCGATCCAGGCGACCGTCATCAACTTCTCGCCCGACGAGGTGGCCGCGACGATTCAGTCGAAGCACCTGACTCCAGGCGCAGGGGTCTACGACATGTTCGACGATTCCGATATCGGCGTGGTCGACGAGTTGAACAGCTTCCCGATGACGCTCGGCCCGTACCAGGGCGTGCCAGTGATACTGCGCTGACGTTCAGCGCAGTATCACAGCGGCACGCAGTCGCCGATAGGATCGACAGTTGTGACCGATCCCGCCAGCCATCGTCGCCCGGACCCAGCACCGCGGCCGCAGCCGGAACGACCGGAGTTCGCAGTTCGCCCGCTGCGACCGCGGGACGAACCGGCACGACCCGCGGTTGCCTTCCGAGTGACCCTGGCAGCGTGGGCGGGGGTGACGCTCGTCGTCCTCGGGCTCGCGGCCGTGGTTGCGCTGAATTACGACGCCGTACGCGCGGCGCTGGAAACGACGGTGTCGCAGGACAGCTCGGGTGCGACGGAAACCGCGATCGCGGATACCGTCACCGTGACCGTTCTCGGCAGTGCGGCAGTTGCAGTCGTACTTCTACTCGTGGCGGGCGTGGGACTCTCGCTCGCGTCGGCGAGAAAGTCCCTGGCCGGCAGCATCCTGCTGGTTGCAGGGTTGGCAACCACGGGCGCGTGCGTACTGTTCTGGACTTTCACTGCCGACGCCGGTGACCTCGTAGCGGGCGTCCTTCGCTGGGGACCGCTGCTCGGTGCAGGCCTCGCGGCAGTCGCGACGGTGGCGGCCGGTGCGGCCATGGCACGAAGATAAGATCCGCGCAGCTACCGTCGTGACTGTCTACGTCCTCACGGGCGGCGCAGCCGCAATCCCCTCCGCGCTTCGCGCTGCCACCGCGCACGCCCGCGAGGTGAACGGGTCGAGCAACGGATGCTCCGACAGCCGCCGCCACTTCCACGCTGCGCCGATGGCCGCGTCGTAGCGTTCGGTCGGTCCTGCGTCTGGATCCAATCCCAAGCGCGTCGACGGGTCGATTCCGAATCCGCCGATCAGTCGGTGTAGTTCGGCGAGCTCGGTCTCCGGAAGCTTCGGCTTGGCCGACCGCATCCGGCCCAGCAGCCGCAGCTCCTGAAAACCGTGCACGTCTGCGAGCATTCGCCCGGCTTCGGCACGGAACGCCGCCGATTCGGCGATCGGTCGTGCCTCGAGTGTGCGCTGTAGCGCCAGCAGCGCCGAGTGCAACTTCAACTGATCGGCACGCTGACCGAATTGCACGTCGATGACCGAGCGCAGTTCGTCGAGTCCGCTACGCTCGACCAACTCGGCTGCGAGAGTCGGAGAGTCACGAACACCGAGCTTGATCAACGTGACGGCCATTCGGATGCCGAACAAGCCGAATCGGTCGACGATCGACGCCCGCAGCTCCGAATCGACCGGCAGCAGACCCGGCCGCGAGAAGCGGTCCGCGGACAGCATGGCCATCTGCAGGTCCTCGTCCGGCACTTGAGCCAGAACCTCGAACGCCGCGAACTCGGTTTGCCGCAACGTTTCTGCGGCCAGTGCCAGCAATCCCGCAACCGGCACCACGGCCTGACACAGCCCAGTCGCCTCCAACTCCGAGGCGAATCGGGCGGCGACGTCCCTGGCCGACATCATGGCGTCCATGCGGCCGCCACCGACCTCGTCGGCGCGGGATACGACGCCGACGACACCGAGCGGGCCTGATTCCCCACCCACGTGCGACCCGATCTGGCTCAGAAACGATACGTCCGTCGCGTTCAGCGTGCGCAGCAGATACACGACGGCGTCGGCACCGGAGGATGCGTTCTCCGGCGTCAGCATCGACAGAGTGCGCGCGGACACGTCACGCGAAAGCGACGACGTTCCCGGCGTGTCGATGATCGTCGTCTGGGTCAACGTCCGCGCCGGCCATTCGACGTCGAGGCGATCCACCTGCGCCGCCGTCAACTCCCCCAGGTCGAACGTCAACCGACCGCTCCGGCGCTGGACGGGAACGTGGGCAGAGCGGTTGCCGTCGTACCAGGCCGTCACGCTCGGAGTTGCGCCGCTGCGGTACCACGTCACGACTTTCGTGCACTCGGTCGCGTCGGTCGGCGCAATATCCTGCCCGACAAGCGAGTTGAGCAACGTCGACTTGCCCGCTTTCAACGACCCGGCCAGCGCCACGCGCAGCGGCTGATCCAGCCGTTCGAGGCATTCGGTCAGCGTCGCCGCCGCATACGTGTCGATGGAGTACGCAGTTCGCGCGGCAGCAATGAGGGCACGGGCGTCGGCGAGCGCTGTCACTTCACCACGTCTTTCGGGCCGACGAGCGCAGCGGCCCGCTCGTTGAGCTCGGCGACGACCTTCATGTCCCGATCCAGTTGCGCTGTGCGGGCGGCACGTTCGGTCGACTCGATCTTCGCGGCTTCCTGCGCGGCGCGCAACGAATCGTTCAGAGATCGCAGTGTCTGCTCGGCGATGGAGGTGAAGTGATCCCGAAGAACGCGCTGGATCTGACGCAGCCGATCCTTCGACTCTTTGCCGACCTGGAAGCTGACGTCGTCGGTGAATCTGCGGATGGCCATCTTGGCCTCGGATCGCCGAGCTCGGATCCGATTCTCCTTGTCCTCCTTGTACGCCTTCGTGCCGAGGAGAACTCCCGCGCCGATCGAGATGGGGTTGAGCAGGCTCAGGCCGACGAAGGTGGTGATCAGTCCGAACATCAGGACACCGCCGTACGATCCCCGCATTCCGACGAGAACCTTCTGGGTGATCCCGATCTTCCCGCTCTCCAGATCAGCAAGGGAGGCAACCGGATCGAGAACGTTGTCGAGATCGCCGATATCGAGATCGGGAAGTTGGGCTGCACCTGCGGCCGCGAAATGATCTGCGACGAGCTCGGCGAGCCAGAGTGCACGCTCGTGGGCCCACACGAAGTTGTCGCCGACCGACGTCGCGATCTGCTCCTCCAGCCAGTCGCCGAGCTCGAGCCAATCAGATCCTGGATCGCCCTCGTCGACGGTCTCCTCCGCTTCCCGGGTGACCCGACGAAGCCGATCACGCAGGTCATGGTCGATGTCCGACGCCAGGTCGGCGATACCGTCGGCGAGGGTCTGTTGCCACTGCGAGGTCTTCTTGTGCAGTTCCTCGGCGGCGGACTTGGCCCGTTGCAGACCCGCCACCGCAGCTGCGGCGCGATCGGGATCACGCAACGCTGCCAGTTCGCTTCCCATCGCAAGAGTTAGATGTTCTGTCACAGATCGGATGTCGAGCGAGACTGCGGACCGAGTCGTGGCATCGGCACGGGACACGACCTGCTCTCGCAGAAATGCGTAGAGCTCCGGAAAGCCGGACTCGACGTTCAGTTCTTCGTCGTTGAGCCGCAGTGCGTGCGAGCGGAGAAGCGAGGACAGCGGAACCATCGGAACGTCGAGGCCTTCACGCTGGAGGTGGCCGCGGTTCGCCTCGACGATCTGACGCCAGTGCGGATACAGATCGGTTTTCGTGATCAGAACTGCGACGGTGGGGCAGAGGCCGAGAACCTGACGGAGAAAGGAGATTTCGGGCTCGGTGAACTCGCGGCTCGCATCGGAGACCACGAGCACGGCATCGGCCGACGGAATCATGCCGAGAGTTCCTGCAGCGTGCGGGTTTCCGTGACCACCGACTCCCGGCGTGTCCACCAGCACGAGGCCGTCGGCGAGAAGCGGACTCGGCACGTTCACCTCGAGCCGCACTACCTCGCGTCCTTGCGCCCGAGGGCTGGACGGGGTGATCGCTTGCAGTTCGTCGAGCGGAACGTCGGCGCGCACGACGTCGTTGCCTGGATCCGCCAGCACCAACTCTGCGAACGAGCGTTCCGAGTTCTGCACCAGCGTAGGAATCGCGGTCGTCTCGTCGTCACCGACCGAGCACACGTTCAGGTTGAGCAACGAGTTCACGAACTGGCTTTTTCCCTGTTTCAGCGGGCCGACGACGACGATGCGTCTGCGCGGATCCAGTACCCGCTCTTTGGCGAGTTCCATTCTCGATACGAGATCGGACCGTCCGACCGTCTGCGCTACTGCCGCAGTTCGATCGAGCAGCTCGGCCAACTGTTTCGCTTGCCCGTCCATGGCCTTCTTTCGGTACACGTTCATCGGCTGCCCTGAACTCTAACGAGCGTAAAGACCCCGGGCAGTAGAACCGCCCGGGGTCTTTACCTACAAGTTCACCGATTACGTTACGGGTTCAGCAGATCCGGGTGGTGATCTACGGTGGCGACGTCCGTGACGGCGTCGGCCGAACTGTCCACGTCGCCGTGCAGGCTCGCGGCCGAGTGCAGCGAGGACTCCGCCTCGCCGAACACGCTGGAATCCACCGAGGACCACGCGCTCGAATCGAAGGCGCTGGTGAACGATCCGGATGCGCTCCCCGCGACGTCCGCAGCACCGTCGAAGCCGCTCGTGACTCCACCTGCTGCGCCGCCGACGACATCTGCGCCTGCTCCGATTCCGCCCGCCACATCACCGGCAACATCGGATCCGGCTTCGACTCCGCCTGCGATTCCACCGGCCACATCACCGGCAACATCGGATCCGGCTTCGACTCCGCCGGCAATTCCACCGGCAATTCCACCGGCAACGTCACCGGCGACATCCGTGCCTGCGGCTGCGCCACTTGCGATACCGCCGGCCAGGTCCGCTCCCGCCGACGCACCGGCGTCGAGTCCTGCGCCGAGTCCCGTGTTCAGCCCGGCACCGAGGTCACCTGCAGCCGAAAGGCCGAGGTCGGTGGCGCCCTGCAGCGATCCGGTCAAGTCCGCGCCCGCCTGAGCTCCGGCGTCGACGCCGGCTCCGACGGTTCCTTCGACCACTCCTTCGAGCGACCCGCCGAGGCCCGCTGCACCCGAGACGACACCCGAGACCGTTCCGTCGAGTCCGCCGGTCAGTCCGCTGCCCAGCTCCGCACCGGTTTGGACTGCACCGTCAAGGCCTGCGGCCAATCCACCATCAAGGCCCGCGGCCAGTCCGCCGCCTAGGCCTGCGGTCACTCCGCCGACCGCACCGAGTCCCAGGTCGCCGGAGCCTGCTACGCCACCGGTGATGCCACCCGCTGCACCGAGGGCGGCGTCGACTGCACCGGTGAGTGCGCCGCCGAGTTCGGCTCCGCCACCGAGGGCGGCGCCGAGATCGAGCGCACCGCTCGTGTCGAGCACGGTGTCGAGTGCTGCGCCGAGATTTGCGCCTGCTTCACCACCGACTCCGAACGCTGCTCCCAGAACCCCTTCGAGATCGGTCGCAGCTGCGATGTCGGCTCCGACCGACGTGTCGATCGCGGTTCCCAGTGCGGCGGTGAGGCTGCCGACTGCGCTGGTGTCCAGGTCGAGCGCCGAGCCGACCGCACCGCCGATGACCGTTCCCAGTTCACCCGACGTCAGTCCGGTCAGATCGAGATCGGCCAGCGCGCCTGCGTCGAGGACCGCACCGAGCGAGGAGCCGATGCTCGACGCGAGGCCACTCTCGAGTGCGAAGACGCCTTCCAGTCCCGACGCGACGTCGAGTCCTCCACTTGCACCGAGTCCTGCAATTGCGCCGAGATCGATGCCGCCTGCGAGGTCACCTGCTGCACCGAGGGCGGCGTCGAATGCTCCCTCGAGTGCGCCACCGAGAGCGGTCCCGGCACCGAGTGCGGCGCCGAGATCGAACGCTCCGCCGGCACCGACGACTGCGTCGAGAGCGCCGCCGATTGCTGCGCCTGCTTCGCCGCCCACTCCGAACGCGGCACCGAGTACCCCTTCGAGGTCGGCGACTCCGCCGAGTCCCGCTCCGAATGCGCCGTCGATGGCCGTTCCGATCGAGGTCGTCAGGTCCGCGACGATGCCTGCATCGAGGTCGAGTGCGGTGCCGAGGGATCCGGCGACGATTCCGCCGAGGTCGATACCTGCAAGTCCGCCGAGATCGAGATCGGCGAGAGCACCCGCGTCGAGCACCGCGCCGAGTGAAGATCCGAGGGCCGCGGCCAGACCGCTCTGCAACGCGAACACACCTTCGAGGCCACCGCCGACGCCTGCGGCAAGTCCGCCGCCCGCGCCTAGTGCCACGTCCAGTGCCGAGCCGAGCTGTGCGGCGACGTCGGCGCCGAGGCCGAGGCCTGCAGTCAGTGCCGTTCCGAGTCCGCCTGCGAGACCTCCGACGAGGTCGATCTGTCCGGCGTCGATGACTGCACCGAAGACGCCTCCCAGAGCTGCGCCCAGCTCGGCGCCGATGTCGCCACCGACACCGAAGACCGTTCCGAGTGCCCCGCTGAGAGCTCCGTCGATGCCTGCGAGCGCGTTCAGGTCGAGCCCGCCGACTGCGCCGATCGCTGCGTCCAATGCGCCGGTGAGTCCCGCGGTGACGTCTGCGCCGAGTCCCGCCCCAAGTCCTGCGCCGAGCCCAAGTCCGCCGCCGATCAGGCCGGTCAGCGCGGCACCGAGCTCGGCCGAACCGCCGAGGTCCACCGAACCGCCTGCGCCGACGAGGGCTTCGAGCGCAGCGCCGAGGGCCACTCCGAGATCCGCGCCGATTCCGCCACCGACGGCGAGCGCTGCGCTGAGTGCTGCGCCGATGGATGCCGCGATATCGCCTGCAAGATCCAGGTCGCCGCCGAACCCTCCGCCGATTCCGCCACCGATGACTCCGCCACCTGCCAGACCGCCACCGACCACTGCGCCGGCCGTGAGACCGAGGCCGGTCGACAGACCGCCGCCGATTGCGCCTCCGCCGGCAAGTCCACCTTCCAGACTCGCTGCGGCACCGGCTCCCGCACCGAGGATGGCCGACAGCTGCGCACCGGCACCTGCGAACAGTCCGGACTCGGCGACCAACGGGGCGACGGCGACGATGTCCGCGTGGCACACATCGCCGAGGCCGGCAGCAGCCAATGTCCCCTCTGGGTTGGCGCAGTATGCGGCAGCCGCCTCGTCGTCGCGGAGGAGGCTGAGGATGAAGTCGAGTACAGCGTTCGTGGCCATTGCGTGGCTCCTTCGATGTCGGACGTTCGTGGTTGATCACAAAGCTATGGGCACCACGCAGTTCTCCCAACGGGGTCGATCCCCCTACTCGATCCAGGACACCCAGGGGTGGCGCATTAGGGGATTCCCATCCACTAGGGGGTTTGCCCGCATGTAGGCCGCCACCTGCTGTGAGACGTAACGAAAGATGCCATGCTGGCGACATCCACTACAGCGTCGGCGGGCGTCGCGGGCAGAGAAATCGGAGATGCAGATGAGCGCAGGGCTCGGTATACGGATCGGCACGGTCACCTCGGTGGCCGCCCTGGATACTTCCTACGACCCGTATGCATCGCGCGACTTCGCCACCGATGAGGCAATGCCCACGGTTGTGCGCCGCTCGGCTCTCGATCTCCGCCCCGGTGCGACGCCGAACCTTGCCGCTCTGTCGGATCGGCCACAGCGCCATCTGATCACCGGATTCGCAGACCGGGTGGGGGATCCAGTTCCACTGCTCGACGAGGACGGCGTGTCGTACCTCGCCGAGGATCTGTTCGCGACCGCGACCCGCGCGCTGGTGGCCGAGGTAGCTGCGGGTGCCACCACCGAGCCGGCCGTCATCGTCACCCATCCCGATCGATGGACTGCCTACACTGCCGATGTCCTGCGCGAAGCCCTCGGACGTGCAGGGGTTCCCGACGCCACCCTCGTCCCCGAGTCGTTCGCGGCGATGCGCTGGCTCGAAGCCTCACGGGGAGCACAAAGCGACGGCCTGACGGTCATCTACGATCTCGGTGCAACCTCACTTGCCCTCACGTTGATGCGCACCGGTTCCGAAGCCGGCGTCATCGGAACCGGAGTCCACTCACAGGATTTCGGCGGATCTCAGTTCGATCACCTCATCACCCAGTACGTTCTCGACACCGTCTCGGGCAGCCAGCCGTTCGAGTTCGACCCGTTCGATCCCGATACGGTCGGCGCGCTCGTGGAACTGCGCGCGCGGTGTTGCGAAGCGAAGGAACAGCTTTCGTACGAAACGGCGACAACACTTACCGTCGAGCTACCGGGTCTGCACAGCGACACCCGCCTCGTTCGTGACGAGATCGAGGAACTCGTCCGCCAACCGATTCTCGAGACCGTCGAGTTGATCCGCGACACCTTGCACACTGCAGGCCTAGACGTTTCCGACGTCACCCAGGTGCTGCTCACGGGTGGAAGTTCGAGCATTCCCCTTGTCGCCGAGCTCATTTCCTCGGAACTGCGGGTACCCGTTGCGACCGGACCGAACCCCGACCGCATCCCGGCCATCGGTGGCGCGATCATCGCCAACGAGATCTCCGGTTCCGTCGTCGCCGACGTTCCACCGGCGCCCGTCGCAGCGGTCATGCCCCGGCCAACTCCACGCCCGGCATCGGCGTCCGTCGGCAGTGCTGCCGCGTCCCCCGGGATGTCCGGGCGCAAGAAGGCAGGCATCGTCTTTGCGTCAGTGGCCGCGCTGGTGGTCATTGCCGGTGGCGGACTATCCGTCGGCACCGCTCTGACATCCAACGAACCGGCCGAGACTGTTTCCGAGAACACTGCGGGTACCAGCAGTACGACCGCACCCGAGACGACGGAGGCAGCCATCGCCGATGCCATCGTCGGCGCCACTACCGCGAACGGATTGCCCGCACCGACCGTCGCCGCGGACGGCAGCCTCGTCCCGGCCGCGGGCACCGTTATCGCCGAGGACGGCAGCGTCGTGGCCGCTCCCAACGCCGGCGCCGCTCCCGCGGCCCCAGGGGCTGCGGCTCCAGCTCCGGCAGCGACAGTTCCGGATGTCACCGTGCCGAGCGTGCAGGTACCCAGCGTGCAGGCCCCGAGCCCCCAGGCTCCCAACGTCGAGGTCCCCCAGGCGCCGGTGATCAACGTTCCGCCCGTTCAGAATCCGCTGCCCGGAACCCTGGACAGCGCGGGCAATTTGATCGGAAAGACGACGGATTCCCTTGGGCGTCTGATCGACCCGATCACCGGTCGGATCATCAACTAGGCCGTCGGTTGTGACCCCCGCACGTGAACGGTTGACGAAACCCGACATCGCAGCGCTGGCCGCCGATCGAGGCCACCCGATTTCTGCGGCACTCGCGGGGACGATCGCGACCATCACCGGAGGTTGCCCACGGACGGTGGATGCGGCGCTCGACGCCGCCCAGCATTCCGATGCCGACTCCGCGGTCACCAAAGTCGTCGCCGACGCGGTGCGTGGTCATCGCATCGAGGTGCTGCGAGCGATGAGCGAGATCGACCGAACCGTGGTGACGTTGGCGCACTTCGGTGTCGGCGCGGACCACGATGCAATGGTCGATCTCGTCGATGGGATCTCGGATGTCGATTCCATACTGGACGAAGCGGTCGCTGCTGGGCTGGTGTCCGACTCGTTCACCGCACTCCCCGACCTCGACAACGCCCTGATCGGTGCCATCGGCCGGCGACGAGTCCTGGCCACAGCCACCAGGCTTCTCGAATATCGCTGCAAGACAGATACTCTCGATACATCAACGGCCGTGATGATGGCACGGGCCGGTGTTCGTCACGGCGAACTTGCACACTTCCTGGCGTCCTCGGCATCGGGAGCTGGAATCGACTCCGCGGCACTGCTGTACGGGTACGCCGTCGACGCCGGAGCCGACGCGATCGCGCTGGCCCCGCAGCGCGCCGAGATCGCGTTTCTGCTCGGTGACCTCCTGTCGGCCGAGCAGTTCTGCGATTCGGTTCTGGAACAACATGAGTCGGTCGACGATCGGCAACTGCGCACCACCATACGAGTGTCCGCAGCGGTCGCCGCCGAACGAGGAATGGCGACTCGAAGCAGCGCGTTGTACTCGTGGCTCGGCGTCGAACGCGCAGGAAGCGATGCCGATATCGCTGCTGCGGTGGCACTGACCGTCGGCGATCGGACAGTCGCCGACGCCATGGCCGGCGCATCGAACGCGCCACCCACCGCGTCCAGCGCGGCGACCGGCCTACTCGCAGCGGGTCTGCGCGAGTCCGTCACGGCGATCTCCACGGCGGAAGCGACCGCTGCCACGTCCACCTTGATGCGGGCGGTCTCGCTCTCGGCCGCAGCATCTCGCGGCGCAACCCCCGATTCAGCTGCCGCAACGGCGATCCTGTTCGCGCTGCACGGCGGCGACCTTGCCCGAGCCGAGTCGACGGCGGTCCGAGCTGCCGCGACGCTGCCGCCCAGACACCCCCACGCAGCGCGAATCGCACTACTGCACGCCTGGACGGCGATGCTGGCCGGGGACGTCACCAGCGCCCAGGCCCGCATCGATTCCGTCCAGATCCCGTTGTCTCACAGCCGGAATCAGCTCTTTCTCCACGGCCTTCGTGTCGGCCTCGCACGGCGGTCCGGTGACAGCGGATCGTTGTCGAAGGCATGGGACGATGCGCAGGACGTCGTCGCGTCGTACTCGGTGGATCTGTTGTCCTTCCTGCCAGTGGGAGAGCTGTGGCTCGCCGCCGTCCGCGTCGGTCAGCCGGAGCGGGTATCTCACCTCCTCGCGCAGGCGGACGCGGTGATCGCCCAGCTCGACGAGCCGCGTGTGTGGTCCTCGGCGCTCCACTGGTACGGCGTACAGGCCGCGATTCTGGGCGAGCGCCCGGCCGAGCTCGTCCCCCACGCCCGCGCACTTGCACGATCAGCGGAATCGAATCACTACGCTGCGGCGCTTGCTGCAGCGGGGCGAGCGTGGCTCGGCGTTCTACAGGGCCACCCCGATGTGCCGGAAGTCGAGCTGGCCGCCCGGTCGTTGACCCGCTTCGGGTTGTCCTGGGATGGAGCTCGCCTCGCCAGCGAAGCGGCTCTACGCGTCGCAGACACTCGTTCCGCGACCTCGCTGTTGCAAGTAGCGCGCTCGCTGCGGCTGCCGGCGTCCGCTCCGACAGCCGACGTCGCCGACGAACCGAAAGGCTCCCTCAGCGCCCGTGAAGCCGAGGTCGCCGAACTCCTCGTCCTCGGCGTCACGTACCGCGAGGCGGGCGCACGCCTCTACATATCGGCCAAGACCGTCGAGCACCACGTGGCTCGGATCCGTCGACGGCTCGGCGCGGGCTCCAGGTCAGAGCTGCTGTCGATGCTTCGAGCACTGGGATACGGCGCGGATTCGACGGACGTGTAACTCCGGCACGCCGAAAAGCGACATCCTTGACAGTGCGGTGACCGCCCGGTGCGCCGATCAGTTGACGAGGTAGCGCAGAACATGTCGAACCGCCACGCCGAGCCAGACGCGGCCTTCTCGTCGTATGTCGGCCTGCCCGACGTCGGGTTGTACATCGACGACGAGCGGTCCATCGCCGCTGTCTCGCGTCCCAGCGCGGCCAACCCGTCGCTGCACGTCGCGTCGTTGCACAGCACAGTCCTGTACGTCCACGCCGACAATTCGGTATCACTGGGCGGTACCGACGACCTTCATGCTGCGGAGTTCACCGGCTACGTCGGAGCCGAGGTCGACTCCGGATTCGAGCCCGGCGACCTCATCGCGATGACGCTGCGCTGCCTGTTGGCGGAGGTCGCCCAGTCGGTCGGTACCGATATGTCGCGCATGGCCGCGGCAGCAACGTTCCCCGCATCGTGGACAGCCGAACGAGTTTCCGATGTTCGGATCGCCATGAACCGGCACGGCCTCGATCACGTCGCACTCGTATCCGAAACCGATGCCCTCGCTGCCTGGGCGAACACCACACGGGCAACCTGGGCCGGTGCAGACACCGGGATCGCAGCGGCGCGGGGAGCGGCGTCGATCGCGTCCGAATACCCGGTCGACGCAGTGACCGAGGAGATTCTTCTCGCCCGGCCGGCACGACCGATCTGGGCACGCACGCCAGTACTTGCAGCTGTCGCGTTGGCCGCCGTCCTGGCACTCGGCGGCGGTGTCGTGTCGCTGATCCTGCAGGACTCGACGACGCCCTCGATCCCCGTGATCGAGGGCGCACCGGCTGCGGCTCCACGGACGACGGCCAGCTCTCCCACGTCCGCCATCCCGTTCCCGACGGTGGTGCCGATCATCGAACCGGCTGCACCAGCGCCATCCACGCTGGACCCGGGCACACCGACGGCTGACTCCGAGGTCGGCCGCACTACCGAGGAACTCCCCAGGACCAATCCTGCGTCCAACTCGACTGCACCCAGCAGCGACGTGGACACCCCCGCTGACGACACTCCGCCCACCGACGATTCGCCGGACGGTGAAACTCCGGATAGTGAGACGCCGGGTGGTGAGACGCCGGGTGGTGAGACGCCAGGCGAGGGAACCCCAGGCGGGGAAACCCCGGGCGAGGGAACTCCAGGCGAGGGAACTCCAGGCGGAGGAACCGGACCTGGCGACGATGGAGGCACGGACACCCCGTCGGCGCCGAACGGGTCGACGAATTCGGAACGGGGCGCCTGATGGGGTACCTCGCTGTATCGATCGGTGACACGAACTCCGTCGCTGTACACCGCAGGGACACAAGTGTGGACCCGACAGTCTTCGAAACGACGACCCAACTGAGCTTCGCCGAGGATGGAACCGTCAGCCTCGGCACAGAAACCCAGCACGAGTCCGAGGACGGTGCGCCGACGGTTGCCGCATCCATCTCACGCGTCGGACGCCCACCTGCCGAGGACGACGTCTATCTCGCCGAGGATCTCGTCGCGCATGCGGTGAACTGCCTCGTCGCGATGACAAGATCCCGCCACGGCGGGGTGACACCCAGCGTCGCAGTCGTTCATCCCGACAGCTGGGGAACCGGCGAAATCGATCTACTTCTCGGAGCGCTGGACCACACCGGCCTGCGCGGCGTCCACCTCGTGCCGCAGACCGCTGCGAGAAGCGCCTACGCGGCACTCGACTCGGGCGCTGGATTGCCCGACGACGTCGCGCTGGCGATCGGTGCACTGGCCGTGCTCGAGGGCGGTCGATCTGGCGACGCTGCAGATACCGATGCGCTACCGGTCATCGCGTCGCCGCAAGCACTGGCATTTTCCGAGGCCATACCCGTCGCAGTGGCAGAGCCCTCCCGGTCCGCTCCCGAGAGCGAGCGCCGCAAGCGAAAGCCATTGCTGGTCGTCACCGGTCTGGCTGCTGCGGTGATTCTGGCATCGATCGGGATCGCGGCTGCTCTCGGCACTTTCTCGGACGGAGCAGAAGTAACACCGCCTCCGATCACGGATGCGCAGTCCCCGTCCACTACGTCGGCGGCGCCGCCCACCACCCCGCAAGCCGTAGCTGTTCCGTTTCCCACCACGGAGCCCGCACCGCCGACCACCGAGGCACCTCCCGAACTGCCCCCGCAGGAAGCCGTCGAGACCGTGCCACCCGAGCCGGCTCCGCCCGTGGCACCGCCACCTGCCGTCGAACCGCCACCGGTAGCCGAACCCCCACCCGCTACGACGCCACGGTCCCTCCCTCCTCGTATGGAGATCCCGCGGCTCACTCTGCGTGAACTGCCGCCTGCGCTCGGTATCCCGGGCGCAGGCTGACGCAGGGGACGCTCCTGCTCATCGCTGTGAGCTGCGGGTTCCCACCATCTGTGACGTTATGGCCTAGGGTGGGGCGCTGATGCTCAGACCCGATGAAGGGATTTCATGCGTAACACGGGGGCACTGCGCGCCGCAGTGATCTGTTCGACGGCGTTCTTGTTTTTCGGTATCTTCTCGGCCCCCGCGTCGGCAGACCCAGAATCATCGATAAGTCAGAGTCCTGCCGATCAGCTCCCCCGCGAGCTCGCGGACGCTGTCGTTCGTGATCTGAAGATTTCTCCCCAGGAATACCTCGACCGCGCAGCGCGCGCTCAGGAGCTGTCCACCTACGCTTCCGACTTCCGCGCGTCCCGGCCGTCGGATTTCGCCGGCGCCTGGATCGGTCCCGACGGCACTGCCGTCGTCGCCGTGACCACTCCCGATGCCGCACAGGCAGTCGCCAAGGACGGGTACGACACCGCTCACGCGCCGGTGTCGGCCGACGGCCTGGAAAAGTCGCTCGCCGACCTCAACTCGTGGATTGCGTCGCTGCCACGCGAGGTTGCCAGTCAGGTCAATGGCACATCGATCGACATCCTGGACAACCAGATCGTCATCGATCTGGCCAACAGCCCAATCGGTAGTGCTCTCAACCTTCCGACGTTGCTCGCCAACTTGAAGGTGATTCTGTCTCCGGGAGCACCGAAGCCAGTCGATCCGTCGCCGATGGGCGGCGACACGTACGTCACCACCAAGGGCGATATCAAGGACACCCCGTCCACCGAGATCAGCGTCTGCTCGTTCGGTTTCAACGCTACCGACGCATCCGGGAACCCTGTCAATCTCAGTGCAGGACACTGCAATCCGAATGCCGACACCGGCTCCGGTGGAGCGCCCGTCTATCTGCCGAACCCGGCGGACGTGCAGGCGAGCACTCGGATCGGCACCGTCGATCGTTCGAGTCTCGGATCTTCCAGCGGCCTCGACTGGTCGGTCATCGCGCTGAACGAGCAGGGCGTCTCCTCCGGTCTAGATCGCCCCACGGTTCGCGGCGCCAACGGCAGCACGATCACCGTCACTGGTATGGCGTCGCCGGTCGTGGGAGCGCCGGTCTGCAAATCGGGACAGTCCTCGTCGTTCACTTGCGGTGTCATCGCGGCCGACCGGGTCGAGACACAGTTGTTCATGGAGGGCGGCAGCAGCCGTACCGTCCGTGGATTCGCCAGCACGGCATGCACATTGTCCGGTGACAGTGGCGGCGCAATCGTGACGGGAACGTTGGCTCTCGGCATCACCAGCGGCTCCAACAGCGGCGGCGCTCCCGACTGCGCAGAGGCCAACCTGGCCCTCGCTCAGTACGGCGGAACAGCGAGCCTCGGCATCCCCATCGCCCAGGTCGCCGACGAAACCGGAACCACAGTGCGAACTTCGCCCGTCACATAGCTTTTCAGGCTCCACAGGTCCGCCTCGACAACCATGTCGAGGCGGACCTTTTGTTTCTTCTCACAGACTTTCGCTCGGCCGTGGCTGGGCAATCTGTTCGAGCGGTACCTTCTATCGGAAGAGTGGCCGGGGCGGCCGAACTCACGAGGGGACACAATGCCTGCTTTCACGATGGTCTGGAT
Source organism: Rhodococcus sovatensis (assembly GCF_037327425.1). Classification (NCBI taxonomy): domain Bacteria; kingdom Bacillati; phylum Actinomycetota; class Actinomycetes; order Mycobacteriales; family Nocardiaceae; genus Rhodococcus; species Rhodococcus sovatensis. Next base: position 5,587,932 of record NZ_CP147846.1, on the reverse strand, counting down.
TCAGCTTGCCGAGCACGCGGTTGCGCTGTGGCAGAGCGCAATCAACTTTCTGCCGCCGATTCCAGAGGACGCTCTACCGCCTCGAGAGTGACGTCACCGGCGGCGTCCCACACGCGCGGCGGCACCTCCGACGCTCGACAAGACCCGAGGTGCCGTATAGAGAATTCGAAGCATTGCTCCTGACAGCACCCACGCATTCGGCACCGCAGACAGCCGGAGAACGTCGTACCCGGAATTCGCCCACGTCGTCTTGATTCGATTGATGCCGACTCCCTGGTCCAGCCAACGGACGCCGAGTTCGTCGTGATGGTCGGCGAACCACTCGATCATCTGATGGCCCGGCTGCAGTTTTCCTATCCCGGCGTCGTAGTGCGTCAGCCAGCCTTCCATTCGCGTGCCTGTGCGGAGCCCGACCTCATGTGCGCTCCAGACACCGTCGATCACCAGACCTATGACGCAGAGTGTGCCGGCACGCGCTTCGCTGAGGAGAAAGCTCTTCGCGAACTCACCGTGCGGCGGAACGAGGTAATTGACCCTGCCGTTCCGCTCGACCGCAGACGCCGCGACCCGTTCGATGTCGGCCCAACGGGATTCCAGATGCTCGACGCCCGTCACCATCTCGACGTCGAATGCCGTGACTCCGCGCCGGTACTGCCGAAGGCGTTTCAGCGACTTCGCACTTCTGATGCTCGACGCCTTCTGCCCATCCGCCAGCTCGAGAACTGGGACGCTCTCGCGGATCGGTGCATGCACGTTCCACGACGCATGCATCAACAATCGCTGCATGGTGAGGTCGTTCGCGATCATCGAATCTGCAGACAACATGTAGCCCTGATCGGCAATGGCTCGCAGGAGCGCATCCGACGCCTCGGGGCCGTCACTGAGAATTTCCAGTGGCACACCCAAACCGGTGCCGACCACCTTGGCGAGCGTGAACGGCCCGCGCTTGAACTTCGAGAGCGCCGCAAGCGCAGCGAGTCGACCCCCTCGACGGACCTCGACGTATTCACACGCGAGCGCTGTCGCTTCCACAACGTTCGACACGAAGCCGGGTCGGGAAGAGAAGACCGTGCCGACGCGCTCTGCGAGCTCATGCCATTCGGCGAGGATCGACTGCGGGTCGGTGCGAATTCGAGCTACAACCGTCTCTACGCCCGTTTCCACGCTATTCAATTTACCAAGAGTTTGTAAATAACGCGAAAACATTCATTCAAACAGGTGAGAGTCACTGATAGCCATTTACTGTGTGGCACTGCCCCATTCGCCGTTCGGTTGCACTGCCCCCGACGCGTGTGGCGGCACGATCCCCGGGCCTGATGCGTCGTATGATCACCGTGCAGTCAGGTACCCACGTACCGATCAACCGGCGGCGCCTCGCGCCTGCACCACTCGACTGGAAGGCATACCCCTCATGCTCGCACTTCTCGGCGTCGGCTTCGATCTCCTCGGCTATGCAGCCGTAATCGTGATCGAGGCAATCAATTTGGCGTCGCCCGGTATTCGATTCGGCTAGACCCACGCAACGCACAAGCGGCCCGTCACCTTCCGGTGACGGGCCGCTTTCGTGGATGTCTACTTGTTGGCTGCGTCTGCGAACTTCGACGTGCCTGGTGCTGCCTGGAGGGTGTTGATCAGGTCGATGCCTGCAACCACCAGGGTGGGGCCACCGGCGACGATCGTGCCGATGATGCCGCCGACTGTTGCTGCGAGCGGGACAGTAGCGAGACCGATCGCACCGCCCGCGAAGCCAAGCAGGCCGACGCCGAAGCCGATTGCCGTTCCGGTGAACCCACCGATTGCCGTAGCGATACCCAGCTGCGTCGCGAAGGTCTGCTGAGCGATCAGGTTCTCCTCGGTCGATGCGACCGGGGTGGCGCCGAGGCTGCGCGAGTTGGCCGACGCCTTGGTCAGGTCCAGCTGAGGAACGAGACGAAGCGTCTTGCCGTTGTCGGTGACGTTCTGCTCGTACGGGAAGTTGAGCCCGCCCAGGTTGAACGACAGCGGCAGCGTGACGACTACCTTGTCAGCGGAATCGAGGACGTCGACGGTCTTGCCGTCGTCGGCGACCTTGAAGACACCGGCGTCGATCGTCGTGACGATCGTGCGGTCTTCCAGGTTCGATTCGTAGTTGATGTTCTCCGTGGTAGCGGGAGCGTCCGGGGTCGGATCTGCATAGGCCGTACCGCTGGCGAGACCCATCGCAGCGGCGACGAGCACCGACGTAACGACCAGTTTGCTGAGTTTCATGTAGAGAATGTTCCGTTTCTATGCAGTCGAGCCTTGCAGTACCGAGCTAAGAGCAGCCTGTCAGCCGCAGATACACCCAGACCGAATCCGCGAGTTAATCGGTGCGGCAGCAGCATAACCCACAACTCCGACCAAGCGTTATCGTCCTGGCATCAATGCGAGTCCCACTGGTTACCAAAAGCCCCACTGGGTAATTCGGACAACCGACACTCTCCGCACAAACCGCCAGTACAAGACGTCGCACAGCACTTTTCGAACTGCCACTGCATTCTGTGAACCCAACTTAGGACTGCCTTCTTGGCGACCCTGCGAAACACTACGCATAACGTGACCTACAGGACACAACCTACTGACCGGTTCAGCCAGCCGCGAAGAGAGGCCCATCCGGCGACCTACCAGCAGCCCGCCAGGCGTCGCCACTAAGTTACCCACGGGTAGCTACGGACTTGTTACCGACGGGTAGCATCGCTACTCTTAGGCTGACCCAAAGGTGGCTCTTGCTGCCGATGAACGAAAGGCCGCTTACATGAACGCCCTGACGATCACGTTGGGCACGGTCGGATTCCTCCTGAGCCTTGTTTGCTGGGGCTACTTCTTCCGCGGAATCTGGAAGATGGTTGCGGCCATCGCTCAGGGTCAGCCGGACAAGACCCGACTTCGCCCGTTCATTCCGCGTTTCAAGCAGATGATGATCGAGTTCATCCTGCATACCCGGATGACCAAGTTCAGGACCGTCGGCTGGGCCCACTGGCTGGTCATGGTCGGGTTCCTCGGCGGATTCCTGCTGTGGTTCGAGGCCTACGGTCAGACGTTCAACCCCGAGTTCCACTGGCCGATCTTCGGCAACACATTCGCCTGGCATCTCTGGGACGAACTCCTCGGCATCGGCACGGTCGTCGGCATCATGACGCTCATCGTCATCCGCCAGCTCAATCACCCCCGCAAGCCCGAGCGTCAGTCACGCTTCGGCGGCTCGCGGATGAAGGTCGCGTACGTCATCGAGGGCATCGTCCTCCTCGAAGGCCTCGGCATGATCCTGGTGAAGGCCGGCAAGATCGCCACCTACGGTCACGCGAACGCATACTCCGACTTCTTCACGATGCAGGTCGCGAAGCTTCTGCCTGCCAGCCCCGAAATGGTCTCGGTCTTCGCATTCGTCAAGTTGATGACGGGCATGATCTGGCTGCTGATCGTCGGACGCAACATCAACTGGGGGGTCGCCTGGCACCGCTTCACCGCGTTCCCCAACATCTACTTCAAGCGCGAGGCCGACGGCGGCGTCGCTCTCGGTGCTGCAAAGCCGATGATGTCCGGCGGCAAGGTCCTCGTGATGGAGGACGCCGACCCCGATGTCGACGCGTTCGGAGCGGGCAAGATCGAGGATTTCACTTGGAAGGGCTGGCTCGACTTCACCACCTGCACCGAGTGCGGCCGCTGCCAGTCCCAGTGTCCTGCATGGAACACCGGCAAACCGCTGTCCCCGAAGCTGCTCATCATGTCCCTCCGCGACCACGGCAACGAGAAGGCCCCGTACCTGCTCGCGGGCGGTAAGAAAGACATGGCAGGTGACGAGGTCGGACTCGTCGACGCCGATGGCAACCCCGATCAGGCCAAGCTCGACAAGATCCCGCAGTCTGCGCGTGACGAGGCCGATCGCAAGCTCGTCGCCGACGCCATCGAGGGCGGCATCATCGATCCTGAGGTTCTATGGAGTTGCACCACCTGTGGTGCGTGCGTCGAGCAGTGCCCCGTGGACATCGAGCACGTCGACCACATCATCGATATGCGCCGCTACCAGGTTCTGATCGAGTCGGAGTTTCCGTCCGAGCTGGCAGGCCTGTTCAAGAACCTCGAGAACAAGGGCAACCCGTGGGGCCAGAACTCCAAGGACCGTCTCAACTGGATCAACGAGATGGACTTCGAGATCCCGGTCTTCGGCCAGGACGCAGATTCGTTCCAGGACTACGAGTACCTGTTCTGGGTCGGTTGCGCCGGTGCATACGAAGACCGCGCGAAGAAAACCACCAAGGCAGTCGCAGAACTCCTCGCTACCGCGGGCGTCAAGTTCATGGTCCTCGGCGCCGACGAGACCTGCACCGGTGACTCTGCTCGCCGTGCAGGCAACGAATTCCTGTTCCAGCAGCTCGCAATGCAGAACATCGAGACACTCAACAGTGTGTTCGAGGGTGTCGAGCAGCAGAAGCGGAAGATCGTCGTCACCTGTGCACACTGCTTCAACGCGCTCGGGAACGAGTACCCGCAGGTCGGTGGCGACTACGAAGTGGTCCACCACACGCAACTCCTCAACCGTCTGGTGCGACAGAAGAAGCTGATCCCAGTGGCCACGGTTGGCCAGGACATCACGTATCACGATCCGTGCTACCTCGGCCGTCACAACAAGGTCTACGACGCTCCCCGCGAGCTCATGGCCGCGTCGGGCTCCAATCTCAAGGAGATGCCACGACACGGTGAGCGTTCGATGTGCTGCGGCGCCGGCGGTGCTCGCATGTGGATGGAAGAGAACATCGGCAAGCGCATCAACATCGACCGGGTCGACGAAGCGCTCAGCATGAACCCGAAGAAGATCGCTACGGGTTGCCCGTTCTGCCGCGTCATGCTCACCGACGGTGTCACCGCGCGTCAGGAAGGCGGCGCACACGAAGGTGTCGAGGTCGTCGACGTCGCGCAGTTGATGCTCGAGTCGATCACCCGCGTCGATGCATCGGTGCTGTCGGAGAACATCAAGGTCATTCCGCGCGAGCGCACTCCCGAAGAGGAGTTGGTCACCGAGAAGGCCGCAGAGGTCGAAGAAGCCCAGCGCATCCAACCCGTCGAAGAGCCTGCGGAGTCGAAGTCCGCTCCCACAGCGCCGGCGCCCAAAGCAGGCGGCGGTTTGAAGATGAAGGGGCTCGCCAAGGCTCCGGGAGCGAAGGCCCCCGGCAACGCATCGCCGGCCGCCGAGTCCTCGGACGACGCTCCGGCCACGCCTGCCGCTCCGGCAAAGCCCAAGGGCCTCGGAATGGCGGGTGGCGCAAAGGCACCTGGCGGGAAGGGTCTCGCGATCAAGGGCAAGGCTCCGGGTGCGAAAGCAGCAGCATCTGAGCCCGCAGCACCTGCCGAGGCAGCCGAATCGACGCCGACGGTCAAGCCCAAGGGCCTGGCAGTCAAGTCCGGCTTCAAGAAACCAGGCGCAAAGGCACCGGGGCAGTCTGCACCCAAGGCCGCCGAGACCGCAGCACCCGAGGCGGCGGCACCTACCGAGTCCAGCGCAGCACCTGCCGAAGGCTCAGTGTCCACGCCGACCGTCAAGCCCAAGGGCCTGGCAGTCAAATCCGGCTTCAAGAAACCAGGCGCAAAGGCACCGGGGCAGTCTGCACCCAAGGCCGCCGAGACCGCAGCACCCGAGGCAGCAGCTCCAGCTGCCGAGACCGCAGCACCTGAAGCACCGGCTGCTACAGCACCCGAGGCCACTGCACCTGCCGAGGCCGCCGCACCTGCCGAAGGCTCAGTGTCCACGCCGACGGTCAAGCCCAAGGGCCTGGCGGTCAAGTCCGGGTTCAAGAAGCCGGGGGCTCGTACTCCGAGCAAGCCTGCCGCTCCGGATGCTGCGCAGACGGAACCTCCAGCGGCCGAAGCGCCAGCGGTGGAAGAGACTCCGGCCGAGGCACCAGCTGAGGCAGTCGAACCAGCGACCGCTCAGGAGACTCCGACTACGGCACCAGCTGAGGATTCAGCGCCGTCTGCGGACTCGGACAGCTCCAACGGAACACCAACGCCGCCGCCCGCGAAGCCAGGCGGTCTCGGATTCCGTCCGGGCACCAAGGTTCCGGGCCGAAAGAAGTAACCTGGCACCGTTTTTGCCAAGCAAGCACCCCTGTTCGCCTCAGCAGGGGTGCTTGCTTGTCAGAAAGGGTGCTAGCTTCGCGAACCCGGGTCCGATACCACACCGATTCCGCCGAGCACCCCGAATACTGCGCACAAATGGGAGTTATCCACAGCCGCAGGCTCTATCCACATTTCGTGGATCGGACCTTGTCCAGCCGCTCGCCGATCGCCACTATTCGCTCATGGCACGCATCGTCTCCCGATCCGACGCACTCACACGTGGAGTAACCGACTCCGAGCTGCAACGCTTCTGCCGCACGAAGACATGGCGTCGGCTACGCCCCGGGCAGTACGTCAGCAGAATCGAATTCGATTCCCTGTCGCCCGTGGACAAGCACCGGGTGATGGCAGAGTCCATGATGGACGCGTCGACCGCTGCGGATGCGGTCCTCAGCCACGTCAGCGCCGCGGTGTTTCACGGCCTCGAAGTGTCCGTCGCGGATCTAGGTCGAGTACATATCACTCGCAACAGGACCGGTGGCGCCCGAAGCAACTCGCTGCGCGTCGTACATGCGGCGCCGTACTCCGCATCCGACGTCACCAGCATCGACGGCCTTCCCGTCACCGCTCTTGCGCGCACCATCGCCGATGTCGCACGATCCTTGTCGTTCGAGAACGCGGTCTGCTTGGCTGATCTCGCGGCCCGCCTCAGAAACGTCACATCCGAACAGGTTGCGGCAGTGCTCGATTCGTGCCCCACGCACCCGTCGAACCGCAAAGCTCGTCGAGTAGCGGAATTCATGGACGGGAAATCGGAAAGCGTTGGAGAATCCCGCTGTCGCATCGTTCTGCACGAGTTGGGCTACACGCCGCGATTGCAGGTTCGGATCGCGGATGCGGACGGGGTGTTCGCGCGTATCGACTTCTATCTGGACGGCATCTACACGGTGGTGGAGTTCGATGGCCGCATCAAATACGGACGCCTGGTTCCCGAGGGAGCAACACCGTCGGACGTGGTCTGGAAGGAAAAGGTTCACGAGGATCGCATCCGCGCTACCGGGAGGCAGGTGGTTCGGCTGACCTGGGCAGACCTCGACAATCCCGAGCACATCGAACGCCTGATCCGAGCAGCGGCCATCCGTGCAGCGCAATCACCTCCGCCGGCCGGTTCGATCGGCTGACCTAGCACCATTTTTGCAAAGCTTGGACATCGGCTCGCGTCCGAGCAGGGGTCCAAGCTCGGCAAAAAGGGTCCAAGCTCCCGCCACCCAGCCAAGCGCAACTAGCCCTACTACTCAGGCCGCCACAGCTCTAGCTTCGGAATCCCCGGCGGCGTGAAACCGAGCACCTGACCGTAGAACGACAGTTCGGATTCGCGGGCGTTCACCTGCGTCTCGAGCTTTCGGAACCCGTGCGATTCACCCTCGTAAGCCAAGTAGGCATGCGGAATGCCCTTCTTCACCATCGCATCACGGAATCGCTCGGCCTGTGAGGGCGGAACGATCGGATCGGACAACCCCTGCAGCAGCAAGACCGGGCACGAGAGTCCGTCGACGTTGTTGACCGGCGCCCGGGTGCGGTACAGATCGATGGCTTCCGGGAGTGGTCCGATCAGACCGTCGATGTAGCGGGACTCGAAGTCGTGCGTCTCGGCTACGAACAACTCCAACTCGGCGACTCCGTAATACGATGCTCCGCACGCGAATACGTCCGAGGATGTCAACGCAGCCAGAACTGTCCAGCCACCGGCGGATCCCCCTTCGATGGCCAGACGTGCTGGGTCCGCCAGCCCGGCGTCGGCCAATCCCTGTACCGCTGCGACGGTGTCCTCGACGTCGACGATCCCCCATTGACCGCGAAGCCTGTTTCGGTACTCGCGTCCGTAGCCACTCGATCCGCCGTAGTTGACGTCGACGACGCCGATGCCGCGGCTGGTGAAGTAGGCGAACACCGGATTGAGCGCGGGTGCGACGTGAGCTGTCGGACCGCCGTGGACGAATGCCACGTACGGCGGCAATTCACCGTCCAGTCCTTGATATTCGGGGCTGCGGGGTGCGTATGCGATTGCATGCACCTCACGCTCCGCGCCCTGGAAGGTCATCGGCTCACCGAGCGGTAGATAGTCCTCGTCGGGAACGGTTTCGAGGCCGGAACGCACCAGGCTGTGTTCCCCTGTCGAAAGGTCGAGCAGCCGAAGGCCACTGGGGCTCTGTGCTCCTCCGGCTTTGATCAGCACCGAGGTTCCGTTGCGCCCACCCAATGACACCGAGGTCAACCCGTCGAGATCGATGTCCTCCAGCGAACCTGTCTCCGGATCCAACACGGCGAGCGTGTCGACTCCGTATGTGCGCACTGTCAAGAGTTTCCCGTCGTCCAGCACCGAGTACCATCGAGCACCGAGCTGCCACAAGGGCGCACCGAAGTCGGACTCGCACTCGTGCAGAGGGCTCGAAGAACCCTCTGTGTCGGTGCGGTAGATGCTCCACCAACCGGTGCGGTCGCTGATGACGTACAGCGAGTTATCGTCGATCCATTCCGGCTGGAGGATCGATTCTTCGGAGCTTCCGAGCACGGTCTTCCACGTTCCGGTCGCGAGGTCGGCGACACGGAGTTCGGTACCGTCCCAGGGCATCTGCGGGTGGTTCCATGCGATCCACGCCAATGCCGAACCGTCGGGTGAGAGTCGCGGATACGCCAGGAAATCCGATCCCGACACCAGTGAGCGCACGCCGGAACCGTCGAGAGCGATCATGCAGATGTCGCGGGTGACATCGGCGCCGTCGTGGCTTTCCCGAACAGCGAGAACTTCGTCGCCGACGACCGACAGTTCACCGTATCTGACCGACGACGCAACCTCGGGCGCCGGAGTGAGTGCGACTGGCGTCTCACCTGCTTTCGCGACGTACACGCGCTGATCGGAGAACTCAGCGAAGACGATTCGTGCGTCCTCGGTGACAGTCCATGCGCCGCCGCCGTACTCGTGCACGCGGGTGCGGGCGTTGTACGGCTCTTCGAGCAGTACCTCGACCGTGTCACCCGAACTCCGACAGATAGTTGTCCGCCCGTTTTCGCTGGGCCGCATCTCCGCCCACCAGATCTGGTCGCCTACGAATCGGCCGCCCTCCACCGGGTGCCCGCTCGCAGACAGGTCCGCAGCGGTGATCGGTGACGGCCAGGATCCGTAGGGCAACGCTGCACGAGTCATGCGATCAGCGTAAAGGTCGTAACGCAACGTTCACCGGCAGGAGAGAGTATGTGGCTGAAGATTTAGGGAGAGAACATCATCTGGGGGTAGCAATGCGCGACACGGTACCGAACAACCTCGATCAGGCCATCCTTGCATTCGGTCGGGCTTGGTGGCGGTACGGCGGCGGAAGCGACGAGGACATCTACGTCGAATTCGGCCTGTCTGCCCGGTCGTACTTCGAGCGACTGCGCATTGTGCTCGACGGGCAGGCCGCGGCATCGCTGGACGAGCAGACACGGGCACAGATGCACGCGATCTGCATGCGCCGCCTTCACTAACCGACGGGCGTCAGTAGATCGGGACCGTTGTTTCTGACGCTGTTGACTGCCGTACTGACCTCGTACGGCACCAGCCGTGGTTCGGGGATCGCCGCAAGCATCTCCTGCACGGACTCGAGTGAGGTGATCGACGGATTCAGCCAATCGGAGCGCAGGTCCTCCGGCAGGACCACTGGGGACCGATCGTGAATGTGCCCGAGCGCGTCCGCCGCCGGAGACGTCAACACCGTCACCGACCACACCCATCGATCCGGGTCGTCGTCGGACTTCGACGGATCACGCCACAGTTCGTACAATCCCGCCATCGCAAGGACTCCGTCGGAGTGCAGAAAGTACGGAACCTTCTGGCCGTCACGCTTCTCCCACTCGTAGTACCCGTCTGCCGGAACGATGCACCGCCTGCGTGCCGCGGCCTTCTTGAACGACGGCTTCTCGGTGATGGTCTCCGAGCGTGCGTTGATCATTCGGCTGCCGATCTTCGGGTCCTTCGCCCACGACGGGATCAGACCCCATCGCACCGACCGAAGTTGGCGCACGGCCCCGGTCTCGGGTTCGTCTTTCGGTGCGCGTTCGACGACGGTCCGCACAGTCTGCGTCGGCGCCACGTTGTAGGCAGGCGGGATCTCGTCGCCGACCGTCTCCGCGATGTCGAACACCGCACGTAGATCGCTGTCGGTTTGTGTACTCGCATACCGTCCGCACATGCCCTCGATTGTCGCACCCACTACCGACAAGTAGCAGCGGGCGGAATATGCCTCGCCGTTCCAGGGGCGCACCTGGCACGATGGGAGGGTGAGCCATCCGCAGACGATCCACCAGACGCGTCAACATCGCCCGCTGCAGCAGTCGACGAAGCTGCAGAACGTGCTCTACGAGATCCGTGGGCCGGTACACGCCCACGCTGCGCGGCTGGAGGCGGAAGGCCACCGAATCCTCAAGCTGAACATCGGCAACCCGGCCCCGTTCGGCTTCGAGGCACCCGACGTGATCGTCCGGGACATGATCGCCGCTCTGCCGTACGCGCAGGGCTACTCCGAGTCCAAGGGCATCCTGTCCGCCCGACGTGCCATCGTCACCCGGTACGAGCTGGAACCCGGATTTCCCGAACTCGACGTCGACGACATCTACTTGGGCAACGGCGTCTCCGAGCTCATCACGATGACGATGCAAGCGCTTCTCGACGACGGTGACGAGGTGCTGATTCCGGCGCCGGACTACCCGTTGTGGACGGCGATGACGACGTTGTCGGGCGGCAAGGCCGTGCACTACATGTGCGACGAGGAGAATGGGTGGAACCCCGACCTCGCCGACATCGAATCGAAGATCACGCCGAAGACCGTCGCGCTGCTGGTGATCAATCCCAACAATCCGACCGGCGCGGTGTACTCGAAGGAAGTACTTCAGGGCATCGTCGACCTAGCTCGCAAGTATCAGCTTCTTCTGCTGGCCGACGAGATCTACGACCGGATCCTGTACGACGACGCCGAACACACGTCGTTGGCCAGCCTCGCTCCCGATCTGCTGTGCCTGACGTACAACGGCCTGTCCAAGGCGTACCGCGTGGCGGGTTACCGCGCCGGCTGGCTCGCTATCACCGGCCCCAAGGAACACGCGGCCGGCTTCATCGAAGGCATCGACCTACTCGCCTCGACGCGACTGTGTCCGAATGTTCCCGCGCAACACGCGATCCAGGTGGCACTCGGCGGACACCAGAGCATCGAGGATCTGATCCTGCCCGGTGGCCGACTGCTCGAACAGCGCGATGTCGCCTGGGAGAAGCTCAACGCGATCGACGGTGTGTCCTGCGTGAAGCCACGGGGTGCGCTGTACGCGTTCCCTCGCCTCGATCCGGAGGTGCACGAGATCTACGACGACGAAAAACTCGTCCAGGATCTGCTGCTGCAGGAGAAGATTCTCGTGGTCCAGGGCACCGGATTCAACTGGCCCGGACACGATCATCTCCGCATCGTGACCCTGCCGTGGGCACGCGATCTCGCGGTAGCCATCGAACGATTCGGCAACTTCCTGTCTTCGTACTCGCAGTAGAGCATTCCTCGCTTTTCCGGTCGGTTCATCCTGCGAACTGACGGGAAAGTAGGGAAAGTAGTTGAAAAGTGATCTAAAAAACACCGCGGTGAAGCCACACTTTCGCCAATTCGTCTGTACATTGGCCATGGCACCTTGTGTGCCCGAGCACTGGTCGTACCCCACCCCCCCGGGGCGATCAGGAAGGTGGCGGGGGACGCCCCCCCTGCTCCCCGCCACCGAGCTCCACACACGTTCCCGCCGTAACCGGCAGCCACTAGCCTTGCACCGTGGAGTCACACGGTCATGGACACGGACACAGCAACGCATCAGCGCCACTCGGGCCCGTTGCAGCACGGATCGTCATCGGACTGCTCGTCGCCATCGGAATTGCCGTGATCGCAGGCGCTGTCGCGCTGTGGCCGAGCCAGCAGAGCGTCGAAGTCCCACTTCCGTTTCAGACTTCCGGTGGCGGATCCGTCGAGACCGAAGCCGGTACCGTCGTCTCCCAGGACATCGGTGCGTGCGGCAGCGGATCGGCGGGCCGGGTGTTCACCGGCAACCCGACGCCACCCGTCGGTGGCGGTTACGAGTGCCAGCGCAGCATCGTGACGATCGACTCAGGACCGAACGCCGGAACCCGAACCCTGATCGAAATTGTGCCCGGGCCAGGACAACCCGACATTCGCACGGGAGAGAGCGTTCGTCTGGTTCGCCAGACCGACGCGGCAGGCACCACGCAGTACTCGTTCAACGACTTCGCCCGAGGACTCCCGCTCGCCGTCATCGTCGGTGTGTTCGCGCTCGTGATCTGCATCGTGGCCAGGTGGCGCGGTTTCCGGGCGCTGCTCGGGCTGATCATCGCGTTCGGCGTACTCGTCGGATTCATGCTGCCCGCGCTGCTGGATGGGAAGCCGGCGATTCCGGTGGCTCTCGTCGCCGGTTCGATCATTCTGTACGGGGTGCTCTATCTGGCACACGGAATCAATCTGCGCACGAGTTCTGCGCTCCTCGGCACTCTCACGTCGATGGCGCTGGCCGCTGTGCTGTCCTACGTGGCGATCCGTATGACGCACCTGACCGGACTGTCCGAGGAACAGAACACCAACGTGCAGGCCTACATACAGCAGGTGAGCATCACCGGCCTGCTGTTGGCGGGTTTCATCATCGGCTCTCTCGGCGTCCTCAACGACGTGACCATCACCCAGGCGTCGGCCGCGTTCGAGATCGCGTCGGCCGATGCCACGGCGACCCGACGGCAGATATTCTCGTCGGCGATGAGGGTCGGCCGGGACCACATCGCCAGCACCGTCTACACCCTCGTTCTTGCGTACGCGGGCGGCGCGTTACCGCTGCTGTTGCTCTTCAGCGTCGCAGGACGCTCTATCCAAGATGTCCTCACCGGTGACGCCGTGGCGGTCGAAATCGTGCGCTCGTCCGTCGGCGGGATCGCATTGGCCCTGTCGGTCCCGTTGACGACGGGAATCGCCGCACTGCTCGCGCGCCCTGGCGGCGTGGCAGGAAGCCCCGTGGGACCAGGAAGCCGCGTGGAACCAAGAAGCCCCGTGGAACCAGGAAGCACTGCCCGGGCGATGCCGGCCCCGAAGAAGTCGGGCCGGCATTCGCGGTAATCGAACCCTCAGGCGAAGGCTGCCGCCACCGACTCCGACAGCAGCACGCCCGCATGAGTGCTGAGGCCGTTCTTCAGGCCGGGATCAGCTTCGCATGCGGCTTCCCAGCCCTTGTCCGCGAGCGCGACGACGTACGGCAGCGTCGCATTGGTCAGCGCATATGTCGACGTACGCGGGACCGCGCCCGGCATGTTGGCGACACAGTAGAAGACGGACTCGTGGACGCGGTATGTCGGGTCGTCGTGCGTCGTCGGGACGGAATCCTCGAAGCAGCCGCCCTGATCGATGGCGATGTCGACGAGCACCGAGCCTGGCTTCATCCGCTGAACGAGGCTGTTGGAGATCAATTTCGGAGCCTTGGCGCCGGGCACCAGAACTGCACCGATGACCATGTCCGCAGCGAGCACAGCTTGCTCCAACTCCAGCGCGTTGGAAACGACGGTCTTGACGCTGCCCCGGTACTGATCGTCGATGGACCGCAGCGCAGCCACATTGAGATCGAGCACGGTGACATCGGCATGCATGCCGTGGGCGATTGCGACGGCATTGCGTCCTGAGACACCTGCACCGATGACGACGACATTCGCCGGCCGAACCCCGGGGACACCGCCCATGAGAACTCCGCGGCCGCCGCCGCTCGCCATCATGTGGTACGCCCCGGCTTGGGGTGCGAGCCGCCCGGCGACCTCGCTCATCGGCGCCAGCAGCGGCAGCGACCCGTCGCGCCCTGTGACGGTCTCGTAGGCGATCGAGGTGGTACCTGACGCCAACAGCGCATCGGTACACGGCTTCGACGCGGCGAGATGCAGGTAGGTGAACAGAACCTGGCCCGCGCGGAGTCGCGAGTACTCCTCGGCGATCGGTTCTTTGACCTTCAGCAGCAGATCGGCAGCTTCCCAGACCTCATCGGCGGAGGTGATGATCTGCGCACCCGCAGCCTTGTAGTCGGTATCGGAGAAGGACGATCCCGAGCCGGCTTCGGTTTCGATGATGACTTCGTGTCCATGCGAGACCAATTCGTGCACGCCTGCCGGAGTGATGGCCACCCGGTATTCGTGGTTCTTGATCTCGCGTGGAATTCCGATCTTCATGATGTGACTCCTATGCGGTTCGGCGGAATTGCCTGCTCGGGGGATTGTCACAACTATGAATTAAATGCAGAAACACGACAACAGATGTGAATAAAATTCTGTAGACTCTGGCAATGTCGGTCAATAATGCATCTTCGGGTCGTAAGAACACCCACCCATCGAATGATGTTCGGCACGTGCAGCTCGACAAGATCGACCACATTTTGATCGACGAACTGCGCCGGGACGCCCGAATTCCCAACAACGCGCTCGCCGCCGCTGCCGGGATCGCACCGTCGACTGCCCTGGGACGCGTCCGTTCGCTTGTCGAACGAGGTGTCATCCGCGGCTTCCACGCAGAAATCGACCCAGAGGCGCTCGGGCAAGGCATTCAGGCCATGATCTCCGTGCGACTCCAAGCCGACGCCCGCAAACGAATCAGCGAGTTCGGCAAACAGATCGCTGCCCTCGAGGAAGTGCAGAACATCTACTTCATCGCCGGCGCCGACGACTTCCTCGTTCAGATCGCGACGGTGGACACTGCAGCGCTACGAAACTTCGTGGTCGACAACCTGAGCGCACATCCAGCCGTCTCCGCCACGGAAACGATTCTGATCTTCGAGCACGTTCGCCCCCGAAACAGCGCGTCGCGACCCGGGACCTAGGGCGCAGGCGGGAACAGCGGCGGGATGGTCGGCAACGTGAAGTCGGGCAGACCGGGGATCAACGGAGGTGGCTCAGGAGCCGGCGGAGGCGCTTGCTGGGTCGGCGCGGGCGCTGGTTCCTGCGTGGTCTGCACCGCGGTCGGCTGCGGTGCAGCCGTAGGCTCGGGCTCGACTGGAACCGCGGCCGCAGTCGTCTCGGGTGGCGGCGGAGCGACCGGAACCACCGGCGCGCTCGGAACCGACGATGCCGGTGGCGTCGTGGCTGCCACGCTCGGTGCAGGCGCATCGGTGACTGCGGTGTCGACGACGGTCGGTGAGCTGCTCGGCCGCAACAGCAGAAAGCCGGACAACGCGACGATGGCCGCTGCGACAACTCCGACGACCGACCAGGCACGCACTCGACGACGCGTGTACTCGGCAACGGTATCCCCGTCATCGTCCTCGTAGTCCGCCTCCAACCAGTACACGTTCTGCAGCGCGAAATGGGAAGAACCCGCGGGCTCCTCCGGCGATTCGCTCGGGGGCGGCGAACTAGGAGGCGGCGAACTCGGGGGCACGGGTGGCAGCGCAGTCGGGAGACTGTCGCGCGAGATGGAAATGGTCGGCGTCGCGTCCGTCGGCCTCGGCGATACCGGAGCCGTACGATCACCGATTCCGTTACCGACCATGGCTGCCACCGGCGGGCGCGGGCGGGCAGCCACCTGGCCCTCGGCCGGCCTCGCCGACAGCGCGGCACCTCGCGCGGCGACGGACTCCGGCTCGTTGGGGGTCAGCGCGGGCAGGTCGAGCGACGCTCCGACGCGCTTGCGAACCAATGGGATCCGCGAGCCGCCGCCGACCAGGACGACTGCGTCGATCGGGACGTGGGCACCGATCAGCACATCGCGCGCGAACTCGATCGACCGATCGACCTCGTCGGTGATCAACGTCTCGTAGCTGTCACGAGACAGAAGGATCATTCCGCTCTCGTCCGGCAGGCACACCGCATCGTTTCCGGACAGCCGTTCCTTGGCCACCCGGCAGCGACGGGTGAACAGGTCCATGTCGGGCGCATCGCTCGGCTTACCCAGGCGGTCGAGCTGATTGTCGCGCAGGATCGCGTCGAACTGATCTCCGCTGAACTCGGTGCTGCGACGCGTGACGATCACCCGACGAGCGGCCAGATCGACGACGCTGACGTTGAGACCGGAACTACCGAGGTCGTACAACGCGACAGTCGAGTACCCGGCGGCCTCGCCGCTCGCGATCAGGTATTCGACGACCGCTTCGACCTCGTGGACGAGGTGGTAGTTCTGCAGATGCTGATGTTCGAGCGCTCTCTGCAGGGTGTCGGCTTGATGCGCGTCTCGGTACGCGACGCCGGTGGCCATCTGCCGTTCGGACTCGGCCGCGACGGCACTGATCGACTCGGCGGCGAGGTACTCCACGTCGTCGTCAACGGTGTCGATGACCTGATTCCGAAAGAACAGTTGCTGTGGAGCCTCGAGCACGCGAGCCGACGCCATGGCGGGCGCAAAAGCCGTTCCGTTGCGCGGCAGCGCCATACGCACGGCGTGGGCACCCATGGACACCCCCAGCAACACGGTCATCGTTTATGCCTCACTCGAACGGTCTGCGGTCGGACGTGAAAGGTAAGTCCGACTCGCCACGCTACCGGTAGTTCAGGTGGGGTGCGCCGCGGCCCTTCCGCGTCCGAAGGTCAATTCCCGACGTCCAGCCCGGTACCGGAGCCGAAACCGACTTCGGCGAACTGCTCGTCGTCGAGTTCGGTGCCGTCGGTCTCCAGCGTGCTGTCCTCGCTGTCCACCTCACCGGAAATCACCTGCGGATCAACCGGTGGTGGCGGGAGCGCGGGCGGCGGAATTGTCGGCAGCTCGGCGGGCGGCACACCCTCGGCGACCGAGATGTCGCTCGTCGCACCACTGACAGGTTCGACACCGATCCCAGGCGGTGGCGGGGTATCGCCCCGAAGGAAGACCACGGCCCA
Organism: Rhodococcus sovatensis; assembly: GCF_037327425.1. Lineage (NCBI taxonomy): Bacteria > Bacillati > Actinomycetota > Actinomycetes > Mycobacteriales > Nocardiaceae > Rhodococcus > Rhodococcus sovatensis. Next base: position 5,570,957 of record NZ_CP147846.1, on the reverse strand, counting down.
CACCAGGACCACGACGGCCGCCACCCCGGCCAGCCCAGCAGCGTCGCGCACCGACCAGCGGATACGACGGCGGGACGGCGATCGCTCGGGAGCAGGCTGGGAAGCAGGGCGTACGGGCGCGGGCGCCGGTGCCACGTCCGGAGCGGGCGCAGAGACATCCGGAGCGGGCGCAGAGACATCCGGAGTGGGCGCAGAGACATCCGGCGCGGGCGCGACAACCCGAAGGGGCGTTGTCGGTGGCTCCAGGTCCTCGTCCGCGTCGACGGTGAGAACCATGTCCTCACCGCCCGGATACTGCTCCGGCTGATGCTCCTCTGGCTGGTGCTCCTCGGGCTCGCCGTCGAGATCGAGATGCGGTGCCGACGGCTGCGCTTCGAGCGCCGCGCCTTCGACGATGACGGAGTTGGGCGAGTCGGGCAGGACGAGCGGAACCGTCCACTCCTGCTCGACGAGAGCCTTGACCAGCGGGATCCGCGCCTGGCCACCGATCAGGAGGACGGCGTCGGGTTCGTCGGGAGCAGCCCAGGCAAGAGTCTGCAGAAGCGGCGCCGTGACGGCCTCTTCGAATTCTTCGCGCGTGAGCAGCATCGGGCCGTTACCCGGAGCGCGGACGCCAGCCGAGGTGGAGACCAGTTCCTTCAGTTCGCGGAAGAAGGCGCGGTACTCGCGTTCGGCGTCGATGCCCTGTGCTGGGGGAAGGATGCCTTTGCTCATGACGAGACGTTCGACGACGTCGTCGAGCACCTCGCCCGACAATGCCGCGCGCCGAGAGGACCGCGTGACCTGCCCTGCTGCGACGTCGAGGGTGAACGCCGACGTGCCGTACCGACCGAGATCGAGTACGAGAAGTGCGCGGGCGTCGGCCAGAACCTCGACGGAACGCGCGTACGCGAGTAGTGCAGCACCTTCGCCGACCATGCGGATCGTCGACGTATCCGAAGTGTCCAGCGAGGCAAGGAGCGAGGAGACCGCGTCGACGTCTCGACCGGTCAGTACGACATCGTCGAACGGTCCGCAGTCGACAAGTTTGCCGTTCAGGTGCCAGCTGGCTCCTTCGGCATCAATCGAGTCCTCGACACGTTGCCCGTCCCGAAAGTACGAGATGCGGACGGCGTCCGACTCCACGGCCACGCCGCAGACTCCACCCATCGGCTAGAAATTCCTTCGACTGTACGAACCCCGACCTGTTGATCACTGTACTGGCGCGCGGCCGTGCGATTTGTCCTACTCGAGCGCCGACGAGCAAGTAATGCGGCGTTCGACACACTACGTAGGCACGTACACCCAGGTGAACACAAAGCCTGTAAAAGATTGCATGAGCAAACTACACTCTCGTGGTAACGCGATAAAACAATCTAAGATATTGTTCGGGTGGGTCTGGGGAGACTGCTGGGTGTCGAACGGTCGTAGCCTTCGACCCACGGTCGCGATCGAGGCCGTCCGGTCTCGGTATCAACGAGATTCGGTGGAGGATCGCATGGAGACGCTCAACTCTGAAGATGTCGCACGAGTTCGGGACGTTCTGGACAAGTTCGGAAAGCTGCCGGTATCGGCGGCGGACCTCGATTCCAGCGCTGACCTCTACGACAACGGCCTCACTTCCCACGCCAGCGTCAACGTCATGATCGCGCTGGAGGACGAGTTCGACGTCGAGTTCCCGGACACGATGCTGCAGAAGTCCACCTTCGGCAGTGTCGACGCCATTGCCGCCGCTCTCGCACAGCTGACGGACTGATCGCCGGTGACCACCGTCTACGACACCGACACACTCGCTGTGTCCGAGGTCCTCGCTGTCCTGCGTGAGCACGCAGGCGCAGTCGACCGTGACGCTCGCTTCCCCGCAGAGTCGGTCGATGCTATGCGCAGGGCAGGCCTACTCGCTGCGGGTATTCCCACGGAGTTCGGCGGCGGTGGACAGTCTCTGACCGAACTCGCACACACCGCGCGTGCTCTCGGCGCCGAGTGCGCATCCTCGGCCATGATCTTCGTGATGCATCAGTCTCAGGTCCTGAGCATCGTCCGACACGGCAAGTCCGACGCCATGGAGTCGCTGCTGCGGCGGATTGCCGCCGAGCAGCCCCTCGTCGCGTCCGCAACCACCGAGATCAACATCGGTGGTGACGTACGCACCAGCAGCTGCGCCGTCGAATACGACGGCGAGCGAATCACACTCTCCAAGACCGCGCCGGTCATCTCCTACGGTGAGTACGCGCAGTTCGTCCTTGCCACGGCGCGGCGTTCGCAGGACAGTCCGCCGAGCGATCAGGTTCTGGTCGTGTGCGAGAAGCCGAACGTCGAGCTTCGGAAGATCGGCGAATGGGACACGCTCGGGTTCCGCGGAACCTGCAGCCCTGGGTTCCAACTCGAAGCGACGGCAACGACGTCGAACATCCTCGGCGACAACTACGGTGACATCTCCTCACAGACGATGCTGCCCGCGGCACACGTCCTGTGGGGCTCGGCGTGGCTCGGCATCGCCGACGCCGCGGTCGCCAAAGCTCGAAAGTCCGTCCGTAAGTCCGCGAGCCGCACCCCCGGCGAAACGCCTCCTGCTGCGCTGCGACTTGCCGAGCTCTACGTCGTCCACGAGCAGTTGGTCGATACCGTATTCGGTGCCGCCGCCAAGTTCGAGGCCATCGCCGACTCCCCCGCCGAGCTCGGTGCCATCGGGTTCGCCGTCAAGATCAACAATGTGAAGGTGACGGCGTCGACACTCGTCATCGACATCGTCGGAAAAGCACTGCAGATCTGCGGCATATCCGGCTACCGGCAGGACGGCGATCTCAGCGTCGGCCGTCACCTCCGAGACGCCCACGGGTCGGCCATCATGGTCAGCAACGAGCGGATCCTCGGACACAATTCCCAACTGGCGCTCGTCTACAAGGGGAAGTAATGACCGCGACGCAGGAAACTACCATCAGCGAACTCGACACTGCCCGTTCACGTTTCCGAGAAGAACTGGTGGAAGCGGGCCTACTGGTCCCGAGCTCGGTCGAAGGGCTCTACGGACGCTCAGGCGAGTTCGAGGACATCGTCGACACGATCGACGACCACGTCAAGGCAGCCGGTGCCGCAGAACACGGTTACTCGGCCCCGCGGTTTCGCTTCCCGCCCGTCTTCCCTCGGGAGGCCTTCGAGCGCACCGACTACATCGCCTCGTTCCCCAACCTGACAGGGGCGATCAACACATTCGACGGTGACAACAAGGCCCACGCGGCGTTGCTGGCAGATCGTTCCGACGGCAAGGATTGGGATCACCATCTCGAGTCCGCGGGCACGATGTTGGTGTCGGCGGCGTGCCACCCGTCGTACTCGATGATGACCGGCACACTGCCCGACGAGGGCCGTCTGCTCGATATCTACGGATACTGCTTCCGGCACGAACCGGCCGTGGATCCTGCTCGCATGCAGGCGTTTCGGATGCACGAGTACGTTCGCGTCGGAACGCCCGACGAGGCAATCGCACACCGCGAACGGTGGGTGGGCCGCGGTCTGCAGGTTCTCGCCGATCTGGGACTCGAAGCCGAGGCGGTCATCGCGAACGACCCGTTCTTCGGGCGCGCCGGCAGGATGCTCGCAGCGAACCAGCGCAACGAAAACCTGAAGACAGAACTCGTCGTCAAGCTCTACGGAGATCTGGACGACGGCACCGCGGTCGTCTCGTGCAACTGCCATCGCGATCACTTCGGTCACACCTTCGACATCCGGACAGCCGACGGCGAGCCCGCACACAGCGCCTGCGTCGGATTCGGAATGGAGCGAATCGCGTTGGCGATGCTGCGTACTCACGGTCTCGATCGCCGTCGCTGGCCGGCCTCACTCGCAGTCTGATCGAGCGTAGGCAGACAGCCCGGCAGTACCCGCACCACCCGTAAACACGACAAGGACATTTCCAGTGAGCAGTCGAGACACCGCTGTGCGGAGCACGGACACGAGCGCGGCCCACACCGCCCCGTCCACTGCCGAGGGCAAGTACTCGACGTGGTTCGGTGCAGAGTCGTCGAGCCTGCTCGGGACCGTGCATGTACCGGCAGGTGGGCAGGCACGCGGTGCGGTCGTGTTGTGCCCGCCGCTGGGAAAGGAGCAGGTCGACTCGTACCGAGGCCTGACCCTGCTTGCACAGAAGCTCTGCGCCACAGGCCTTCTCGTCCTTCGTTTCGACTACCTAGGGACCGGAGACTCACACGGCGCGCAGGACGAGGCGGGTGCGGTAGAACGCTGGCAGGCCAGTATAGACACAGCGGTGCAGTTCGTTCGTAGCTGCGGACCCCAAGACGTCGCACTCGTCGGTTTGCGCGCCGGCGCGCTGCTCGCGACGACGGTCGCGGAACGGAACGGGCCGCTCACCGGACTTGTACTGTGGGATCCGGTCGTGCGAGGACGGTCGTACCTCCACGAGCAGCGCGCGTTGTACTCGGTCAGCGTCGCCCAGGATTCCGAGGAAGATCCGCGGGTGTCCATCATCGGCGCTGTACTGAACCCCGATGTCGTGCCGGCGTTCGGCGCGCTGGACGCCACGAAACTACCTGCGGTCGGGTGCCCGGTTATCGTCGCAACGAGACCTGAACGCGCTGATGCAAAGCCGATCAGAGCCGTCGTGAAGAACCAGAACGCCGAAGAGCACACCCTGTCCAAGCACGAACTGTTCCTCGAACCGAGTGATTTCGAGGTGGTGCTACCGACCGAGGACATCTCGCACCTCGCCAAATGGGTCGGCAACTGCTTCGACAGCGTCACCGCGGACGTGCACGTCCCGCTTCGAGACACCGCAGTGACAGGTGAAGGCGACAATGCCGTCACGGAAACAGTGGAACGACTCGGTCCGGCACAGCTGTTCGGCATCAGAACCACGTCGCGGCAGTGCATTCCGGCAGGACCTACCGTCGTGTTCTACCCGACCGCCAACGAGCACCGCGTCGGCCCAGTCCGCAGCTGGGTGGAACTATCGAGAACACTGGCAATGCACGGTGTTTCCGCCCTCCGGTTCGATCGACGCGGCACCGGCGAGAGCGGCGCCGTCGAGGACGACGAGATCACCCGGCTCTACAGCGACGAAGGCAACGAGGACGCCCTTTCCGCCGTACGCGCGGCGGGCACCTCACCCCACAACGTGATGGTATCCGGAATGTGCTCCGGCTCTTGGTATTCGAGTTTCGCTGCGCGCGAGCTCGGCGTCAATTCCGCCGTGCTGCTGAACACCCTCGACTGGACCACTCGTCGGCTCGAATTCGTCAAGCGCGCGTCGATGCACAACGAGGACACCGGACTCGCCAGCACCGCACTCGACCGTCTGCACGACGTCGGGGTCGCGGTGAAGAACAGCCTGCAGTCGTCGATGCCGTATCCGCTGTGGTTCTGGCTGGGCACGCGCGGACTGATCCAGGTCCCCGAGATCTCGCTGCGGAAGCTGGAAGCGAAGAACGTCCGCACGACTGTCCTTCTGTCACCGACGGACGCCGACTGGTTCATCGCCAATCGTGGACCGGAAGGGATGAACCGCCTCCGCGGGAAGCGCGCGACGCGCAGGAGGAAGGCACAGTCTTCGTCTCCAGCCGTCGTGAAGTCCTACGCAGGAGGCGACCACTCGCTCTACGGACGCGATCTTCGCGAGACGGTGCGCGGTGAACTTCTGCGCGCGGCGTCGGAAGCATTCGACGTAGAGATCAGCGCGCCCGCACCGCCTGTACCAGTGGATTGGGCTCCTCTGTGAAGCATCGCGCGCCGAAGGTAGCGCCTCCGAAGCATCACAATCTGGAACGGCTCGAGTGGCATCGAATCGAACCGGTGCATTGGGACATGGGCCTGATGTCGCACACAATGCCGATCCAGAAGATCCAGGCCGAGAACCCGTACGTCGCCGCGCCGACTCCGTCGGGTCTATCGCTGGAGCAGACGCCCCCTACCGATACCACGAGCTCCGACCGAAACCTTGCCCTCAACTCGCTGGCCATGATGCTCTCGACGGTCATCACCGGCGGTCTCGGTCTGCTCTTCTGGGCCGCTGCCGGGCGTCTGTATCCGGTCGCCGAGGTGGGCAGCGCGTCTGCCGTGATCACCTCCGCGGTCATGTTGTCCACGCTCTCGAACCTCAGTCTCGGTTCGATGTACGAACGCTTCCTGCCGGTGTCCGGATGGTTGGCCCGGTCGTTCGTCATCCGTGGCTACCTGACGGTCACCGTCTTCGCATTCATCCTCGGCTTCGGATTTCTCCTCGTCGCGCCCGTGGACGAAATGTTCACGACCACGGCCGAAATACTCTCCTTCCCAGCGTTCGTCGCGGTCCTGTCGGTATTCGCGCTGCAGGACCAGACGTCCTCCGGTCTCGGTGTGGCGCGATGGGCCGCAGGCAAGAACATCTTCCACGCGGTCGTGAAGTTCGTGCTGCTCCTCGCCCTCTTCACCACCGCACGCAGTACCTCGATCATTGCGGCGTGGGCAATTCCCGCCGTCATCGCGTCGGTCGTCGTGCTGCGGTCGATATTGCGAAATCTGCGCACCGAGCCGCGCTACCGCAAAGCCCCTGACCTGCCCCCGAAACGGGAACTGTGGTCCTACTTCGGCTCCGCCTACGGCATCACCGCGCTCGGATCCCTCGCTCCACTGCTGGTCCCGATGATCGTCGTCGCGACCCTCGGCGCCGAGGACAACGCCTATTTCTCTCTCACCTGGTCGATCGTGAGCGCCCTGTACATTCTCATCAGCGTTCTGGTCGGTCCGTTCGTAGCCGAAGTGGCGGCAAACCCCGAGCAGTTCGGACGCTTGACCAAGCGATTCATGTCGATGGTGTGTGTTGTGGCACTGGGCGGCTCGTTCTTCCTCGCCTTCCTCGCTCCCTACGGTCTCGGCATCGTCGGCCAGCAGTACCGCGAACACGGGACGATCATCGTCCACCTGGCAGCAGTGACGATCCCGCTGTCGGTCATCGGATCTCTCTACGACGGCCTCGCACGTGTCCAGCGTCGGATGCGCCTCGCGGTAGTGGTCCAGGTGGCAGCCACGTCGATCATCATCGTCGGCTCACTGGCGCTGTCGGACTCGCTGGGTATCGCTGCGGTCGGTTGGGCGTATCTCGCAGCGGAGGCATTCGGTGCCATCGTTCTGATCGTTCCGCTGATCCGGTGGATCCGCGAGCTCTCCCAGCGTGGAGGTACGCCGCCCTCCGGCGGCGCGGTCCCACCGAGGCCGCGGCCGCAGGTCGGGCGCGACGATCCACCCGCGTCGGGGCGGGGCGAGTACCAAAACGGCCGCACGCGTGAGTACAGCACGGCAGGTTCGCACAAGATTCGTACGTCGCCGCAGGGTCCAGGTCCAGGCCACCTGCATAGCCCCTATCGAAATCCGGCACCGGGAAGAAGTACGCCATGAACCCAGTGAAGTACTCCGCCAGCGCGATAGACATGCTGCGTTCCGAGGCCCGAATCGTCTGTGTACTAGGCCCGGCCGACTTCGGCGGGCTCGCTCGCATCAAGGAACGACTCGGTCGGCTGGCATCCGCCGGTCCTGCCGCTCGCCTCGGTCTGCGCGTGGATTCTTCGTCGCGGAAGTGGGACTACCGACCAGACCTTGTGTGCGACGACGTCACCGAGATCGCCGCTGCCACCAGATACGACGTCAGCGACCGGCTCGCCGAACTGTCGCGCTCCGCCTCGACCGAGGTTCCAGTGCGCGCTCGACTGGCGGGCGAGTACCTACTGCTGGACCTGTCGCACGGGTTGAGCGACGCGGTGTTGCCCATCGAACTGTTTGCCTTCCTCGCCGATCCCGCCGAGTCGCCCGAACTCCCTGCGTGGGCCACCGCGCGCACCGTCCGCTGTCCGCTGCCGCGCGCAGTGGCCAGCTGGATGATTCACAACCCGATGAAGGTCGTCGACGTTCTGTACGGCAAGTTCTTTCGGTCCCCACATGCCGGAGGGTCCACTGCCCAAGGGGCCACTGCCGGCGCACCGATCGACGAGTCTCGAATCCCGTGGACCCGATCCCCTGCCGTCGTCGCGGCCACATCGTCTGCCGGGGCGACGAAGTCACTGCGCGAATGGCGCGACGCCAACCTTCCCGATGTGTCGGTCACCTCGATTCTGAGCGCTGCCGTTGCGTCGGCGTTTCGCGCCCGCGGCATCGCGACGTCGAACTCGGCGGCATTCCTGTTCGACTGCAGGCGCTACCTCCGTGGCACCGACGGCGTCGTCCTCGGCAACTTCGCCGTCGGCATCGACTTCGACGGAGTCGACCTCACCGATGCCAATGACGTGCACCGCAACGTCACTCACGCGATCGACAAGGGTCGTCCGCTGGCCGCGGGAGCACTCAGCGCATTGATGTACTTGCGGACCCGAGCGTCATTACCCGTCATCGCCACGGACTCGGCTCCGACGTCGACCCGCGCGAATCTGACCTTCTCGGACGTCGGCCGTCTCCGCCAGCTCGAATCCATCGCGTGGACGGACGATCCGAGCAGGCGCTCGTTCTACCCGCTCAGCGAACCCAGCTTCCCGGACACCATCGTCGTCACGTCGATGCATCTCCGCGATACTTTTCACGTATCCGCGTCGTTCCACGACAATTTCTTCGATCGTGACATCGTGCAGTCCGCAATGGACCTCGCGATGAAAGATCCCGTCGCTCTTCTCAGTGCATAGGAGTTGTCCCCTTGAGTACCCAACTGCAGCAGGTGCGGGCAGCGATACGTGGCAAGACGGCCACCGGTCCCGACGCATCCTGGTGGGCCCGGGTCGGATTCTGGGCAGGCGTGTCGGTGATTCAGCTCGTCGTGCTCGAATTCGTCGTGTCCGCGACGTGGCGGGGGCTCTACAGCTACCGGACGAACTTCGTCAGTGAACTCGGTGTCGCATTCTGCGGGCCGGCCGGCAACTGGCCGTGCAGCAAACTGTATGTCCTGATGAACTTTTCGATCGCACTGTTCAACGCCGCTCTCGTGGTCGCGGCCCTGGCATGGGTGATCACCGGGGTCCTCGACGTTCGTGGCGGAGTGCTGTTGTCGATCGCGGGGCTCGGCGGAATCGTGGCCGGAACGGTGAACCAGGGGATGAACTACCAGATCCACTCCTTCGGGGCGATGGTCGTTCTTGTCGTCGGATCGCTCGGGATCATCGTCGCCGGCGGCCATCGGACACTGGATCGCACGGCCCAGATCACCGTCACCGCTCTCGGCGGCATCGCATTAACTGCCGCACTGTTCTTCATCGGTGGACACCACTTCGGGCTCGGCATCGGCACAGTCGAACGCATCGCGGTCTACAGCATCCTCGTCGCAACACTTGTGTTGGCCTTCGCCCACCGCAAAACGGCGCGCCGGATCGCAGCACGTGCCGACGCCTCGAACGGCGACCGAAGGCGATGACACATCGCCAGGATTTCGCCGGCAGCGGCGAAACGAGCAATATGCCTCACACCGTCGAGGTGTCACGGCTGCCCTCACCAGGGCTGGCCCAGCCCAACTCCACCCCGCCCAGCCTCAACCCGGCGCCCAAGCCGAAGCTCTGGCCGCGACTGTTGAGCATTGCGGTCGTCACGGCCACCTGTGCCGTGTCCGGGTTCGTCGCGTACCAGCAGTTGTGGCCTGCGCCCGAAGATCTCACCGCATCGAAGATCATGAACGACGACACAGTCGCCGGCTTCACCGTGTACGACCAGTTCGACGGCGCTGGTGGAACCGAACTCGACTCGGACAAATGGAGTTACGACACCGGACAGACCGGCTGGGGTAACAACGAAAAGCAGAACTACACCGATTCCTCGGCGAACTCGTTCCAGGACGGATCGGGAAACATGTCGATCTCGGCGCTGGACACAGCCGACGGGTACACCTCGGCACGTGTGACGACGAGGGGCAAGTTCGAGTTCACCTACGGCCGGGTCGAGGCACGCATCAAGATGCCGGCGGGCGACGGACTGCACCCCGCGTTCTGGCTGCTCGGCTCCGATATCGATTCGGTGGGGTGGCCGCTCTCGGGTGAGATCGACGTCATCGAGACACTCAACGACGCGGACAACTACCACACTGGCATTCACGCTCCGCAGGCCGACAGCCTGACGAGCCAGAAAGTCCAGGCCGCCGGTTACCCGCCCGTTCTGCTGTCCGACGACTATCACGTCTTCTGGGTCGAGCGGTCCCCGAACAAGATCGTCACGGGTATGGACGACAAGATCCTGAAGACGATCACTCCCGATGATCTGACCGGCGGTTCCGAGTACTGGGTGTTCGACAAGCCCTTCTACCTACTGTTCAACGTGGCGGTCGCAGGCGATTGGCCGGGACCGACGACCGCGGAGACGAAGTTCCCCGCGACCATGTCCGTCGACTGGGTTCGCTACCGAACCGACTGATCTTCCCCCCATGCTCCACCCGAAAGGATCTACCCCAAGTGTCGAAGCCAGCCGATCTCGAGCCTGCCCTGACCAGTACGCAGCCGCCCGAGTGGACCGGCGCCGTCTGGATCGGCGACGTCGACATCGAGGCGGAAATGCCGGACACCCTGGCCCTCGCCTGCTCTGACGGTTACACCCGGGCTCGCCTACTCGTGCGACGCGGGATGGATCCGCTCGGCTTCGTGGAGCTACCGATCAGCGGGTTCGGCCTCGACACCGGGGAACTGATCGATGCCGTCCGCACACTCGAAGTCGTGGATCCGGGTCCTGTCCCCGCACGCAGTGCAGCCCAGCCGCCGATCACGGTCGTCATCTGCACGCGCGACCGCATCGATCATCTACGGGGCGCGCTGTCTTCCGTACTCGCCGTCGAGTATCCCGACTTCGAGGTCGTAGTCGTCGACAACGCGTCGCCGACGGATGCGACGCAGACCTACGTCCGCTCGCTGAACGATCCGCGTGTGCGCGTCGTGTCCGAACCTGTTGCGGGACTGTCGAGAGCTCGAAATACCGGTCTGCGAGCGGCGCGGCATTCGATCGTCGCATTCACCGATGACGATGTCGCGGTGGACGCCAAGTGGCTCTCCAGCATCGCCCGCGGATTCGGCCGGGACGTTCGAGTGACGTGTGTGTCGGGCATCGTCCCCAGCGGCGAGATCCGCACGCATGCGCAGGCCTACTTCGATCGCCGCGTCGGATGGGCCAGTTCGGTCACGCCTCGCATCTACGATCTCGCGCATCCACCCGCGGACGTCCCACTGTTCCCGTTCCAGGTAGGAATGTACGGAACTGGCGCGAACTTCGCGGTTCGACGAAGCCGCATGTTCGATCTGGGCGGTTTCGACGAGGCCCTCGGGGTCGGCTCTCCCACCAACGGCGGTGAGGACCTCGACATGTTCTTCCGTGTGTTGATGGCAGGAGACAAACTCGTCTACGAGCCTGCTGCCATCGTGTGGCATCGTCACCGCGCGGATTCCGACGCCCTTGCGGTGCAGGCTCGCGGCTACGGACTCGGCCTCGGTGCCTGGCTGACGACCGTCGCGACCAACCGCCGCGCCGCGACGCTCGCTGCACGGGTGGCCGTACGAAGGCTCGGCAGCGCAATCCGATTGTCGGCCAAGATGAGCAAGGTTGCATCCCCGCCCGACGATCTCGCCGCCGATCTACCCGAGGGAATCGGCAGAATGGAACTGCTGTCCATCGCGAAAGGCCCGGGTGCGCTGCGTCGTAGCCGCCGTGAGGGCCGTCGCCGTCAACCGCTTCTGGAGGTCAGCCGTGAGCCTGTCCTCGACTGAGTATCGGCCGCGCACGGTCGTTGCGGCGTCGCACGTCCTCCGGCCTCGGGTGCGGTACGCCGACGTCGCGGTACTCGCATCGGCGACGGCGTTGCTGTCGATGCTCCCCCTACCCGCCGCGCTGCGGGCAATCCTGCTCGCAGGCATGGTGTTCGCCGGTCCAGGGTCGGCGATCCTGACGTGGGTCTACATCCCGCCGAGGGCGCGCATCGCAGCGGTGCCGGTGTTGAGCCTCGCCCTCGTCACGCTGGTCACGACGGCCGCGATGTGGGGGTACCACTGGTCGCCACGGTGGATCACCACCGTCGTCGCGCTCGCCGGGCTCGGGTCCTCGCTGCTTTGGTACCGCAGGAAAGACGAGTGGCCCGATCTACGCAGGTGGCGAAGCTGGGCACGCCACACGTTGTCGCGCCGTCACCTGTCGGATCGATGCAGGGTCGGCCTGACAAGGCTGTGGGACCGGGAGTACCTGCGGCGTAACGTCGCCGGACTGATGCTTGCGCTGACAGTGGTGCTGTGGCTGCCGTCGCTCCCGGGTCTCGAGAAAGCTGGATACTCCCAGTTCGGACTGCTGCCGGCAGGAACCGGGCCCATCCTGGTGATCTGTATGGCTCTGGTCGTGGCAGCGTTCTTGATCGCGATCCGCCGACACCAACTTCGCATCGCCGTCGCTGCGATCGCGGTTGCGATTCTGGTGCAGCGACTGACCGTCACCTTCGTCACGAGCGCACCGGTGTACGAGTGGACGTACAAGCACGTCGCGGTCACCGAGTACATTCTCGCGTTCGGGGCGTTGCCGCCCAACGGCATCGACATCTACGCTCAGTGGCCGAGCTTCTTCGTCCTCACCGCGTGGTTCGGCCAGGTCACCGGGTTCGGCATTCTGTCGCTGGCACGCGTTTTCGCGCCACTCGTCCACGTATTGATCGCGCTGTTCGTCTACAGCCTCGCCCGTGTCCTGAAGCTGAGACCTCGGGTCGCCGTGATGGCAGCCATGCTGGCGGAACTGGTCAACTGGGTCGGACAGGACTACTACGCACCGCAGTCGCTCGGATTCGTGCTCGCCGTCGGATTTCTCGTCCTGCTGCTCGCATCGACGCAGCTTCGGGTTGCCGGTTTCCTGGCGATCATCCCGTTCGCTGCGCTCGTGCCGAGTCATCAACTGACGCCGTACTGGCTGTTCGCGGTCACCGGAGTTTTGCTGGTGACCGGTCGGGCGAAACCGTGGTGGCTGATGTTCCCGCTGGCCCTGATACTCGTGGGCTACCTAGTGCCTCGACTGGACATCGTCGCCCCGTACGGGCTGCTGTCGGGGTTCGACCCCGTCGAGAATGCGGCAAGCAACGTGCAGGCTCCCGGCATCCTCGGCAAGCAGGTGACGTCGCTGATCTGTCGAGCATTGTCGGCCGGAGTGTTCGGCCTCGCCATGGTGTCCATCGTGTACGCGTGGCGCACCAAGAAGACGTTCTGGGCGCCCATGGTGATGGCCTTCGGGTCGATCGGTCTGCTCGCCGGACAGAGTTACGGCGGTGAAGCCATCTTCCGGGTGTACCTCTACGCCATTCCCGGTTGCGTGCTGCTGATCGCGCCGATGCTGCTGGCTCTGCTCGACGCGAATGCCTCTACCGCCCGTAGCACAGTGCGCAGGCTCGGGGCGCGTGCAGCGCTCACGTGCGCGTTCGTTGGCACCGTAGTGGCCGCGACGTTCGGGCTGCAGGGCTACTTCGGCCTGTGGCCTCTCGTCATCGAGAACCGGTCTCAGATCGAGCACACCCAGGCTCTCGTCGAGAGTGCTCCTGCGGGATCACAATTCACGATGTTGTATCCGGCGGGCTATCCCATCAGATCGACCGCGAAGTATGTCGAACAAGCCGAAGCCAACGTGATGTTCGATGCGCCACTGAACTACTACGGCGCCGAATACATGTTGGAGTTCCCGACGGTCGAGCAGCTGGAAGCATTCGAATGGGACGCGTCACAACGCGATACTCCTTCGTACGTAATTCTGACCAGACAATCCCTGGAAGCGATGAAGTACTACGGGTTCATCCAGGACGGGGCAGCGGACACCTTCGAGCGCTGGTTGAGGTCGAACCCTGCCTGGTCAGTGCGCTACCAGGATGCGGACACGATCGTGTTCGAACGAGCAGTGGACTGACCGACCTCGCGGTATGACGAACGTCTCCAAACAATCACTCAGTTTGTTTCATCGGGACTTGACAAACTCATAGCTTCTTTTAAGGTTATGGGCAGTCGATGAAAACGCAATCTTCGTGCCTAACCAGGGCGCAGGATGCTTCTGTGGATCCGCCGGGGGTCGCGACACAGGCTTTCTGAGATCAGTCGGTCACACACTGCCCTCAACCCGTCTGGAAATGGATATGTCGAACTCCCATAATCCGCGCATCAGCATCGTCATCCCCACTCTCAACGAGGCCGCCAACCTGCGCCACGTTCTTCCGTTGCTGTCCCACGACTACGAACTGGTCCTGGTCGACGGCGGATCAATCGACGGAACCATCGACGCCGCCCGCGAGATTCGCGGAGACATCCGCATCATCAAGCAGACCCGCAAGGGCAAGGGCAACGCGCTCGCATGCGGTTTCGAGGCCGCCACCGGTGACATCATCGTCATGTTCGACGCCGATGGGTCCGCCGACGCCGACGAGATCCCGCGTTTCGTCGACGCATTGCTCGCCGGGGCCGACTTCGCCAAAGGCAGTCGCTTCACCGACGGCGGCGGAAGCCATGACATCACGCCCCTTCGTCGTGCGGGCAACGGCGGACTCCACCTCGTCGCCAACACTCTCTTCGGCACGAAGTTCTCGGACCTCTGCTACGGGTACAACGCGTTCTGGCGCGATCTGGTGCCGGTTCTCGATCTCCCGCCGGTGGATCAGCAGGGCCGCGAGGACGAGATGCTGTGGGGCGATGGATTCGAAATCGAAACCATCATCAACTGCCGCTTCGCGGAATCCGGCGTTCGCATCCAGGAAGTTCCGAGCGTCGAACTCGCTCGTATCTACGGACAGAGCAACCTGCGCACCTTCTCCGACGGCTTCCGTGTCCTTCGCACCTTGTTCACCGAGCGGTTGAGGGCGCGCAAGCTGGCCAAGAAGTCGATCCCACGCCCCGATCGCCGCACCAACGATTCCCGTACCGACATGGATCTCGAGTTCGAGGCGTTCGACGTTCTCGACGAGATCACGTGGCAAGAAAAGTCGGCGTGAACAACCCGACTTCCTCGGTAGTCATCTGCGCGTACACACTCGATCGCTGGGACGATCTCAGTTCCGCTGTGAATGCGGTTCTGCGGCAGTCGAACCCCGCAACCGAATTGCTCGTGGTCATCGATCACAACGACGAGTTGCTGTCGCGTGCCCGCATCGAATTCCTACCGCGCGGTTCCACCGTCGCCGTCGCCCCGAACACGCATCCGCGCGGTTTGTCCGGCGCGCGCAACACCTCGCTCGACAGAGCCACCGGCGAGATCGTCGTATTCCTCGACGATGACGCCACACCGAGATCCGAGGACTGGCTGTCGTCGCTTCTCGCGCACTACGCCGATCCGGCCGTGTACGCGGTAGGTGGATCGGCACATCCGGTATGGCCCGATGCACGTCCCGCGTTCCTGCCCACTGCGGTGGCAGGGCAACCGGGCGAACTGGACTGGATCGTGGGCTGTACGTACAGGGGGCAGCCCACGACCACTTCGGCTGTCCGAAACCTGATGGGCGCGAACATGTCGTTCCGCCGCGAGCCGATCGTCGCCCTCGGTGGATTCGTATCCGGGATCGGGCGCATCGGGCGCATTCCGCTCGGGTGCGAGGAAACCGAATTGTGCATCAGGCTCCGGCAGAATCATCCGGGTGCCGAGATCGTCTTCGATCCGTCGATCGTCGTCGATCACACTGTCAGCGCAGACCGGACTCGGCCCAGGTACTTGCTGTCGAGGAGCTACGCCGAGGGTGTGTCCAAGGCTGCCATAGCGCGACTGATCGGTTCGGAGGACGCACTGTCGTCCGAGCGGGCATACACCGCGAAGATCCTGCCTCGGGCAGTCGGCCGTGAAACGTCGGCGGCGGCGCGTGGCAATCCGGTCCGCGCCTGGGGTGCAGTCGCTGTCGTGGCCAGCGTCGGTGCCGCGGGATTCGGCTACGCCCGCGGTCGCTTGAGTCGTATCTCGGGCTAGCAGATCTGGGCGCGCTCGACCGAGTTGAGTGCGCGCACATGGCCCGTCACCTTTGCCTTGTCCCCCGTCACAGTCAGTATGCGTCGGGAGCCGGGCGCGAGGTGAAACCACGAGTCGCTGACCTCGAGGCCGTCCACGTCGATGCACACGTACTGCGCTGCCCACCGTGTCGACACGGTCAGTGACCACACACCGTCGTCGACCGGCTCTGCGTGAGCTTCGAGTCCGATGCCGTTCTGGCGGGCATGCCGGGCGCCGACGAGATGGACCGCCTGCGCCAGGGTGGCTCCGGAGGAGTCCACCAGGTCCACCGATACGGCCGCGTACGTCTGCGAGCCGAAACGGTATGCATGGCCCGCGTCGGTGAACGAACCTAGTACACGGTCCACCGACATCCGCTGAGAACTGTGCGCGCCCAGCTCGACAGGACATTCGTACGGGTCACCGGTTGCGCCGGTTGCGCCGTGCAGCGTCACCCTGAGTGTTCCGCGCACGGGTTCGGCCGAGTCTACGACCAGCTCCACGGTCAGGCCGTCGAGGCCGTCGTCGACCAGGAAGACCGCGACTGCACTGCTGAGGCGAGCGAGGCTGTACCACGGCGCTTTCGGTATTCCCGCCGAGTCGATCAACCCCCAGCCCGCCCCGGGCACGAGGTCACGAAGGGTGAGCACCAGAGCACCCGCGCACTCGGAGTCGGTTCTCCGCCAGTGCATGTACGACGCGGACACCGCCTCGCACACGGCAGCGCGACCGTAGTCCAGATACAGCTCGGCATCGTCGCGGCGCACGAGATGCGGATCGACCCCGAAAAGTTCACGGACGTAGTGATCGCGAACATCCTCGAAGTCCCAGGACGATCCACGATCGCGTGGCACCGCAGCTTTCCAGTCCGGGTGATGTCCGGCAACGGTGGCCGATCCGAACATCTTCTCGACCGATCGACGTTCCGGGGGAATCGAAAATGCCAGGCATTCCGCGGCGAACCGCACCCGCGCCGTACGCACATCGGACAGAGGCCGTAGATAACCGCCTACCCCGAAGTAGTGCGCGATTCCGTCTCCGACATGGGTGTGTAGTTCGCCGGTTGTCGACGACGGACTCGAGGTGACGTACGGGGTGCCGGGTAGCTCGGACTCGACAAACTCCGGAATCAGTTTCTCCAACAACGACATGTACTGCCCGTCGGCTGGAACACCCAGCATGGTCGGTTGCTGCTGGGTCTCGCTTCCTCCGCTGACGACCGCCAAAGCGGGGTTGCCGCCGACGAGACCGGTCAGCTCGGCCAACTCCTGCTCGAAGGCCTCGACGAAATCCTCGTCGTCCGGCGGGTCGAACGTCGCCACCATGACGTCCTGCCAAACCAGGATCCCCAATTCTGCACAGAGAGACCAGAATTCGCGCTGCTCGTACACCAAGGTCCCGACGACTCGCACCATGTTGTGTCCGGCATCGCGTATTCGCTCCAGCTCGCACCGCATGCGGTCGGCGTCCACCCACATCCGCGTCGGATCCGGGGGCACCCAGCATCCACCGCGCGCGAACATTCGAATTCCGTTGACTGTCAACGTGACCGCTCGATCCGCACGGTCGAGGTGGACGGACCGGAACCCGAGTGCACCGGACCCGACGACGCTACCGTCGACCTCGAGTTCCCATGGATAGAGCGTCGGCTCGCCGTGGGTGTGCGGCCACCACAACGCCACATCGGGAACGACCACGGAGGCATCGATTCTGTCGGAATCCGAGGGAATCGAGATTTTCTCGGCACCGATCCGTACTACGACGGATGTCGCAGGTGCCCCGAGATCGGCTCGCACTCGGACGGTGCCGTCGGTGCCCCGGGCCGCTGCGTGCATCCGGATGTTGCGCACCGTCGGGCGCTCACGAAGTTCGACGGGACGCCACAGACCGATAACCGGTGGTAGCGGACCGTACACCGGTGCCCGCCCCAGAAGGGTGGTCCGTTCGTGCCGCAACCCCTGCTGAGCGACGAGCGACGAACGCCACCGTCCCCGTGGTCGCCTCTTCTTCAGGTGTGCGTCCATCGACTCGATGCGGACCGCGATATGCACGGGGCCGGACCCCGCCTCGAGATCGATCGACACCGGCACGAACATCGAGCGAGCCCGCGCTGATTCGACACCGCCGATCCAGATGGTCGCCCTCGTAGCGATGCCCCCGAAGGTCAGCGTCGTGGCGATCCCCTCGGGTGCCGTCGCCGACGCCAGGAACCACCAATCAAGCAAATCCGGTTGCAGGTCACCGACGCTCTCGATCGACGAGACGACAGTGCCCGGCACCTGGGCAGGCTGCCACTGAGCATCGGCGGGGAGTTCGTCGGGATGGCTGCACGCGCCGGCAGGCGTCGCAGTGAGCCGCCATTCGACGCCGTCGAGGTAGTCCGTACTCACGAAAAGCAGGATGTCACAGCGCCGCCGACACGATGTTCATCGCCGCTGACCAATTGGCGGCCATGTCCGCGAGCGGCTCGTCGAGTGACACTGCGCGACCTCGAGATGCGCGGGCCATCCGGAATTGGACAGCCTTTGCACCCTGAGCCACCTGGAGGAAATGCGGCACCGCGTCGTCGATACCATCCGCGCCGCGTCCGGCCAGATACCCCACCAGGTCTGCAGCAAGTTCCGCCGTCGCGCCGCACTGCCGCAGCAACCCGAAGGACCACAGATGAAACGCGTCGGGTCCGGACGCTTGCACGACGGGAATGTCGGCGACGATGCGCTGGGCGAGCCGGTCGACGGGATTGCCCGGAGGTCGTCGCGACAGGTGCGCGCGGGCCACCGTCAGATCTCGTTCTCCGACGCCCTCCGCGATGGTGTTTCGGCCGACCCGAATCTGCTCGATGTACGGGAGGAGCACTTCGTCGTGCGGCTCTGGGGCGAGGTTGAAGACTCCGTCGAAATCTGCGCCGGACAGCTCGAAATAGCCCCGGTTGTGGAAATAACCGAGGACCCTCTCGGTCTCGTCGACCGAGTTCGGCACGATCGTGGTCTTGGTGTGCTGGTTGCGGTAGCTGGTGCCCGCGGTGTCGGGAAGCCAGAAGCCGTCGACCTCCACCGTCAGCAGAACACCGTCGGCCAGGCCTTCTCGGACGTGCGCGAGAACCGGCCGCCAGACGTTCATCTCACCGACGTCGATTCCGTACAGGGTGCGCAGATCCTCGGATTGCATCTTGACGAAGTCCCACTGCCTCCCGTCGCAGTCGGCACTGAGCACGAAAGCGAGCGCGGGCACAGGATCGGCACCGAGCGAATGAAGAAGTTCGATCCACAGATCCACGTAGCAGTTGGTCTCGGTCCATACCCGATCGTGAGCGTGGATCGTGTGTGGCTGGTATTCCTCCGGGCGCAACGCCAGCAGGCGATCCGCGCTGCTTCCCTGGGCTACCTGGCTTCCCTGGGCGATGGTCGAGCCGATCGACATGTTCATGACTGTGTGCCTCCCGCCGGATCACAAGCTCACGGTCCCCACGCCGACTTGCCCGTATTGCCTTGATTCAACTCACGATTCTAATCAATCGGTTTGTTTATCGCACAATTTCGGCCGGTATGCTCGTCAAGAGGTACTTCGGCTAACGATTGACCCGCCTGGTCAGGATCGACAGGATGGGACGTCGGAATCGAGGACATTCACAGAGAGAACAGTCGCTTCCCCGACGGTAATGCTGATGTGCAGTTTGCTGGTGACCACACTTGCAGATGGGGACTGAGCTGGGCATATGTGGAGTCTAGACAATGGATTACCGACCGAACGCCGCTTGCGGCCCTAAGCACCGGAGGCGAGCGCAGTTGCGACGCATCATGCGTGGAACAGCCATTGCGGTTGGCTCCGCACTCTTGTTGGCCTTGGCCGGGATGCTGGTCGCCAGACAGATGGGGGTGACGGACATCACACTCGTTGCGCTGCTCGTCGGCATGCCTTTCGCTGCACTCCCGGCAGCCCTGGCGGTCGTACTCTTCGCGCTCGCGAAATCTCGGATCGGAGTCGCACTCGCCGTCGTGTTCACCGTCGTACTCACCGCTGTTCAAATTCCTGGATTCATCGCGGAGCGGCACACCGCGTCCGGCGCCGAGTTCACGGTCCTGACCATCAATGCGGCGCACGGCGATGCCGACGCGGCCGCCATCGTCGACGAAGTCAGAAGCAGTGACGCAGACTTTCTCGCCGTACAGGAGTTGACCCCGAGTGAGGAAACAGACCTCACCGCCGCGGGGATCGAGGACGTGCTGCCGTACAGCTTCACCGCCGCGCTCCCTGTCGCCGACGGCACCGGGTTGTGGAGCAGGACGCCACTCACCGACGGTGAGACTCTCCCCGACTTCGGTTTCGTCCCGGTGCGTGCGAACACCGTCGTCGATGGCGTCGAACTGACCTTTGTGTCGTTCCATGCGATGTCGCCGGCAACTCCGCGCCACACCGTCCAATGGGCAGAAGACCTCGCGCACATGCGCAGGCTCATGGACTCGTACTCGGGGACGGTCCTCGTCGCGGGAGACTTCAATGCCACCGGCGACCATCGTCAGTTCCGCCGATTGACCGAGGACGGGTTCATCGATGCTGCCGATGCGTCGGGCGCAGGCCTGTTCCGGACGTTTCCGTCGTCCGGTCCGCTTGCTCGGCTCGACCACGTGGTGGCCAGCGATGACGTCGACGCCATCGAGGTGAACCCGGTATCGATTCCGAATTCCGATCACTTGGGCGTCGTCGCGCACCTGCGGCTACCGGCAGCCTGAGCGACCGCGTCCGGTCAGAAGCGAGGTAGCTCGAATACCGGTGGCGGCGGCAGCTGGATCTGCGGCAGCTGGAAGTCGGGCAGACCCGGAATCAGTGGCGGCGGAGGCGGAGGGGGCGCGGGCGCCGGCGCAGGCCTTTCGTACGCCGGGGCCTCGTAGGTCTCGACCGGAGCCGGTGCCGGGGCGGGGGCCTCGACGGTCGTGGACGGCGGGAGCGTCGTGGTCGACGTGCGCGAGGTCGACGGCGGAGCCGTCGTCAGCGGTTGCTCGCTGTCAGCAGGCGCGCTGGTGGAGTCCTCGGAACCGCCGTAGCCGAGAGTCAGACCCAACGCTGCGACGGCAGCAAGACCACCGGCGACAAGGGCCGCGCCCCTGATCTTGCGCTTCGACGTCACCGAACGATCGACCGGTTCCGGGCTGAGCCACTCGGGGGCCCCGCTCAACGCCTGCGCCCCGGAGGAAGTCGCCGGCCCGTTGCGGAGAACCGGCGGTGCCGTGGGTGCCGGTGCGTCGCGAACCGGGGTAGCGAGAAGCGCAGCACCCTTGGCGGCCACCGATTCCGGCTCGGCGGGAGTGACGACGGGCAGACCCGTCCAGGAACGCAGTATCGCTTCGACGAGCGGAATCCGAGCTCCACCTCCGACGAGGAACAGTGCATCCACGCGCTGCGGCGACCGGGTGATCACGTCGCGGACCAGCCGCGCCGAGTATTCGATCGGGACGGTCACGAGAGCTTCGAACGATTCGCGGGAAATGAGGATTACACCGCTCTCGCCCGGCAGGCACACCGCGCCCGACGTCGACAACTGTTCCTTCGCGATGCGGCATCGAGTGGTGAACTCCTCCACACCGACCGAGTTCTGAAGGTCGACCCCCTGCTTGGCCAGCTGGTTGTCGCAGATGAGCCGATCGAAGTCCGACCCGCTGATGTCCGTGGTGCGCTCGGCGAGAAGGACGTCGCCGGTAGCGCGATCGACGACACTGATGGTCAGACCGGAGCTGCCCAGGTCATAGAGCGCGATGGTTCCGAAATCACCGATCTCGCCGGACGCTTCGAGATACGCCAACGCCGCGCGCGCCTCGGGCACCAACCGATAGTTGTGCAGCCGCTGCACCGACATGGCTTGCTGGATATCACCGAACTGCTGTTGGTCTCGGTAGGCGACACCGGTGGCCTCGACACCTCGATCGCCGTAGTTCTGCGCAAGAACGACGCCGATGGTCTCGGCTGCAAGTTCTTCTGCTCGATCCCGCTGGGTGTCGACGGTGTCGTGGCGAAAATCGAGTTCGCGCTCGCCGGATGTGTGCAGGCGAAGGTCGGGACGCGCCATGCGCACAGCACTGGCCCCCACCGACACACCGAGAACCTCAGTCATGACCTGCCTCACTTGGACGTGCGAAGGGACTCGCCGACAGGATATGTAACGATCCAATCTCGAAGCCCCCGCTCGGCATCACTGTAGCGTGAGCGCTGACTGAATGCGATCACAGTTGTTTTTTGCCGGTTCAGGATGCCTGCAGTCCGCTTGCCGCGCGTCCACACGACGATGATCCGGTTTCGGGTCTCTCACCGGTATGCGGGCCCGGTACAGGCCCCATCCGGCGCCGGTTTCGCGTCAGGCTCCCGTCGGGAAATCGCCACCCACTAGTCTGGCCCGCGTGCACGTCCTCTTCGTCTGTACCGGGAATATCTGCCGCTCACCCACGGCCGAACGACTGACCGTGGCGTATGCGCGCGAACGCGGTCAGGAGCTGACGTCCTCCAGCGCGGGTACGCATGGGCTGACCGGACACGAGATGGATCCCGACGCCGCGACCGTCCTGCATCAACTGGGCGGTGATTCCGACGGGTTCGTCGCGCGTCGCATCACCCCGAAAATCGCCGACGGCGCAGATCTCATCCTGACGATGACGGCTCGCCACCGCGATGCCGTGTTGGCAGTCGCACCGCGCAAACTTCGCACGACGTTCACTCTCCTCGAGGCTGTCGCGCTTGCCGAGGCATCCGGTGCGCAGACGATCGCCGAGATCGCCGATGCTCGCTCACGGCACACGGTCACCACATTGGACATCGACGATCCGTACCGACGTGAGCTGGAGATGTACGAGCAGATCGGCCAGCAGATCGCCGACGCCGTGCCCAGGATCCTGCACCTACTCTGACGTTCGGCCCGTTTGTACGGCGATCGAACGACAGACCGAGCGCTGCAGTGGCGATAACGGCGACGCAGCCGGTCCGTATCGCTGTCGCACAAGACATTTCGCGCGGCGTGATGCATGATGTGCACCATGCCGATGTATCAGTTGCGAACCGACGACGACGAAGTACTCGCCGAAGCCGAGCTTCCTTCCGACAGCAAAGCCATGACGTGGGCAGTGCGGCAGACTACCGAACTGAGCAAGACACTCGGCGGCCGTCGATGGCAGGGCCACCGTCTTGTAGGCAATGTCTGGGAGCACCGCTTCGGCGGTGGACGAGGCGCGTCGACGCAGGATGCGGTTGCCTAGCTGAGCGAACACCGGGCGTCCTACGGTAGCGTTCTCGCATCAGCGCCGCTGAGACCGACGCGGCACCTCGAGAACAAGGCCGAACAACGATGCGCGACAAAGTCATCGCGATTTCGACGGTGGCAATCGCCGGAGTCGCTGTTGTAGCTGGACTGACCATAGGCGCCCTCGGCGGTGCCTTCGACGACGGAGGCGACAAGGTCCAGCCGCCCGCGTTGCGCTCGGACCTCAGCGTCGCAGTCACGGCGACGAGCTCCTCGGTGATCACCGTTCCGCCGTCGCCGACCTGGCGGGTTGCGACGCCGACCACACCCAAGCCGACCACCACCACCGCAGTGACCACGACACCATCGAAGTCGGACGAATCGACCACCAGAGCTCCGCGTGGACGAACCACCACGGACGTGCCAACACAGTCCGAGGAGCCGGAAGCAGAGGACGACAGCTCCGAGACTCCGACGTCGACGACCCGCTGAGCCGCCGGTCCTCCTAAAGGATGACCCTCCTCTCGCCCGGTCAGCCGATGTGCGAGCCGGGCATCTGAAGCGAACATGCACGTATGAATGCAGTCGCAATCGTCATCGCCCTGTGTGAACTCGGTTTCTGGGCACTGATAGCCGTCGGATTGCTCGTTCGGTACGTCCTGCGTAGGCGTCGAGCGGCGACGTGGATCCTTGCATCGGTGCCGGTCCTGGACGTCGTGCTGATCATCGCGGTCGCCTTCGATCTGTCCAGCGGAACGCCCGTGGGCGGGGTGCACCACCTCGCCGCGTACTACCTCGGCTTCAGTGTCGGCTTCGGTCCCGCATTGATTCGCTGGGTGGACGTGCGCGTTGCCCACCGATTCTTCGGCGGTCCAGCACCGGCGAAGATCGAGAAGGGGACCGACGAGTACCGCCGCTACCTGTGGGAGGACTGGTTCCGGGCAGTCGTGGCGTGCGGTATCGCCGCGCTGGTGCTGCTCGGGCTTGCCTTCACGGTCGCGTCGGGCGAGCAGTTCTCGGCGCTCGTGGGCAATATCGCTCCGCTCGGCTTGATTCTCGGAATCTGGTTCCTCGCCGGCCCTGCGTTCGCGTCGACCAAGGACTCGGTCCACCACTGAGACAGTTCCAGATATATGTGTAAAAACCAGTTACATGTACTATTCGACATCATGCCCGTCATCGAACACTCCGCCGTAGCCGACGTCCCACGCTCGCGTGCGTTCGCATACGTCGACGACTACAGGTCCGTGCCCAAGTGGATGTTCGGCATCCGATCGTTCGAACCCATCGGCGACATCGACCACGGCCTCGATGCCGTCTACTCCGCCGAGATGCAGATCGGTCCGAAAACGCTCCGATCCACACTCCGCGTCACCGAGTGGATCGAGAATCGATCGCTGACACTGTCCTCGGTCGAAGGGTTCTCGACGGTCTCGAAGTGGTCGTTCGAGGACACACCGGATGGTGGGACCAGATTGAACGTCGACTTCGCCTACAACTTCCCGGGTGGGCTCGCCGGCCGAGCACTGGGCGCCCTGGTCGAACCGGTTGTCGGCCAGGCGATCCGGCACACCGAATCCACGTTGCGGAGGGAGCTAAGCGCGTTGTGAGCCTGGCCTTGCCCGGCGGCTCCGCCGCCAGTGGCGCGGTTAAGTGCACGGGAGGACACTTAACCGTGCCACTGCGGCGGAGCCGCTCACGCCACTGGGGCGGAGCCGCTCATGTGATTGGGGGCGAAGTCACCGAACCACCGCAGAATCCCCGATCCGCAGCGCCTCGACCAACTCCCGGTACAGCGAATCCGACTGCAGCAGCTCCGCGTGGGTCCCCCTGGCCCTGATTCGGCCGTCCTCCATCACCAGGATGGTGTCGGCATCCAGCACGGTGGACAGCCGGTGCGCGATGGTCACGACGGCGCGGGTCGACGCGATGGAGCGAATGACGTCGTGGATCGCGGCTTCGGTCCTGCCGTCCACCTGCGCGGTCGCCTCGTCGAGCAGCAGCACCTGCGGACTTCGAACGATCGCCCTCGCCAACGCAATTCGCTGCCGTTGACCCCCGGAGACGGTGGACCCGACGAGATCGGTGTCGAGCCCGTCCGGCAGTTCCCGCACGGCACGACCGAGGTGCACCGAGTCCAACGCCCGCCAGATATCGGCTTCCGATGCTTCGGGATGTGTGAACAGAAGGTTCTCTCGGACGGTCCCCGGGATCGTCGGTGTCTCCTGTTCGACGTAGGCGAGCGCACTGCGGACGTCGTCGTTGGACAGGTCTGCGTACGACGTTCCCCCAAGCAATATTTCACCGTCGACCGGCTCGAGAAACCGTAGGATGAGCGAGAACACGCTGGTCTTGCCCGCTCCCGACGGCCCGACGATCGCCGTGTGACCGGCCGCGGGTACGTCGAACGAGATTTCCTCGACAGCGGGTGCGCCACCGGGCCGGTAGCGCGCTGTCACACCCCGAAAGCTCAGAATCGAATCATGCTTTCCTGCAACCGCATTCCCGACGGTTTCTGCCGAGGTTTCGATCTCGAGTTGTTCGATCTGCCGGATTCGCGCTGCGGCCGCCATTCCGGATTGAAGTTGAGTGAAGTTCGTCGTCAACGATGACAGCGGGTCCATCAGTTGGAATGCGTAGAGCAGGAACGCAATCAGGCTGGAGACCGCGAGCGCGCCGATGCTCACACGATATCCACCTATGCCGAGAATGCCGATGATCGCCAGTTGTATCCCGCCGCCCGCGACCGTCCACGCCAGCGCGGACGTACGCACCGCCCGCACACTGTGTTCGGCAGAGTCTCGGGCGTCGGCGATCACCCTGTCGAATTCCCGCTGCTCGGCGCGGGAGGACTTGACGGTTCGAATGGCCCGCAGCGCACCGTCCAGGCGTCCCCCGAGCCTGCCCACCGATTCCTGTGCTTGCTTCTGCGCCTCGGCGATGGGCGGCATCAACTTGGCGAACATGGTGCCGAGAATTACGATGGCGACGAAGATCGTGCCGAGAAGCACCAGGTCCAGGACCGCCATGAGCACTAGAGCGCCGATCAAGGCGATGGTGCTGTTGACGATGGCCACCAGAGCCGACGACGCCGCCTCGCGAAGAAGAACCGTGTCCGAGGTGACGCGGGTGACCAACTCTCCGGTCGGCCGCGTCGAGAGGCTGCCGACAGTGGCTCGAAAATACCTGCTCACCATGGATTTTCGAGCGTCGAGAACAATTCGCTCTGCGAGTGTCCCGAGCATGATCCATTGAACGTAGAGAACTGCGGATCCGATGACGAGAAGCAGGACGAGCAGGGCTACTGCACCACCGAAGGACTGCCCCGACCCGAGACCGTCGAGAACCGACTTGGTGACCATCGGCGTCGCGAGCGAGGCTCCGGTGCCGACGAGTCCGAGCAGCATGCCGAAAATCAATGTCCGCCGGTGTGGTCGAACGAAAACCCACAGCACCCGCAGATTGGGCAGCGAAATAGCTTTGTCCGGTTCACCCATGCTCGTTAGTGAATCACCGAAGTCGGGAGTTCGTCGACCACGTTATTTTCGAGTGAATCCGATCTCGGCGAACTCTGCGCCGAACTGAGTTCCAACCGGAGCAAGCTCACCGACCCACACCAGCACCCCGGTCAGGCCTGCGGGAGCGTCGACGACGATGTCGGTCCTTCCGATGTTCAGAGCGCCGGAACCGAGGACCCGGGTCGACGCCAGCGCCCCGTTCTCCGCCGGCGGTGTCCTGATCTCGACGAGGGCTCCCGGATTCGGCGTCGAAATCCATACTGCGCCCAGGTCGGTGGGCTGCGCGAACGAGACAACAACACCGATACCGTTGCCGGGATCACCGAATAGCTCGCGGTACAGGTCGGTGGACCAGGACGTGACCGGGTCGGCGTCGACGGCCAGTGCTGCGTCGCCCGCATTGTCGGGCGCACGAACAGCCGACCACACCTGAACCCCAGCTGGCAGAATTGGTTCGGTGGAGGGTGTCGGGGAAGTGTCCGCCGTGGGCAGGGAAGGGACCGCGACGACGTTCCGCACGTCACCGTAGTCACCGCCGAACATCCTGGTGGTGAGCATCCAGCCGCCGATTCCCAGTGCGGCGACAAGCACAGCCGATGCGGCGACGAAAGCTACGACGGAGCGGCTTTTCGGGGTTGTACTTGTCTCCCCGGCCTGCACTGGATCGAACAGCTCGGGTTCCGAACCGGGCTCACCGACGACCACAATGTAGGGGGCGACGTCGAAGATCCGCACGTCACCGCGGGCAGTGGCTCGGACTGCTCCTCTGAGTCTTCGAGCGGCGTCCGCAGACGGATCTCTGGATCTGATCACGTCGTCGTGCACGAGCGTCAGCGTCATCTCTCGCCCGGTGTGCAGTTCGCGGGCATCCCATTGCTGAACCCACGGAGCAGACGGTCGACGAGTGAACAATCGGAATCTCCCCGCGACCACCGACCCAGGTACCTCTTGTGTGTCCATCTGCGCCTCCACCCTCGGCGCCCCGAGTGTGCAGAGCGTCGGGGATGAGAGCATTGTGCTCTCTCACAAAGGACACTGTCCTGCCTTTGGAGAAGCCGTCAAGCAGGCGCGTTCCAGACCAGACGAACGGTCGTTCCCTCGTCGTCCGAGGTGACCGAGGTCGAATCGGCGAGGGCGTGCATCAACGGGACGCCTCGCCCGCGAGTCGAGTCGGGTTCGTGTACCGCCCACGCCCCGCGATCACGAATAGTCACTTCGATCCGGCCGGTCGTGGACACGTACTTTGCAATCAGGTCGAGGGTGCCTGGCCCAGGATCAGCCGTATAGGCATGCTCGACAGCGTTGGCCAGCGCCTCGTACGTCGCGAGCACTACGTCGTACACCCGTTCTGGTGCCACCTGCAACCCTGTCAGCCAGTGACTGAGCTCCACCCTGAGAGCCGAGGCGCGCTCCGCGACAGCAGATTCGCCATCGAATATCAGGTGCATGGCGTCCTCGTGAACTGGCTCGGTGTGGGGTCGGGCGGCAGCGGCCACGGCGTCTTCTCCACCGAATGCAATTGCCATCATGACCCCGTCATACCCGAAAGTTCAGGAATTACCCGCGCCGACCGCGGACAGCGCTTCGCCGACAGTGGCGAAAATACCGAAGACCTCGTGCAAACCGACGAGAGTCAGTGGTCGACCGGTGGACGGCCCGTCCGCCACCACTGCAAATCCCGTCGAGCGGTCGAGCTGCTGATGTGTGGAGGCAAGGAGCGACATTCCGGCCGAGGCGAGGAAGCCGACGTGGGACAGGTCGATGACGACGGCCGATGGCCGCTTTTCCAGTACCAACTTCATCGACTCCGACAGCTGCGGTGCCGTGGCCAGGTCGAGCTCTCCCGACACCGTCACGATCACGACATTGTCGCGCCACTCCACTGCTACGTCGAAATGCTGAGGGCTGAACCCTGACTCGTCTAGCGTCACAGATGTCAACATACCCGAGGCCGACTGTGATCTGCCCCGGCAGAGCATGCTTCCTCCGATCGACTGAGGATAGGGTCAGTCGTTGTGGCCCCCACCCGTCTGATCGAGAGTGCGACGGTCGCAGTCGGTGGTGCGCTCGGCGCAGTGATTCGGTACGAGATCTGGCAGTGGCGAGACACTCCGAAGTGGTTGTTGATCAATACCTTCGGCATCAATGTTCTCGGATGCCTACTTCTGGGCAGCGCCCTCGGCTATCTGTCCGGCCGGCCGGCACCGATTCCGCGAGCGGCAGTAGCGGGCCTGGCCTGCGGCTTCACCACTTTCAGCTTCTACGCACTGCAGGGCATCACCCACGACGGTGCGTGGAACTCCGTGGTCTACATCGTCGTGACCCCCGTCGTCGCCGTCGCTGCGCTCGCTGCAGGCGCGCTCGTCACCCGTCCGGTGCAGCGAACACGATGACGGCCCTCCTTCTCGTCGCGGTGGGTGGGGCGTCGGCCGCGCTGCTCCATCATCACCTCACCCGAGCTGTCAGCGAGCCGAAGCGAATCCTGGTCCTGACGATCGTGACGTGCACGATTCTGGGATTCGTGACTGCCGCGACGCCACCTCAGTGGTTCGTCGGACTTGTGTGCGCAGGATTTCTCGGGTCGCTCGCCCCGATGACCTCGATCGCACTGTTGACGGTGTTACGAATCCGGGAACGGCGCTACCGAAGCGGGCTGCTCTTCCTGGCCGCCGCCGTGATCGGCGGGATTGCGTGCACGATGTTCGGCTTCCTGCTGTACAGATCGGGGCTGACGCTCTACCACAAGTTCTGACAGTCGCCCTGCACAGCGGCCTTCGCGAAGCCCGCCAGCTGATACAGGTAGGTGTACTCCCAATGGACGAGGGAGAAGTCGTACGCCCGCGGCACGGCCTCCATCGATACCTCGCCGCTGAAACACTGCCCGAAGATGTATTGCGCTCTGGGCAGGTGGTAGCGCCAACTCACGACGACTACGTGGTCCCAGCCCCGCTCCTGAGCAAGGTCCTGGGTGAATATCGCCTCACCACGCGTCGTACTCGGAACAGGTTTCTCGCACAGAACGCTGTACGTGTCGGTCTGCACCCCGCAGTACTTCTTCATGACTGCATCCGACTTGCCGTACGGATTGGACAGTACGACCGTGTCCGCCACGCCCTGTTCCGCCAGTTCGATGCCGTACGCCTCGCGGCCGTCGTGCTCACCGCCGAGAACGATGATGGCGTCGGCGCG
The DNA here is from genome assembly GCF_037327425.1 of Rhodococcus sovatensis. Lineage (NCBI taxonomy): Bacteria > Bacillati > Actinomycetota > Actinomycetes > Mycobacteriales > Nocardiaceae > Rhodococcus > Rhodococcus sovatensis. The sequence goes on along the minus strand of NZ_CP147846.1, from coordinate 5,541,134 downwards.
CCCGATCGGATCGGTTTTCGCCTTCGTGAACGTCAGGTAGCCGCCGACTCCGACCACCGAGACCATCAGTACCGGCATGACGATGGCCAGGACTAGCAGGAGGTTCCGACGGATCACCCGTCAAGCGTAGGCACGCCGGCCCGAACGTGCTCGGACGGCGACGAACGTCACCGCCCCGCCCGAGCACGTCCCACGGCTATTCGCTCGGCTGCGGCAGTTGGCAGTCCGTGACCTCGGGATTGACGCCTGCGTAGTTGAGTGGTCCGGCTACCACCGTCAATGCGATGGTTCCGACCCCGGCGCAGTTCTCCGGCGCGCTGTCGAAGTATCCGCGCTGGAACACCGCGAAAGCACCGATGACAAGCCAGACGACAATGATGAGAGTGACGAAGCGCATGATTTACCCCCTACCCGTAGCCGTGTCTCGGCTACCGCGAATCGGGCGAATACCCCATCTGCGTCCGTTGAAACCCAATCTCCAACGTATCCAGTTCCCGGCCCTTGGTCTCGGGGGCCGCGTAGGCCATCCACAGCACCGCGAGGACGACGAATGCCGTGACGATCGCGAAGGTGAGTGGCAAGCCGAGGATCGGCCACATCACCGAACCGAAAAGCAGCGGCGCGAAACCGGTGGCGATACGACTGACCGAGGAGGCATAGCCGAAGCCCGACGCCCGCAGCGGCGTCGGGTAGAGCTCGGAGACATAGCAGTACAGCACCGGGATCGCGATCTGGATGACGAACCCGAACACTGCCAGCCAGACGAGCACCGCTGATCCGACGTCGAGCATGATCGCGAACAGCACCAGAGCAGCACCGGCGATCGGCCCGGAGATGCCGATGACCCATTTCCTGCCGACGACCTCGACGAGGTAGGCGGACACCGCGACGCCGAGGATGCCGACCGCCGTCATCAGCGTCGTACCCGCGAATGCGGCGAAGTCGTCGTAGCCTTCGCGGCGAAGGATCGACGGCATCCAACTCAGGGCCGCGTAGTACAGCAACATGATCGAGACGAACAGCAACCAGGAGGCCGACGTGATCCTCGGGCTGTAGCTCCAAACCGCTTTCACGCCGGACAGAGCCGTTCGCTTCACGGGCGGTTCGGCGGTGATGGAGTACTGCTGGACGTCGGCTCCGGTGCGCGCAACCAGATCGTCGATGACGGTCCGAGCCTCCTCCTCACGTCCGACGGCAGCCAGATACATCGGCGACTCGGGAATCCCTCGGCGCACCCAGAACAGCAGGAGCGCAGGCAGGATCATGAACAGCAGCATGATTCGCCAGCGGACATCGCCGTCGATCGGTACCAGCGCTGTCGCGACGACGCCGCAGATCGTGGCTCCGATGGGCCACCAACCGTCCATGGCGGACAACACTTTTCCGCGTATTCGTCGCGGCGAGAATTCGCTGACCAGCGCGTAGTCGACGGGAATACACCCGCCGAGTCCGAAGCCCGCGCAGAATCGGAGCAGTACGAAGATCTCGAAGTTCGGCGAGAACGCGCCGAGTACCGAGAACAGCGCGAAGATCAACAGGGTGATGGCGAATGCTCGCTTGCGCCCCATCCGGTCTGCGATGGTCCCCCACACGACGGCGCCGACGGCCATGCCGATGAGATTTCCGGTTGCGACGAGACCACGCTCGGTCTGCGACAGGTCCCAGTAGGAACCGAGCAGCGGGGTCAGAAACCCGTTGAGAGTGACGTCCCAGGCGTCGAACATGAAACCGAGACCACCGATCACGAAGATCCGGCCCTGCACCCCCCATTTCCAGGGAAGCTCCTGCACGATCTGTTCACCGGTTTTCACCGACGCATCCTCTCACCGAATGTCCATACAGTGTCCTCCCCATGCGAATCGGCGTCGGCCGGTGATTGCGGTGTCGTAACCGAGTGGGCGCGGGCCACCGTTGACCCGGTAGACTTGTGTTCGGTGCGCCGGGAAGTCTGGTCGGCAACAACTTAGTGCTGCGCACATGCTTTCCGTTTCTTCAGGATGTGCCGCAGCTTCGTCGACGTTTGCACACGAAAGGCCACCCTCCCAGTGACCAATCCCAAGACCCGCCTACCACTGTTCTCCCGCGGTTCGTGGTCCGAAGCAGACCGGATCGGGCAGATCCTGCGCAAGGAGACCGTCGGTGGCGCATTGCTGCTCGCGGCTACCCTCGTCGCATTGATCTGGGCCAATTCGCCGTGGGACGAGGCCTACAACTCCCTGATGAGCACCCGCGTCGGTCCGTCGGCACTCCATCTGGACCTCACACTGTCCACGTGGGCCGCAGACGGACTGCTCGCCATCTTCTTTTTCGTCGTCGGACTCGAACTGAAACGCGAATTCGTCGCAGGAGACCTCCGCGATCCCGCGCGAGCAGCCCTGCCGATCGCTGCCGCAGTCGGTGGAATGGCAGTTCCCGCAATAATATTCGTCATCATCAACCTCAGGACCGGTGACGGTGCGCTACTGGGCTGGGCAATCCCTACCGCCACCGACATCGCCTTCGCGGTCGCCGTTCTCGCAGTGATCAGTACCCACCTACCCCTCGCACTGCGAACGTTCTTGTTGACGTTGGCCGTGGTCGACGACCTATTGGCCGTCACGGTCATCGCGATCTTCTACACCGACGACATCAATTTCGTCGCGCTCGGGCTGACTCTGATTCCGTTGGCGCTGTTCACATTCGCAGTGCAGAAGCGCGTTCGGTCGTGGTGGATCCTGCTGCCGCTCGCTGCGGCCACGTGGATCCTGATGCACGAGTCCGGCGTTCACGCCACCGTTGCAGGCGTGCTGCTCGGCTTCGCCGTACCCGTTCTCCGCAGCAAGGCCGCAGGCGGACCCGAAGCCGGCCCCGGGCTGGCCGAACACTTCGAACACAAGATCCGACCCATCTCCTCCGGGATCGCCGTGCCGCTGTTCGCATTCTGCGCAGCAGGCGTGACGGTCGGCGGATTCTCCGGTCTGCGCAGTGCGCTGTCGGACCCCATTGCCATCGGCATCATCGCCGGACTCGTTGTCGGTAAAGCCATCGGCATCTTCGGAACCACCTATCTCGTATCCCGGTTCACTCGAGCGACCCTCGACGCCGGTTTGAAGTGGCTGGACGTCTTCGGTGTTGCGTTGCTCGCCGGAATCGGATTCACCGTCTCGCTGCTGATCGGCGACCTCGCATTCGGCGAAGGAACCCAACGTGACGACCACGTCAAGGTCGGTGTGCTCACCGGCTCGATCGTCGCCGCGTCACTCGCCGCCCTGATCCTGCGCAGCCGCAACAAGGCATACCGGCTCATCCACGAGGAAGAAACCCGCGACGACGACCACGACGGCATTCCCGACATCTACCAATCGACGCGGGACGAGAAGGCCTAGACCCGATCGTCTTCCTGCGATTGCACCACCTTGTCGGGATCGTGCTTTCCTGGGCGAGTTGCCATGTAGTCGGCCAGTTCACGCTTGACCACCGGGAGTAGCAGGTAGAGCCCAGTGATGTTGACGAGCGCGAGCAGGAACAGCGTCGCGTCGGCGAAGTCGAGCACCGATCCGAGCGAGAGGACGGTGCCGATGACGGTGAACGTGCAGAACATCAGGTTGAAGAAGTTGCGGGAGAGTGGGCTGCGTCCGAACAGCGACGTCCACGCCTGCTGGCCGTAGTACGCCCACGTGATCGCCGTGGACAGCGCGAACAGTGCAACGGCAACAGTCAGTACGTACGGGAACCACGGCAGCACCGTCTCGAAGGCGTCCGAAGTGAGTGTGACGCCGCCGGCGGGCAGTTCACCGGTCTCGGCGACGACCTCTCGTTGGTCCTGCCAGGTCTGGGTGTTCGCGATGACGATGTCAACGCAGTTGCCGTACAGATCACGACAGTGTCGATGAACGGCTCCAGCATCGCGACGAAGCCCTCGGTCACCGGATGCCGAGTTTTGACCGCGGAGTGTGCGATCGCTGCGGAGCCCAAACCGGCTTCGTTGGAGAACGCTGCGCGCTGGAAACCGATGATCATGACGCCGAGGACGCCGCCCGCGACACCTTCGGGTGAGAAAGCACCCTCGAAGATCGCCACGAACGCCGACGGCACCGACTTGAAATTGACGCCGATGACGACGGCGCACGCGAGGATGTAGACCATCGCCATCGACGGAACCAGTCGTGCGGTGACGGCCGAAATCGACTTCATCCCGCCGATGATGACGAGGCCGATGATCAGTGCTATTCCGATACCGAAGATGGCTTTCGCACCGTCGGAACCGAGGAGCCCGTCGTCGCCTCCGGTGACGGATCGAACCTGCGCGAAGGTCTGGTTGGCTTGGAACATATTGCCGCCGCTGATCGCGAAGAACGTGATGATGATGGCGTAGAAGACAGCCATGATCTTGCCGAGCTTGGCGAGTCCACGATCGGCGAGGCCCTTGGTCAGGTACTTCATCGGCCCGCCCGACACGGTGCCGTCTTCGTTGACGTCGCGGAATTTCACGCCCAACGTACATTCGACGAATTTCGACGCCATTCCGAGCAGTCCGGCAAGGATCATCCACAGCGTCGCACCTGGGCCACCGAGCGTGACGGCCACTGCGACGCCAGCGATGTTGCCCAGGCCGACCGTCCCCGACACCGCCGCGGTGAGTGCGCGGAAGTGACTGACCTCCCCGGGCGCGTCGGGTTCGTCCTCTTTGCCGCTCACTAGGATCAATGCGCGCTTGACACCGCGGAACTGGATGAACTTGAAGGAGACCGTGAAGATGACGGCGCCGACGATCAACCACAGGACGATGAGCGGTACGTCAGCGCCCGCGATGTTCACGGAGTAGAAGACGAAGTTCGTCACGGCCGCGGAGATGGGATCGAACGCGTTGTTGATCGCTGTCTCGATCGAGCTGATCGTCCCCCCGTCCGCAGCGAGATGGTCCATGGACAGGGGGTTGTGACTCATCCCTCGATACAACCCCACCGAATACCGGCGCCGCACCGGTTTGCCCACTCTCGGGCAATGTTTTACTCAGTGTTGACCATCGCCATTGATACCCCCAGGGGTACTTGCATACCCCCCTCGGTATATGTCATCGTAGTGGACACACGCCCACTGCATCAGCACGGCGTCGAGCGCTCGATTCAATACCCCCGCCCGTATAAGGAGACCAATGCCTCTGCCCGACGCCCTTCTGGACACCGAAGCCCCCCACGCCGCCTCACCCGGCATGCTCGGGCGCGCAGGGGCCGCGATGGTCACCCACCGCAAGTGGGTGTTCGGGGTGTGGCTGCTCGCGCTGATCGCCCTCGGATCAGCGGCACCGACGGTGTTCACCTCGCTCGCCGGGGCCGGCTGGCAAGCCAACGGGTCCGAGTCCGTTCAGGTCCGTGAACTGGCACAGCAACACTTCGGCGGAAATTCCTCGGCCGCCGTTCAGGTCGTAGTGCACTCCGATACTGCATCGATCGGCGACGCGGCCGTGCAACAGACACTCGCCGACGTCGCAGCGGTCTTCGACGGGGACTCACGTTTCGGGGATGTCGTTATGCCGCAACCGGGTATGACGATCAGTCCGGACTCGCACACCGGAATTCTCATTGCCGGTGCCAACGCGAGCACGGACGAGATGGTCAAAGCTGTCGACGACGTCAAGGACGAGCTGACCGCCCTGTCGACCGACGGAATCGAGGTCTACCCAACCGGATCGTCGGCACTGTGGTCCGACTTCAACGTCGCCAACCACGACGCCATGATTGCGGCCGAATTGATCTCCTGGCCGGTCACTTTGGCGATCATGGTCCTGGCCTTCGGCTCACTCGTCGCCGCGGGCCTACCCCTACTGCTGACCGTTGCCGGGCTCGTCGCGTCCGCCGGCGGTCTCGTACTGCTCAACGAGGTGACGCCGATCTCGGTATGGGCGATGAACTTCGCGATGATGTTCGCCCTCGCACTGGGTATCGACTATGCGCTGTTCATCGTTGCGCGCTTCCGCGACGCTCTGCGCCATGGCGATCCACGAGCCGCAGTCGCCGAAACCATGGATACCGCAGGCAAAGCCGTCGTCCTGTCCGGTCTGACGGTTCTGGTCAGCCTGTCGGCTGTGTTGCTCGTTCCAGCACCGGCGGTAAGGACGATGGCGGTAGGCATCATGATGGCGGTCACCTTCGTTCTGGTCGCCACGATGACCCTGTTGCCGGCGGTACTCGGTGCACTCGGCCCTAAGGTCAACGCCGCGTCGCTGCCGTACGCCAAGCGTCAACACCACCGTTCACCGAAGTTCGCCGCCTGGGGCGAAGTGCTGCACAAGCACCCGTGGCCGTTCGCTGTCGTGTCGGTCGGGATCCTGATCGCACTGGCACTTCCGGTCCTCGGATTGAAAGTGGCCATGCCCTCCATCACCGTCGTGCCCGAAGACGCACCCGTGCGCCAGGGATACGAACTGGTTCAAGCACAGTTCGGTGACGGCGCGCCCGGCGCGTTGCAGATCGTCGTCCCCTCGGCCGACGCCGAATCCACCGCCGCGACCGCGAGCACCGTCGACGGAATTTCGATGGTCACCCCACCCCAGCAGGCGCAGGACGGTTCCGACTACGCACTGCTGCAGGCAATTCCGGCAGTGGACCCATCCGATGAATCGATGGGCACCATCCTGCAGGATCTGCGGGCGGAACTACCCCGGTCGGCACTCGTCGGAGGTGCTCCCGCGGAGAATCTCGACTTGCAGCAGGCCCTGAACGACTACCTGCCGATCGTGATCGGCATCATCCTGGTCCTCGGTTTCGTTCTTCTACTCGTCGCACTGCAGGCCCCTCTTATTGCACTGCTGGGAACCGTCGTCAGCCTGCTGTCCACCGCCGCGGCGTTCGGTGTCGCGAAACTGATCTTTCAGGACGGACACGGCTCGTCGCTGCTCGGATTCACCCCGCAGGGCTTCCTCGACGGGTGGGGCCCGGTGTTCTTCTTCGCAATGATCTTCGCCATCGCCATGGACTACACCGTATTCCTTCTCGCCACTGCCAAAGAACACTACGAGCGATCCGGTGACCCCAAGGCCGCACAGGTCGACGGACTCGCACACTCCGGACGCGTCATTTTCGCCGCAGCTGCGGTGATGGTCGCAGTGTTCTTCACCTTCGCGCTGTCGGATCCGCTTCCCCCGAAGGAAATGGGAATTATCCTCGGTGTTGCGGTCCTACTCGACGCTTTTCTGATCAGACTTATCCTGCTTCCGGTGCTGCTCCGTTTGAGCGGACACGGCGCGTGGTGGTCGCCGGCATGGCTCCGCAGGGTGTTGCCCTCGATAAGTTTCTCGCACTGAATATTTCACACAGATTGTTTCGCCATCTACAGGAGGCACGATGAACATCGCATTGACAACCACACTGACCGACACCGATTTCGATGCCGCAGTCCAGAGCACCAAAGCGGCATTGTCCGAGCAAGGGTTCGGAGTACTGACCGAAATCGACATGCAGGCCACCTTGAAGGCCAAGCTCGGCGAGGATATGGAGAAGTACCTGATCCTCGGCGCCTGCAACCCGAACCTTGCACACCGCGCAGTCGGGGTCATGCGGCAGATCGGGCTACTGCTGCCGTGCAACGTCGTCGTCCGCGCCGACACCACGACTGAAGGCTCGGTGGTCGTCGAGGCCATGAATCCGGCGATCATGGTCGAGGTAACCGGTGAACCCGGTCTGTCCGACGTCGCAGCAGAGGCGACCGTCAAGCTGCAGGCGGCCATCGACGCACTCGGTAGCGCGCAAGCCTGAGACAGCTACCCGTTCTATGCCCCCGGGGGTAACCTGACACTACCGGCACCACTACTCCCTAGGAGACCGACATGATCGGCGACGAAGACAGCATCGCATTGGTACTCAACCGCCTGCGACGGGCACACGGCCAGCTCGCCGGTGTGATCGGCATGATCGAGAACGGCCGCGACTGCAAGGACGTCGTCACGCAGCTCGCGGCCGTCTCTCGCGCTCTCGACAAAGCCGGGTTCAAAATCGTCGCGACCGGTCTCCGCGAATGCATGACGGGTGAAACAGCCGACAACAAAGAGCCCATGACCGAGGCGGAGCTCGAGAAGCTCTTCCTCGCCTTGGCGTGAACTTCATCGTTTCGACGTAAGGGGCTTGAGCACACGACTCGGAACCCAGTGCGTGACCGTTTCACAGCGATCCTTCGACGTGAGCTGGTAGGTGACACGGCCGATCCAGTCACCGTCGACAGTCATGGACCACTCGGTGAGGTCGCCTGGCACGACGGTGCGGACGTCGAAGCCCTCGGCGGTGAACGTGCCGCTGTGATGCGGAGGCTGCGGGTAGAGGACCGACAGGTCGATCAGGACCTTCACCGCAGGGGTCAGCACCTTGAACGGTCGACGCCGAGGATCCACGCCACCACTCGATCCGTTGACCCTCACTGTTCGACCATACGTTCGAACTCGACAGGACTCAATCCAGATGGAGCGTACACTGTACGGTGACGAAAGGTGGTTCACCTTGTACGCGCTTCCTCCACTGAGCAAACAGGCCGAGCGGCTGATCGAACTCGGCGTTCATTCGCTCGCCGGCATCACCGACGCCCAGGTCCGCGGCGCCGTCTCCGATGCCACTGACGATGCGCTCCTCGTCCTGGGTGGCGTAGGTCCATCCGCGCTCGCACCGATGCTCGAGTTGTCGGGCGTGTGCGGATTCGTCGTCTCGGACATGCCGGACGTCGACCGGTTCACCCCGATCGAGTCGTTGACGATCCCGGCGGGTCCGGCATACCTGGTCCACGGGCCGACACGCGGCGACGAGATGGAGAACTGGAGCCCCGACGAGGCGCTACCCGCCATCCTTGCCGCAGACCGCACACCTCTGACACTGATCGAGGGGATCCACTGGCTGATCCAAGTGCCCGACGTGCTCGAACGGGGACATTGCTTCATGACGATCGGGTCTCGGCTACGCAAACCGAATGGAGCGCTCGACACACGGACCCCTGCGCTGTGGATCAGCAACGGCACCGGGCGAGACGGAAAGAACAACCGCAACGCCCCGAAAGTCGGTTGGTGCTGGGCAGGAAACAGGCACACCTGGCTTGGGTTCGCGTCCGCGGCCAACCGGACGTGAAGTCCGCGAAGCGACTGGATATTTACCAACGTTCGCAACGCCAACTCGACAACGCGCCGTGTAACTGTGACTGTGGAGGACGTCTTACCCACCCGAAGTCTGGAGAAGTACCCGTATGAAGTTCCCGCGTCGCTCGATCGTCGTCCTCGCTGCTGCACTGACCGTGGGGCTCGCTGGCTGCGGGTCCGACGACGGTTCGGACAGTGGTTCGGACGGTGGGGCCAATGCAGACGGTGGCGGGGATATCTGCACCCAGCTCGAGGACATCTCGAATTTCGAGATGGAGTCGCAGTCGTCCGCCGAGATCGATCCCTCCGACTGGCCGGGAATGCAGGCTGTGCTGAAGAAGTACGGTGACGGACTCTCCGAGCACTACGACCCTGCCATCGAATCGGCTGACGCGGACATCGCAGCCGATCTCACCACGGTGCGCGACGCCAGCGCCCAGGTGACCGACCTCGTCACCGAGTCCGCCTCGTTCGAGGAGTACCAGCAGAAGACTCAAGCCAACATCGATGCCGAGAGCTTCACCGCCGCAAGCGATGCCAGCGCCCGGATCGACACGTACGCCAAGTCGAACTGCGAGTTCGCCAAGCAGATGCAGCAGCAGCAGCAGCAACAACAACAACAGCAGCAGCAAGATCCGCAGCTCCAGGAGATCCCGCAGCAGGACCCGCAGGTTCAGCCGGGCGGGTAAAAGCCGGTGCTCCGCGCCAGTGGCACGATTAAGTTCACCCTGGTGCACTCTTTCGTGCCACTGGAGGCGGAGCCTCCACTACCCGACGATCCGGCCCAGCGTGCGCGCGGCGTCAGGGAAGGTACTCGGATTGGGTCCCGCGTAAGTGAGTCTGAGGTATTTGCCGGTCGCCTCGGCCGGGAACCAATCGTCACCTGCGCCGATGATCACCCCGGCCGATTTACATTCCAGGACAACCTGATCCAGATCGGACGTGTCGGGAAGTCTGACCCACAGATTGATTCCCCCACGGGGAACGGCGTCGAGATGGACGTTGGGAGCGTGCTCGCGCAGACTCTCGACGAGCAGGTCGCGTCTCGCACGCAAGAGTTGACGGACGTTGCGCTGGTGCGCTTTCCACGACGGATGGGTGACGACGTCGAGCGCGACGCCCTGGAGCACCCCACTGACGTACATCGACTGCACCTGCGTATCGGCCAGTATTCGCTCGTGTGCGGGACCACGTGCAATGACCGCCGCGACCCTCACCGCGGGTGAAACACTCTTGGCCAGCGATCGAATGTAGACGACGTGACCGCCATCGTCTCGCGCTGCGATGGGACTCGAGTCCGCCGTAATCCCGAAATCGTGCGCAGCATCGTCCTCGATCAGAAACGCGGAGTGCGCACGCACTACACTCAGAACACGGTCGGCCAACTCGCTCGACCACAGCGCGCCGGTCGGGCTCGCGAAGTTCGGCTGGGCGTAGAACGCTCGTGCACCGGTCTCCTCGAACGCCCTGGCCAGTTCGTCGGAGTCGGGTCCGTGCGACCCACTCCGAACCGGGACGATGACGACGCCCGCCTGCTCCGCTGCCAGGATCGCACCCCAGTAGGTGGGCGATTCCATCAACAGGATCCGTCCCGTACCGACGAGTGTGCGGAAGATAGTGCTCAGCGCCCCTTGGCTTCCGGGCTGAACAACGACGTCGCTGGCAGCAGGTTGCCTGATACCAGCGGGCGTAACCGCAGCGAGTTCGGATGCGAACCACGATTGCAGTTCCTCCATTCCTGGCGCACGAGGACGGCTCACCACCGCTTCGGATCTGGCCGCTCGCCCAAATGCCGCTCGAACCAGTCTCTCCGGCAACAGTTCTCGATCGGGATAACCGGAGTGCAGTGCGATGACGTCGTTGCTCGCACCCTGCAACGCTGCAGGCAGTTTGGGAACCTTGTTCCCGAGTGCCGCGAGTGCGCTCGTCTGCCAGCCGTAGTCGCTGGGCCGCGGCGTTGCGACGGTTCGTACGAACGTCCCGACGCCAGGGCGCGTATCCACCAAACCGTGGGCGGCCAGCGTCCGAAGTGCCTTCTGCACCGTTACCGGGCTTGCACCGTAGCGAGCGACAAGCGACCGCGTCGACGGCAGCTTTCCACCGACGGGCGCCGATGCGATCCACTGCCGGAGGTCCGCCACTATCTTCGAACTGCTATCGTCGGACATGACACAGCAGAGTAGCGCTACTCGATCCAGCACACCAGTGCTACTGAACCGGGCCGGCCTCATGTGGGGACTCCTGGGGGTCACCGCATTCTCGTTTACATTGCCGCTCACTCGGTTTGCCATCGGCGGAGGAATGTCACCGCTGTTCGTCGGATCCGGCCGCGCAGTCGTTGCCGCCCTGTTGGCGGCCTGCGCCCTGACACTGACCAGACAAGCTCTGCCGCATGGAGTCCAGTGGGTGCGCCTGACTGTCGTCGCAGGTGGCGTCGTCGTCGGCTTTCCGGTTCTGACGTCGTTCGCACTACAGACCGCTCCCGCAGGACACGGAGCCGTCGTCATCGGGCTCTTGCCAGCAGCGACCGCGGTCGTCGCGGTTCTGCGCACGGGCGAGCGTCCACCGAGGGCCTTCTGGATCGCCGCGGCAGTCGGTGCAGCGGCGGCACTCGCGTTCGCGCTGATCAGCGGTGGCGGCGTACTCGGGTTACATTGGTCGGACCTGCTGCTGTTCGGATCCGTCATCGCTGCCGCCGTCGGGTACGCCGAAGGTGGTCTCCTGTCCCGTGACCTCGGCGCGTGGCAGACGGTGTCGTGGGCACTGGTGGTGGCATCGCCGGTCATGGTTCTCCTCGCCGCAGCCGCGGTCGCATTCGAACCACCGTCCGGGACACCCAGCACCTGGGCCGCGTTCGCCTACCTTGCTGTAGTCAGCATGTTCCTCGGCTTCTTCGCCTGGTATCGGGGTCTGTCGATCGGCCCGATGGCCCGGGTGAGCCAGGTCCAGTTGGTTCAACCCGTCATGACAATCGCCTGGGCTGCGCTACTCCTCGGCGAAGCGCTGACGTGGCAAACCGTCGTGGGCGGACTTCTCGTGATCGCGTGCGCTGCGGGTGCCGTCATCGTGCGCACCACCGCTCGGCCCACCACCGCTTGAATGGTCCATTCATACGATCAGATAGCTAGCGGGTGACATTCAAGCGGAGAACCGCTTGGCAGCGAAAGTAGCTGACCCGCTGGTCAACTCGCCAAACGGCGAACCTGACTCCACACCCCGTCGAGCGACGATGCGTCATTGCGCAGCTTTGCGAAGAGAACCAGACCCTCCAGCTGGGCAAGCATCGCCGACGCGAGTCGATGCGGCGTGTCGTCGGCATGGAGACTGCCGTCGGCCATGGCCTCACCGAGGACCTCGGCAACCAGCGCGATTTGTTCGTCGAAAACCGATTCCAGGTCCGATCGTATCGACGCGTCCCGGGCCGACAGTTCCAGCGACAGGTTCGCAAAGATGCACCCGTTGATGACGTTCGACTTCTGTTCTGCGCGAATATCATCCGCTTGCATGTCGAACAGAGCCTCGAGCCGCACCAGGGGCGCCCCCGACGCCGACAGCACCGCGACCCATCGCGCCCGCTCACTCCGCCAGTGCTCGCGGATCACCTCACGGGTGAGGGCCTGCTTGGAATCGAAGTAGTAATAGAAGCTGCCTTTGCGCACGTCGGCGACGGAACATACTTCGGCAACTCCGACGGCTTCGTAGCCACGGCTTCGGATCAGCGAGCAAGCCGCATCGAGCACCCGTTCACGCGCCGTACTGGTTCGTCCCATGAGCCCACTATACGACCGGTCAACTACCTCTCGACAAATAGTTGACCGGTCGTCTACTGTCAGGGAACTTCCCCTACGACGCGAGGATCGGCCATGACGGACTGGACACGGACCCCTTTCGCACGCACCCTAGGCCTCAGGTACCCCATCGTGCAGGGGCCCTTCGGCGGCGGCATCTCCCGCATCGGGCTGACCGCGGCCGTCTCCGATGCCGGCGGTCTGGGTTCCTTCGGGGCGCACCATCTCGAGCCGGAAGAACTCGATGTCACCGTAGGGCTGCTGCATGCCGCGACGAATCACCCGTTCGCAGTGAACCTCTGGGTTCCCCGGCCCGGCCAGCCCGACGAGCTCGATCGCACCACCTACGACACATATTCCGATGCCCTACGCCCGTGGTTCGAGCGAGCGGGCATGTCGCCGCCGGTCTATCGGCACGCCGCGTCCCCGGACTTCGACGCCCAGGTGGAGGTCGTGCTGGCGCGTCGACCAGCGGTGTTCAGTTTCGTATTCGGCATCCCGAGCCCTGAGGTACTTGCCGAGTGCCGACGACGAGGCATCCGAACCATCGGCGCGGCAACACATCTCGACGAAGGTATTGCGCTGCGGGACGCTGGTGTCGATGCCGTCGTCGCCGCCGGTTACGAAGCCGGTGGTCACCGCCCAGCATTCCTGCGCCCTGCGTCGGATTCCGTGGCCACCGGTCCACTCACTGCACAACTGTCCGCTGTGCTCGAGATTCCCGTGATCGCTGCCGGCGGTATCGCGGACGGACGCGGGATCGCCGCTGCGCTGGTACTCGGTGCCGACGCTGTCCAGATCGGCACCGCCTTCCTGGCCACCGATCAGTCCGGTGCACCCGACGCCCACAAACAGGCACTCAGGTCGCCGCGGTCTCGATACACCGCCCTGACAAGAGCCTTTTCGGGCAGGCTTGCACGCGGAATCCGCAATGACTTCCTGGATGCATTCGAATTCGCCGATGTACCAGCGTATCCGCAGCAGAACTGGATGACCGCGCCGCTCAAGGCTGCAGCGGCGGAGCGCGACGATGCCGAGCTACTCGCACTCTGGTCGGGGCAGGGTGCAGCATTACTCACCGATCGCCGGGATGCGACCGAGCTGTTCGAGTTCCTCGTCGAAGACACCGACCACATCCTCGGTGCCACACCGAGACCGACCACCGCATGGGAGTCCGTCGCATGAATGCAGTCACAATTGCCGTCGTATTCCACAGCGGCTACGGACACACCGCACGGCAGGCATCGGCCGTCGCTCGCGGCGCCGCAAGTGAGTCCGCCGAGGTACATCAGTTCGACGTCAGCGACCCGCCGGCCGACATGTGGGACATCCTCGACTCTGCGGACGCCATCATCTTCGGCTCACCCACGTACATGGGCGGGGCGTCGGCCGAGTTTCGGCGCTTCGCCGAGGAGTCGTCGACCGCCTGGTCGACGCTGAAGTGGCGGGACAAGTACGCGGCCGGATTCACCAACTCCGCTGGCGTCAACGGCGACAAACTGAACACTCTCATGAGCTTTGTACTGCTGGCCGCCCAGCACGGTATGCACTGGATAAATCTGGGGCTACCCCCGGGATGGTTGTATACGACGCACGGTTCCGCCGAAGACCTGAATCGTCTCGGCGGATTCCTCGGGGCGATGGCGCAATCACCGTCGGATGCGGGCCCCGAGCTCTCACCACCCGCATCCGATCTGGCGACCGCCGAGCACCTCGGTCGTCGCGTGGCGACGACAGTCGCAGCCAGAATGCCCGCGCGATCAAGTTGATGGCGCTCCACCCCAGTGGCACGATTGAGTTCACCCTGGTGCACTTATTCGTGCCACTGGGGGCGGAGCCCCCAGTCAGCCCATCCGATAGGTTCCCAACCCCGTCGCGACCAGCCGCTCCGAGTTCGTGGCAACGATGTCGACTGCGCACGTGCTCAGGCTCCGACCAGCACGGACACGCCGTCCGACGATGTCGAGGCTCTCCGCGAACGCCGGTTCGACGAATTCGACCGCCATCGAAATCGTGACACCACGCAACTGCTCGGGCACACGCTCGCCTGCCCACGCGGCCGCCATGATGCCGATGTCGATACACCCGGCGAGGGCGCCACCGTGCACCATGTCGCCGACCGTGATCAGGTCGTCCTTGAACGGCATCCGCAGCCTGGCATGCCCCTCCGAAATATCGATCAGCTCGATCCCCAGGTGTTGCACGAACGGTGATTGCGGCAGAAACATCGTCATCGCATCTGAACCGGTCTTGGGATTCATCTCTACCCCTATCGGAAGTTGATTCTGTTATCGGAATCAGATTACGATAAGACCATGATGTTGGAAACCCCCACCGACAAACGAAAACGCCGAACACATACTGCGGTACTCGACGCCGCCCGATCACTCTTCCTCGAGCACGGATATCGCAGTACATCGATCGAAATGCTCGCCGGCGCAGCAGATGTCGCCGTCAGTTCCATCTACGCCAACTTCGCCGGTGGCAAAGCCGACGTGTACGCCGCCCTCGCCTGGCACACCACGACGACGCACGTCGACGAGATGAAAGGCTCGACGTCCATCGTCGACGCCTTCGACCGGTACGTGGCGTTCCACCGGGAGAATCCCCTGGCGTTGCGGCTGCTCAGCCTGTACGACGTCGCTACGTCCGAATCCGAACTGGTCGCGCACGCGAAGCCTCGAATCGACGAAGCGCTCCAAACGTTGGTCGAGACCGTAACGCGGGACATCACTGAGTCCGGGTGCGACACCGATCCCCGAGTTCTCGTACTCACCACCTGGGCCGCGGCGAACGGGGCGGTGTCCCTTCGTCAGCGCGGAGTCGTCGACGACACGACCCTCGACGCCATGCTCGCCATCACCAGAAGCGATCTACAAGGCCACATCACGGAGGGACCCCATGCGCACAGGTGAATTGACGCGACGGGGGCAGCTTCGCGTGATCGGCGACGCCCTTGCGATCCAGACCATCGCCATGCCTCGCCTGCTGCGCGGGATCGACGCACCGAGCAGCCCGAGATTTCCAGGCACCCGTTCGACGCCACCGGATTCCAGACTGTGCCGCGATGCTCTGCAGGAGGCGGAGGAAACCCTGACTCCTGCGGTGCTCGCCCACAGCCTCAGATGCTGGGAGTTCGGTAGCGCCCTCGCCGAGGTCGACGGTCGGTCTTTCGATCCCGAAAACCTCTATGTCGCAGCCCTTCTACACGACATCCGGTTCGGCGCCCCAGCGGACGATCAGGTGGGATGTTTCGCTGTACTCGGCGCCCAACATGCGCGCGCGTTCGTCGCCGCACACGGGGGCTCCGCAGCCAGTGGACACTGCGTGCACACAGCCATTGCCCGGCACATGGACGCCAAGACCCCTCTCGATGCGGGGCCCGAGGCCGCGCTGCTTCACGACGCCGCCCACCTGGATGTAGTCGGCCTACGCGCACACGAACTCGATGCGGCACTTCTGAGCGATATCGAATCGCGCTTTCCTCGAATCGGTTTCGCCGACGAGTTCAAGACTGCGATGCGTGCCGAAGCGCAACTGCGCCCACGCTCGACGGCAGCGGCGCTGTGGAGGTCCGGGATGAGGCTGGCGATCGCACTGAACCCCCTTGATCGGGGCGCGAATCAGTAGCGTGCGCTTACCGCCGCGACAATATCCTGCTCGAGCAGATAGTGATTGATCGCGATGGCGGCTCGCGATCCCGCGCTCGCCGCGTTGATGATCTGCGCAGGCGAGTCTGCGACGTTGCCTGCCGCCCAGACCCCCGGGACGCTCGTTGTTCCTACAGCGTCCGTCTCCACCCATCCAGAGTCCGCACGCGCACAACCTAATTCGACCAACAACTCGTGTCGGGGAAGGAACCGAGGCCCGACGAACACAGCCGACCGGTGAATCGCTGCGCCACCCTCGAGCACCACCGCCACCCCGTCGCGGTCGTCCTCGACTGCCTGCACGGCGCCTTCGGCGATGTAGACCCCGCGCGCCTGCAACCTCCTACGTTCCTCGGGTTCGAGTTCGATGATGCCAGGGAAGAACACGACGTCTTCCGACCATTGACGAACCAGTGATGCCTGATGAATGCTGAACGGCCGATTCTCGCCGCCGATCACGCCGAGTGTCCTCTCGCGCACCTCGTAACCGTGGCAGTAGGGGCAGTGCAGAGCCTTCCGTCCCCACAGTTCTGCCAGTCCGGCGATCGCAGGCAGTTCGTCACGTAGGCCAGTTGCCACCACTACCGCTCGCGCCCGCACGTCGATTCCGTTGTCGCAGTGGACCGTCAGATCCTTCGATATGGAGTCGACGCGGGCCTGAACGATCTCCGTTCCGTAACCGAGCGCTTCGCGCTTGCCGACGTCGAGCAACTCCGCAGACGCCATCCCGTCGCGGGACAAGAATCCATGCAGGTGTCGAGCTTTCACGTTTCGCGGACTTCCTGAATCCACGAGCAGAACTTTGCGGCGGGCACGTGACAACACAAGCGCTGCACTCAACCCTGCAGCACCCCCGCCGATGATCACACTGTCGTACTCCACTTCTCGCCCCCTCCTCGTCGAGTAGAGTGACGGTAGCAAATTGTTAACTGGTTAACAAAGGGGAGTGCATGCTCAGGACGGAGACAATCGAATCGTGGCGAATCCACAATCCCGACCTCGACACGTCACCGATGACGATCGTCGCGCTGATCAAGGAAATCAGTGAGGGTGTGGGCCGAGCGGTCGACGAGATCTACGCACACTCCCCCTTGTCGCACGCCGACGTCGAGCTACTCGTCCCACTGCGCTACCAAACCGAATCAGTGACCGCGATCCGATTGGCCGAACGCCTCGGCATGTCCCGAGCCGGCGTCAGCAAGACGCTGTCGCGACTCGAGGAACGCGGCATCGTTGTTCGCATGCCGGACCCCACCGACAAGCGGTCCGCATCCGTACACCTCACCGCGCACGGCGAACGCCTCGTCGACGACTTGTTCCCACGGGAATTGGCTTCGCATGCAGCCATTCTCGACCACCTCGGCCCGGACAGAGAACACGTGATCACTGCGCTCGAGCTGCTCGCACAGGCATTCCGGTGACACGCCGCGTTCGGATGGTCGCCTGTGCGCCTCTCGGATGGCTGGCCGTCACCCTGATCAGCGTGTTCGCGCTGGCCCCCTGGTGGAATATCGTCGGCGATGTCGTCGTCACCTGGAACGTGGTCGGCGTCTTCGGGTTGGTCCTGACGCTTCCCGGAGCCCTCGTCGTACTCATTGCTTCCACCTCATTGGACACCCGCGCCGGACGCTGGTTCACCACGGCCGGCTTTGCCGTACTTCTCGCCTTCTGTGCATGGATGATGGTTGTCACCTTCGACGGATTGAACTCTGCGCCAAGGCAATACGACGATCCCTCGATGGTCCCCAAGCTGACGACCACAGAGCAGCTGGTGTTCACGACGCCCTACGTGCTCTACATAGGTCTGATCGCCTGGGTTCTGCTCGTGATGTGGCGACGCCCGTCCGCGTCAGCTTCCACGCGTCATGCGCCACCCCGCGCGAATGAGTAGCGACGCGACGATCCACCCGGCGAGTGCGCCCACCACCGGCGCAGCATACGGGAGATATTCGCGCACGTACCACCAGAATCCGGGGTCGTACCGTCCGACCACGAACGCGAAGTTCACGCGCACCGGTTGCGACACAGCCACCAGCGAAATCCAGCCGACGGCGACACCTGCAACCAGACCGAACACCGACAGAGTGACTTTCAGACTTCGCATGACCAACCGTCCTCGCTCACCGCACGCGCGTGCGTGACCGGTGCGTCGATCCTAAACGGCTCCTACCCAACACGACGAAGCCAACGGTTTCCATCGAGAAATCGACTGTGCGATCGGATAATTCGACTCGTATCGGCGGTTGGTTCGTATCGACGTGCAGTGGCGGGCAATTGGCAGAATTCGGATCCGCTTCTCGCAGCCCGCCATCGGGTACCGTAATCAGACCACGAAGTTCGGACGCCACCGTGGTGAACGAACCGACCAGCACTGCGCCATGGAGGGATATGTCGAACCGCCCGGCCGCAGCTTTTCTGCTGACCGTCGTCACTGCCCTTGCGCTCGCAGGATGCACCACCGATACCGACGATGCAGCTCCCACGCCGTCGACGACGACGTCCGGATCACCGACTTCGGCCGCGCCAACTTCGCCTATGCAGGCCTCCACCAGTCCGGAAGCACCTCCGCTCGTGCCGCCGACCGCTGTTGCCTCGGTCCCACCGCCACCGGTCGACCAGCCGCCGACCACGTTCGTCGAACCGGTCATCGTCGAACCGCCGGGTCCGACGGAATGCGCCGACTGCGCGTTCACGCCGACCGAACCGGCGGGCCCACCGCCGAATCCGGTGGACTGGCGCGGATTCCCGTTGGGTACCACGTGTGGGCCGGTCTCGTGCACATCGCCGGACGGCCTGATCTTCGTCAACCCCGATGCCGTACCCGGCCTCGGTGGCCAGACCTTCGATCTGTGTGATCACACGTACTGCGCACCCCCTGGTCTGCAGATCATTCCGGGGCCACTTCCATCCACCGGCAGTTCGGGAGGCGGGGGCGGACTTCCCACCGCACCGCGGTAGCCGACCGGATGAAGTAGGTACGGCACAATGCTCGAGTGGTGAAGACTCGGCGTTACCGACTGCTGCTCGTCGCCGGAATGATCCTCGTGGTGGTCGCCGGCTTGGTGCTCGGCCCGCTGAAGAAGCCGGTTCTGTATCTCTGGAATGCCGAGTGCTTCGGCTGGAGCACGAGCAGTGACGGACCACGGCTAGAGCGTGTCTCCCAAATTTGAGAGGTGCTGTCAGCGATGATATTTCGATGACGCGCGTGGGAGTGATCAGTGACGAGTTCTGGGAGATCGTCGAGCCAGTGATACCCACCGACGTGGGAAAACGTGGGCGGCGGTTCGCCGAGCACCGGCGAATTCTGGAGGGCATCGCATACCGATTCCGTACCGGGTGTCCGTGGCGAGATCTGCCGGAGGACTTCGGTCCGTGGCAGACGGTGTGGAAACGCCACCACCGATGGTCCTTCGATGGCACCTACGACGAGATGCTTGCCGCGGTGGCCGAGGTGTTCGGTCTCGACCCGGAAGAACTCGACGGCGATATCGGGGCGGTGCTCTCGATCGACTCGACCAGCGTCCGGGCGCATCAGCATGCGGCCGGTGCGCGAGCCGACACTCTCACAGGGGGCCTTGTCGAATTACAAGAAATCCGTCGACGAACCCGCTGACCACGCGTTGGGTCGATCTCGCGGAGGATTCACCACGAAGATCCATGCACTGACCGACCTGACGTGCTCGCCGGTGACGATGCTGCTGACCGGTGGGCAAGCCGGGGACAATCCACAGTTGGTGCCGTTGCTCGATGCCCACCGAGCTGCCGGTGGGGACCAGGACTACCGATTGCTCGCCGACAAGGCGTACACCCATCCCAGTACCCGCACCGAACTGCGTCGCCGCAAGATCAAACACACCATTCCCGAGCGCAGCGACCAGAAGCAGCGACGGGCCGACAAGGGGTCCGCCGGTGGTCGTCCACCGGGTTTCGATCCGACGATGTACAAGCACCGCAACACCGTCGAGCGTGGCTTCGGGCGGCTCAAACAGTGGCGTGGTGTGGCCACTCGATATGACAAGTACGCCATGACATTCCTCGGGGGCGTTGTCCTGTGCGCGGCAGTTCTGCACTCCCGCAACCACAACCACCGCCCGGCGATGAAAACGAAAACGGACCCAATTTAAGAGACACGCTCTAGTCGCGCTCGGAGATTCGATCGCCGAGGGCAATTCCGTCGCCGACTGGGGCATTCACGGCGACACCTCGTGGTATTCCCACCTCGTGTGCGGGGACGGTGCAGCTGCCGTAGACGGACTGAACGCGGGCGCCACAGGCGAGACCACCGCGCAGATCGCGGCTCGTATGGACGAGGCACTCGCCGCCGAACCGGATGTGCTCGTCGTCAACGGTGGAACCAATGATCAGGCGCGCGGAGTTCCCTTGGCAGACACCATCGCGAATCTTCGATCGATCTTGGACCAGGCCCGAGGCGTCGAGACCGTCGTACTCGCCACCGTGCCTCCGTCGAGGTCGGCGCCGGACGACAGCTTGAACACCGCCATCCGGAACCTCGCCTCCGAACGCGGGCTTCCGCTTGCCGATTTCGCGTCGACGCTGAAGACACCGGGTGCGACGTTCGACGGTGTTCATCCGACCGCGGACACCGCTCGGTCGATGGCCGAGCAGGTCGTCCTCGCCGCCGGCTTACGCTGACAGCGCCCGCAGACCGTCGTTACCGATCCGTTATTCGGTAGATGCCCTACCGTGATGAAACCCGAAACGGACACGAGATCTTCGCCTGTCAGAGTTTCAGCAGGCACGAAATACGACGCGAAGGGCAGAAGAGATGATCACTGCAGCCAACCCCTTATCCGTCGACGCCACCGCACAGTCCGTCGGCGAAGCTCCTCGGCATTCAGTCGAGATCGAGTCGTACTCGACCTTGTACGCGGTTCTACGAGTGTCGGGCGACCTGGATATGACCGCTCGAGCAGAGCTGACAGGAAAACTCGACGAGCTCCTCGGCAGTGGCGCCGACGTGCTGGTCGATCTGTCCGCGGTCTCGTTCATGTACTCCGGTGCCGCGAATGCCGTGATCGACGCAGCATCGGCGACGGATTCGCGTGTTCGGATCTTCGCGCCGACGCGTCCGGTTCGGATGATCCTCGACGTGCTCGGTGCGGGCGTGCTGATTGTCGACAACCGGTCGAGAGAGTGGACTTCGCGATGACCAGGTCGGATCACCCCGAATCAGAGCACCCGACGGACACGCCCCGGAGCACGTCCGAGCCCAAACCTCAGGCGTCATCGTTCCTTCAAATGTTCCTCGAGACCCGTCCCCCCGGCAGCAGTTCCGACTGAACCTGCGACGTCGATAGAGTGTCCGCGTGGATACTCCGTCGACTGACTTCTCGATCGCAACACCTCGACTCCGCCTCCGCCACTACCGGATCGGCGACGAGGCACAACTGCTCGAGTACTACGGCGACGAGGAAGTCTGCCGCTATCTACTGCACGGTCCGTGGACCGAGTCCGACGCGCGCGAGAACGTGGAGATTCGCAGTGCACGTACGGATCTCGACACAGGCGACCTCAATGTCGTGGCCACTCTCGACGGCCGGATCATCGGAAACGTCAGCGCTCATTTCGTGAACGACACCGACCACACCGTCGAACTGGGCTGGACGTTCTCGCCCGCCTACGCAGGCCGCGGTTACGCAACCGAGGCCGTCACCGCGCTGATCGAAACAGTGTTCTCCCTGGATCGGGTGCACCGCGCGATCGCTCAGATGGACGCCGAAAATGCCGCGTCCGCACGGCTCGCCGAACGCGTGGGCATGCGTCGGGAAGGGCACTTCATCCAGGATTGGTGGAACAAGGATGCCTGGTCGGACACATTTTTGTATGCAATTTTGCGTGCCGAAGTGACCGAATGACTACTCGAGTCACTCAGAGTGACCCAGATAGTCGTTCGGTCCGGAAAGAAGTGTGACACACATCACACTACCGTCGGCGTTTGCTTTCGCGGTCCCCAACCGACTAAGTATCTGCAACTTCCAATCACATGCAGACAGGAACTCCTGATGACCTCCACCGATTCCGCAACCACCCCCGCACGTCGACGCAGCGGCGGCTTCACCAAGTTCTCGCTGGTGATCGCGCTCGTGCTGATCGTCGCCCTGGTGATCTTCGCACTCCAGAACACCGTGCACACACGCATCAACTTCATCGGGTGGAACTTCGATCTGGCGCAGGGCGTGTGGCTGTTGGGCGCGGCAGCGGTCGGATCGATCATCACCCTGGCCGTTACTGCTGCACTGCGCGTCCGCCGCGCGGTGCGCTGACTCGGATAGGACTGCACCATGCTTCCATTGCTAGCGCGCAAGTACCTCTACCGATATCTGTTCGTAGCGATTGCGCTGCCGATTCTGGCGCGGTTGCTCGTTCTGAGCGGTCTTGCGATCGAAAAGCGTTCAGGCAAGCCGAACTTCGTCTCCAAGGCTCTGAAGAAGGGCGGCACGTTCGCCCAGCGTCGCGCCGACAAGGCCGCAGGAAAAGACAAGAAACAACCTGTCCGGTGAGTGCGTGAAAAAAGTCACGCCCTCACCGATTCTCGGAGCGATGCCGGACCGAATCAAGTGCACCCAGCACGAGTACGGCACCGATCACGACCAACCCCAGGAATGCGCGCGGTGCCCAGACCTCCAGGACCACCCACTGCCACACCGCCCATCCGATGGCCACCGTGCCGACCACTCCGGCGAACACTCGAGAACCGGCGACGTCCACGATCACTGCCGCAGCACACACGAGCGGCGCAATTCCCAGCGCGAGCAATACGAATGCGCCTGCATAACGGTAGTCCCAGGTATGCCAGTCCGGGAGCATGTCGACGCGAAGCCCCAGCGTGCCGCCTTGAGGGTCGGAGACCAGCGCGATTCCGTTGAACAGCCCTGCGGCGCCCAGCAGCAGAAGTACCGCAGCGGTGGCGAGTTTCTTCACGCCCTCGCCGTTACTGTGGCGTCCATCGCACGCACGCAACGGGTGAACTCGATCATGCGTGCACGACAAGCAGGATCAGGGTGGACGATATTCTCCAGCGACACACGCAGGCTGTCCTGATAGACCTCCATCGAACCCCTCTCACAGCATCGCCCCCGCCTGCATTCAAGTTAGACGACATAATCCAACCTGTCAGTACGGAATCACAACATCCTGCACGCACGCCCAGGCCGCCAACAAATAGTCACTCGGAGGCGGCTGTAGCGCTTCCGCCAATGCATCGCCGACGGCGTCGAGCACAGCGACTTGGTTCTGCTCGCGTACTTCGATCAAAAGCGCTTCGCGACTGTCGAATTCGACAAGCTCGAGGACACTAGGGCGGGGTACCCGGGACCGTCGTCAACAAGATCGACATTGGTCAGGCGCCGACCCCGACGATTCCCATGTTCGTGGCCCAGGCGTCGAACGGCATCATGGTCGCCGGGGACGTGCAAAGTTCACCTTCAACCGTCTTCAGCAGCGGAAATACTGTGACGCAGTCGTTGGTTGAAGGCGTATCAGGCGGGGTAGTTGCCACTCGATCGTTTCCCCCAGCTGACGACACTCAGCCTCAACACATGGAGAATCAGTGCTCAAACGCGACGTATCAGCGCGACTCGATGTCGATATCACCGACGCCACCACCCTCGAATTCCAGATCGCCATCGCGCCCCACCCCGGCACGACGGTGACCGAGTCACTCACCTTCGAACTCGACGGACAACCGATCACGCCCACAGAAGTCAGTGGTGCGCACGGCAATCGCATCCACGTCTTCCCAGCCGGCGTGGGCAATCTTCAGGTCGCGTACGACGCCACCGTCCTCGGTAACACGACGCCCGCGCCCGTCACGGATTACGACATGTCGCTGTACCTGCGCCCCAGCCGCTACGCCGAGGCCGACAAGTTCTACGGTTTCGCGGCGACCGAGTTCGGCGCCTACGCCGACTCCGAGGAGTTGCTCGAGCGAATCTCGTCATGGGTCGGTGCGCGGCTGAATTACGTTCCGGGCAGCAGTGATCCGATCGACGGCGCGACCGACACCCTCCTCGCCGGAGCGGGCGTTTGCCGCGACTACTCGCACTTGGTCGTCGCGATGCTGCGGGCGGTCAACGTGCCGGCGCGACTGGTCGCGGTCTACGCACCGGGCTGCGACCCGATGGACTTCCACGCCGTCGCCGAGGCATTCGTCGGC
The DNA here is from genome assembly GCF_037327425.1 of Rhodococcus sovatensis. Classification (NCBI taxonomy): domain Bacteria; kingdom Bacillati; phylum Actinomycetota; class Actinomycetes; order Mycobacteriales; family Nocardiaceae; genus Rhodococcus; species Rhodococcus sovatensis. Next base: position 5,516,429 of record NZ_CP147846.1, on the reverse strand, counting down.
GGCGTATGGCGAGTCGTCGACGCCACCTGCTTGGCTCCGCGCTCGACGCTTGTCCGCATCGCAACTGGGCGGGACGCGGCGGACACCGCGTTCCTCGACAACCACAAGGGTGCAATCACCTTGAACAGCTCGGTCGTCACCGCAGTGGTCGACGGCGATCTCCCGAACGACGACATCACCGAACTCGTCTCCCTGACCTGATCTGCATTCTCTGTCGTCGGCACCGAGATTTACCCCCCGGTTGTGCGCTGAATGTCCCTGTGGCCGCACAACCGGGGGGTAAATCTCGCAGTCCAGCATTATGACTACACCCGCCGGAGGTAGACCCTGCCGGTTAGGAATCGGTCGACGATGCGCCCGGCCTCTGGACCGTCGATCTGCTCGACCATGATCATCGTGCCCACACCGTGGATCAACGACATCAGAGTCCGCGCTTCCACCCTCCACTCCATGTCGGCTGCACCGCATTCGAGTGCCGCCGAGCGAATCAGATCGACGAGGACCTCTTCCGTCGCATCGAGATTGGCGCGATAGATGCCCGCCGCCAGCTGAGGATCACTCAGAGCCAACGACGCGAACGCCACCCCCAGCCTGTGAAACGCGCGGCGTTCCTCGTCGAGTGGAAGCGCAGCATCCACGAACGCGCGCACCTTCTCCCGCGCAGACATCTCGTCGCCGACCCGGGCGCGCCAGCCGGCGAAACTTCGGTCGGAGAACCGCGTCAGCACCGACTCCAACAGGCTCGACTTCGACCCGAAGTAGTACTGAACCAATCTCAGCGACACTCCGGCCTCGGCTGCGGCACTGCGCATCGTCAGCTTGTCGAGCCCCTCGAAGGTGGCTACTCGCTCCGCTGCAGTGAGTATTTGATCTCGCCGATCATCGTCTCCCATTCGTCCTCCCGTCTGATACAACTGTATCAAAGGGGTGATCCGATGGTATCGAAGAGTCGTTGGGGAGTACTTGCAGTCGCGGCACTTGCGCAACTGACAGTGGTGCTCGATGTGTCGGTGGTCAACATCGCACTTCCCGAGATCGACACCGCACTCACTCTCAGCACCAAGGACATTCAGTGGGTTGCCGGCGGATACAGCCTCGCGTTCGCTGCCGCGCTCCTCGCCGGCGCCCGAGTCGCGGACACGCACGGCGCACGACGCGTGTTCATCATCGGCACAACGGCATTCGTCGCGGCGAGCGTCGCCGGCGGACTTGCACCGACCGGTTCAGTGCTCATCGCCGCCCGCATCGCGCAGGGCTTGGCCGCGGCGGTCGTCTCTCCTGCGACCTTCACGCTGCTGACAACCACATACCCCGAAGGGCCCACTCGAACACGGGCACTTGCGGTGTGGACGGCCGTCAGCGTCGCCGGCGGCGGAGTCGGAAATATCGTCGGTGGCGCGTTGACCGAATACATCTCATGGCGTTCGGTGCTGCTGATCAATCTGCCGATCGGCATTGCGGTACTGCTCATGACGTTTCGCTACGTTCCGCGACCGGTCCTCTCGAACCGACCGTCGGTCGACTTGGCGGGTGCCGCGCTGGGCGCTGCCGCACTGGGTGGATGCACCCTCGCCGTCACCGAACTCGGCGACGACGGCTCGACCTCGGTCGCCTCGGCGGCCGCGCTACTCGGGATTGTCGGCACGGTCGGCTTCGTCGTCCGACTACGTCGATCACCCAATCCACTCGTCCCGGCACGACTGCTCGCCAACCGAATCCTTGTCACCGGGAACGCGTTGACCCTGTTGACCGGCGCCGTTTTTCAAGTACCCATTTGGTTCTTCCTGACCTATCGCATGCAGCAGTCGCTACATCTGAGTCCAGTTCGGACGGCCTTCGGATTCCTCCCACTCACCACAGCAGTAGTCATCACCAGCATCGCCCTGACACCTCGCCTACTCGACAAACACCCGCCGCACCGCATAGCGGCTGCGGGCGCGGCACTGGCATCGATCGGACTGATGTGTGCGAGCCTCGCGTCAACGCACTCGGACGCTTACTTCCTCGCCATCGGCATCCCGTCGATCCTGATCGGCGTCGGCGGAGGACTGCTCAACACACCGCTGGCCACAGCCGTCAGCAGCGGCGTCGCCCCCGACGACGCAGGCGCAGCATCCGGGCTGATGAACACCAGCAAACAATTCGGCGGTGCGCTGGGACTGGCGGCGCTCACGCTCGCGACAGGACTGGCCGACTTCCGACTTGCGTGTGCAGTCATGGCCGTCTTGCTGGCAGTCACGGCAGCATTCTCGTTCGCCCTCCTGCGTTCGACGGTGGCCGCGCGCTAGAGAGAGTTCACGTGCTGTTCGCTTGACCCGTAATTCGGCGACTGTCAATATAGACGCATGTCGAAACAGAGCCTCCCCGTCGAGGACGCCGCAAGTGGTGCATGTTGCTCGCCCTTGATCCGCGAACCCTTGACCACCGATTGGGCAGGCGATCTCGCTCGGATGTTCAAGGCATTGGGAGATCCGGTCCGGCTCCGACTGCTCAGCATCGTGGCGAGCCACGCAGGCGGCGAAGCGTGCGTGTGCGACATCTCCGATTCGTTCGACCTGTCCCAGCCCACGATCTCCCATCACCTCAAGGTTCTCCGCGAAGCCGGGCTTCTGGATTGCGAACGGCGCGGCACCTGGGTGTACTACTGGGTCATTCCCACAGCACTGCAACAGTTGTCGTCGGTGCTGGCTGCCGCCGACCCAACCGCTGACGATGCTGCGCTGGTGACTGCATGAGCACCGCAGCCAGTACCTCCGACCACCCGGCAGTCGTCGGAAAGCTCTCCACCCTCGACAGGTTCCTCCCGGTCTGGATCGGTGTAGCCATGGTCGTCGGCATCCTGCTGGGGAAACTGATCCCAGGAATGAACGACGCCCTGTCGGCCATCTCGATCGACGGCGTCTCACTGCCGATCGCCATCGGACTGCTGATCATGATGTACCCGGTGCTGGCGAAGGTCCGATACGACCGTCTCGACACCGTCACCGGCGACAAGCGTCTGCTCATAGGTTCTTTGCTTCTGAACTGGATCCTGGGCCCGGCGTTGATGTTCGCACTCGCGTGGCTCTTCCTACCCGATCTGCCCGAATACCGCACCGGACTGATCATCGTCGGTCTGGCCCGCTGCATCGCTATGGTCATCATCTGGAACGACCTCGCGTGTGGTGACCGAGAAGCGGCAGCCGTGCTGGTCGCGATCAACTCGGTGTTCCAGGTGTTCATGTTCGCCGTTCTCGGCTGGTTCTACCTGTCGATCCTGCCCGGCTGGCTCGGCCTCGAACAGACCACCATCGAAGCCTCGCCCTGGCAGATCGCGAAGTCGGTCCTGATCTTCCTCGGCATCCCTCTCATCGCCGGGTTCGCGTCGCGCTACTTCGGTGAGCGCGCCAAGGGGCGTGAGTGGTACGAGTCGAAGTTCATCCCGAAGATCGGTCCGTGGGCGCTGTACGGTCTGCTGTTCACCATCGTCATTCTCTTTGCGCTGCAAGGTGATCAGATCACCTCGCAGCCGCTGGACGTCGTCCGCATCGCACTCCCGCTTCTGGTGTACTTCGCGGTGATGTGGGGCGGCGGATACGCCCTCGGTGCCGCCATGGGCCTGGGCTACGAACGCACCACGACTCTCGCATTCACCGCTGCGGGCAACAACTTCGAACTCGCCATCGCCATCGCGATCGCCACCTACGGCGCAACATCCGGCCAAGCACTCGCGGGTGTCGTCGGACCACTGATCGAAGTACCAGTGCTCGTGGGCTTGGTCTACGTCTCACTGGCTCTCCGCAAACGCTTCACGCCCAGCAAATCCGTGACGACAGCGACAAAGGAGTCCTGATGTCCGAACACCGCGCGCAACCCGAACTACTCATGCCACAGGCCGTACTCTCGCGCACCGCAGAGAGACTGGCCGCCGAATACGAAGGCATCTTTTCGATGCAAACCGTGGAACGGTATGTATTCGAGTCCTACACATCACTGCGGCGGACCTCGAAGATTCATACACACCTGACGACGCTGGCAGGCAAGTTCGCCGCCGATCGACTCACAGCACTTGCTCAATCACAAGGTGACGCACCGAAGCTCGTACCCGAGGTGCTCTTCATCTGCGTCCACAACGCCGGGCGGTCTCAGATGGCTGCAGGCTTGCTCAACCACCGTGCACAAGGTCGGGTACACGTGCGATCGGCAGGATCTTCGCCGACGCACGAGATCAATCCGATCGTGGTCGAAGCCATGGCGGAAATGGGCATCGACCTGGGAGGCGAATTCCCCAAGCCGTTGACCGACGACGTTGTCGCCGCGGCCGACGTCGTGGTGTCGATGGGATGCGGCGACGCCTGCGCCGTCTACCCCGGTAAGCGCTACCTGGACTGGCAACTGACCGACCCCGACGGCAAGTCGCTCGACGAAGTTCGGGTCATCCGCGACGACCTCGACGCCCGCGTGAGCGAGCTTCTCACCGACTTGACCTCATCCGTTCCTGCTTGACCCCCGATACAGAAGGGCCATCTCGATGTCCGACACACCCAGCGTCCTGTTCGTCTGCGTCCACAACGCCGGACGCTCCCAGATGGCCGCCGGATTCTTGAGCCACCTCGCCGGCGACACCATCGAGGTCCGTTCTGCCGGTAGCGCACCGGCCGATTCCATCAACTCCGCCGCCGTGGAGGCCATGGCCGAACTAGGTATCGACATCTCGGCACAATCTCCGAAGATCCTGACCCCGGTAGCCGTCGAAACCTCCGACGTCGTCATCACCATGGGGTGCGGGGACGCATGCCCGGTCTTCCCAGGCGTGAGTTACCGCGACTGGGCTCTACCCGATCCCGCAGGCAAGGGAGTCGAGGCGGTCCGACCGATCCGCGACGAGATCAAGACTCGCATCGAAGACCTGATTGCCGAACTGTCGCAGTCTGTTACGGCTCGATGAGCACACCGAGCGTACTGTTCGTCTGCGTCAAGAACGGTGGCAAGTCGCAGATGGCCGCCGGGCTGATGCGCAAAGCGGCAGGCGATTCAGTCGAGGTGCATTCGGCCGGCACCAAGCCCGGCAGTGCAGTGAATGCGCTGTCCGCAGAGTCACTGCTCGAGGTCGGTGTCGATCTCACCGGTGAGCAGCCCAAGCCGATCGATCCCGAATTGCTGGCTCGGATGAACTACGTCATCACCCTCGGCAGTGAAGCGAAGCTCGACGCGATAGACGGTCCGACGTATCTGAACTGGGATACCGACGAGCCATCCGAGCGCGGTATCGACGGCATCGAACGCATGCGGCTTGTTCGCGACGACATCTCCGCTAGGGTCGACGACCTCACCGCTCGCCTGTCTCGGTGACCGATAAATGGGCAGGAAGCCACACTTGCGACCGAATCACGCGGGTTCCCGCGTGAAATCAGCGCAAATGTGTCTTCCTGCCCACTCGCAACTACTGGTGCGGCCGTGACCACCGTGGTCATCGGTGGCGGCCAAGCCGGTCTCGCCGCAGGCTACTACCTACGCCGGGCGGGGTTGGATTTCGTCATCCTCGACGACCAGCCCCGTCCGGGCGGATCCTGGCAGGACTACTGGCCGTCACTTCACCTGTTCTCGCCCGCCGAGTACTCACGACTGCCGGGATGGCCGATGCCGCCGTGGCCGCAGGGCTTTCCGCCTGCCTCCCACGTCGTGGACTATCTCACCGCGTACGAGAAGAAGTACGACCTCCCTGTGCACCGACCGGTACGGGTGGAGTCGGTTCGTCGCGGTGACCATCATCGGTATCGCGTCGAAACCGACAGCGGCGTATTCGACGCGTCAGCAATCGTCAACGCCACCGGAACGTGGTCACGTCCGTTCTGGCCGAACTATCCCGGAATGCGCAGCTTCGGCGGCGTGCAGTTGCACGCTGCCGATTACCGCACCCCCGAACAGTTCTCGGGTAGAGAAGTTGCCATCGTCGGTGGAGGCAACTCTGCGGCGCAGATCCTTGCCGAGATATCCACCGTCGCCGATACGGTGTGGTTCACCGCTCGGGAACCGCGGTTTCTTGCCGACGATGTCGACGGACGAGTCCTGTTCGACGTTGCCAGTGATCGCGCCCGCGCGCTCGCCAGCGGCGCAGCCGACTCCGGCGGCGTCACCGGGTTGGGGGACATCGTCATGGTTCCACCGGTCAAAGACGCACGCGAGCGGGGCGTCCTGCACAGCCGACGCATGTTCACGGAGATCGTTCCGGATGGAGTGCTCGGCGAGGACGGAACCGAGGAATTCGACGCCATCGTGTGGTGCACCGGATTCCGCTCTGCGCTGCGGCACCTGCGAGCGCTGCATCTGCCATCCACCGATTCGTCGCCAATAGCACTGAACGGCAACCACGTTCAGGACGAGCCGACGATGGTATTCCTGGGATACGGCGACTGGTGCGGCCCAGCGTCGGCGACACTGATCGGGGTGGGGAGGACCGCACGTTCAGCAGTCTCTGCACTCGTGAAGACGCTGTCGTGAATCCGATGGGCCTGTGCTCAGTCCGCGCGGCGGCGTTCGAGCATGACGGTGTCACGCCAGACGCCGTCGAGCTGGGCGACGCGCTCGCGGATCCCGACGGTGCGATATCCCGACGAATGATGCAGCGCGATGCTCGCTCGGTTCTCGGGAAAGATCGACGTCTGCAGTGTCCACAGACCAGCAGCATCAGCCTCGTTGACCTGCTTGTGTATCAACGACTTTCCCACGCCGCGGCCACGATACCCGTCTGCTACGTATACCGAGTTCTCGGCGACTCCGCGGTAGCAGTCGCGGGCGGAGACGGGAGCCAACGTCGCCCATCCCACAAGTTGTTCGTCGACTACTGCGACCCAGCGGTGACCGACCGACCACTTCTCGTCCAGCGCCTGCTGCGAAGGAACATCGGTCTCGAACGTCGCGTCACCGGTTGCGATGCCCTCGGCGTAGATCCGGCGAACTGCATTCCAATCGCCGTCCTCCATCGCGCGAACCGTGACATCGTCCGGAAGGTCCACCGGGCAGCACGGCCTGGGCGTCAGCAGACCCATGACCGCATCCGCGGCGTGCGGGAGGCCGGTGCAGCACGTCGGATTGACCGAAACGATCGTCGTAGTGCCCCTCTTGTCGAGGGTCACGAATCCGACGTCGGCAAGCTTGCGAACGTGATGCGACACCGTCGGCTGGCCGATGTCGAGCGCATCGGCAAGCTTTCCGACGGCGATTCCCGATCGGGATCCGGCGACGAGATGCAGAATTCGGACGCGCATCGGCTCGGCCAAGCACGCGAACCACTGGGCGTACGTCGCCGCATCATCGGCGGCAAGCGGCTCTACCTGGACTGGAAGTGCGGCTGCGGTCATCACGCGAGTATATCGACAGCAATCGATGGTTGCCATCATCGACAACCATCGATATAGTCGGCTCAGCGAACATTGATGACCATCGATGAAAGGGAAGTACAGATGACCGAGTACCCCGTAGTAGTGGTCGGAGCGGGACCGATCGGCCTCGCCGCCGCTGCACACTTGACCGAAACCGGCTCCGAGGTAGTCGTGCTCGAACGCGGCGCGGGTGCTGGATCCTCCGTCGCAGAGTGGAATCACGTCCGCCTGTTCTCCCCGTGGTCCGAGGTCGTCGACCCCGCCGCTGCGCGGTTGCTCGCGCCGACCGGATGGACCGCGCCCGACGGCGACACCTACGCCACCGGCCGCGAATGGGTCGAAAGCTACCTCGCGCCGCTCGCTGCAGAGCTCGGCGACGCGGTCCGATTCGACTCCGAGGTAGTAGGTGTCGCGCGACGCGGACGTGATCGCGTCGTCGACGCCGGCCGTGACACCGAACCCCTCTCGGTCCACGTTCGTCACGGTGACGGCAGCGAGGAACGCATCCTGGCTCGGGCCGTCGTCGACGCCTCCGGCACGTGGGGATCCCCCAACCCGCTAGGTAGCGAGGGACTTCCGGCCATCGGAGAACGCGGCGCTTCCCGGCGCATCGACTACCGCGTTCCCGATCTCACCGACGATGCAATCCGGTCCGAGTTCGCAGGCAAGCACATCGTCATCGCCGGCAGTGGACATTCGGCGCTGACTGCAATCATCACCTTTGCCGAGCTGGCCGCCACCCATCCGGGCACAAGACTCACCTGGGCAGTGCGACGCGGTGTCACCGACTCGGTGTTCGGCGGCGGTGAGTCCGACGAGCTCGCAGCACGCGGCGCGCTCGGTCTACGGGCGAAGAAGGCTGTCGATGACGGTTACCTCAACGTGGTCTCCGGATTCCGCACCGAGGAAGTTGTGGCAAACAGTGACCAGCTCACACTCGTCGGCGACGCCGGTGCCCGCATCGACGGCGTCGACCGAATCGTCGCGCTGACCGGATTTCGACCGGATCTGTCCTGGCTGTCCGAGGTTCGCCTCGATCTCGATCCCACGTTGCAAGCCCCGAAGTTCCTTGCAGCACTGATCGATCCGAACATGCACTCCTGCGGAACGGTCTACCCACACGGCGTCGAGGAACTCACCCAGCCCGAGCCCGGCCTCTACCTGGTCGGCATGAAGAGCTACGGCCGTGCCCCGACGTTCCTGGCGATGACCGGTTACGAGCAGGTCCGCAGCATCGCAGCCGAACTCGCGGGTGATCATGACGGTGCGCGAAAGGTCGAACTGACGCTTCCCGATACCGGCGTCTGCGGCGGTGCCGGACTCTTCGACGACCCGAATGCCGACGCCGGCGGGAGTGGTGGATGTTGCGGCGCGCCGGCGGCACCGGAGCTGATCAGCCTCAGCGCGCCGTCTGGCAGCCGTGACTGAGTCGGTCACCGATCCGGCGTCGACGAAGGAGGAAGCACATCCTGGTCGACGCCGGGTGCTGTCGGTTCTGTGCGTCACCGAGATCACCAGTTGGGGCATTCTGTATTACGCGTTTCCTGTTCTCTCCCCTGCGATTTCCGCGGACACGGGATGGTCGACCACGTCGATCGTCGCGGCGTTCTCGTTGAGCCAACTCGTTGCAGCGCTTATCGGCATCCCGGTCGGGCGGATGCTGGATCGCCACGGACCGCGCTGGGTGATGACGCTCGGATCGGTCGTTGCAGCTCCTGCGTTGGTGCTCGTCGCCGTGTCGCAGAACCTGACGATGTTCTACTTCGGGTGGGTCATCGCGGGGACTGCGATGGGCGCTGTTCTGTATCCTCCCGCATTCGCAGCGTTGACGCGGTGGTGGGGAGCGGACCGCGTACGCGCGCTGATGATCCTCACCCTCGCGGCCGGGTTGGCCAGCACGGTGTTCGCGCCACTGACGGCCCTACTGTCGAATCAGAGCGATTGGCGTCGAACATATCTGGTACTCGCACTCCTACTGTTCGTCGTCACCGTCCCGGGTCACCTACTCGGCCTGCGGGGACGCTGGCCCGATGTGAGCGCGCCACATCATGGTGCGATGCACCGGTCCGACGTCGTCCGCAGTCGGCCGTTCATCATGCTCACCGCGTCCCTGAGCCTGACGGCGTTCGTCGCGTTCGCAGGCGTATTCAACCTCGTGCCACTACTGCTCGAGCACGGCGCCGACTCTGCCGTCGCTGCCACCGCACTCGGACTCGGCGGCCTCGGGCAAGTCCTCGGACGCATCGGATACCTGCCGCTGCAACGGTTCACCGGAGTTCGCGGGCGAACCGTCGGCATCATCGCTGCCGCCGCTGTGACCACTTTCTTCCTGGGTGTCGCGACGTCGACGGTGGGACTCATCGCTCTCGCCGTCGGCGCCGGACTCGCGCGCGGGGTGCTCACGCTCATCCAAGCCACCGCGATCACCGACAGGTGGGGGCCCTCTGAGTACGGACACTTGAACGGAGTCGTGTCCGCACCCGTGATCGTCACGATGGCATTCGCACCATGGGTGGGTGCGCTGCTCGCATCATGGACGGGGAGCTACTCGGGTGCGTACATCGTTCTCGGTGTGCTGGCGATCATCGCCGCCGCAATGTCGGCCGCGAGTGTGCCGGTCGCCAGCTAGTCAGCTGAGCTTGTCCGAAAGCTTGGGCACCAGCAGGTCCGACCGAAGTGGCCAGTGAACTCCTGCAGCTCGCCGTTGTAGGTGACCCTCCGTTCGGGTGACAGGTTCAGCACGATCGCTTGGTCGTTCTGCACGCTGGGGAGACGCGCGATCAGCGGATTCGCGAACCATGCGTCGAACTCGGCCTGATCGGAGGCCTGATTGGAGATCACCAGAACGTCGCCGGTGAGTGAGCCGAGGAGTAGAAGTCGTTCCTGCCATTGTGCGCCGGTGCGCCGAGAACGGGTGAGACGTCGCTGAGCTGCTGAGGACACCAGGCGGCGTCACAACAAAGGTAAGACTACCTACCCAGCGCCGATCGAAACTACTCGCTCACAGGTGGCAACAGATTGAGCCGCGTCTCGTTGACCACCAGAACCCCTCCTCCGATTTCCTGGAGCGCTACCTCCTCGGACCTACCGTCGGTGTTGCCCACCAGTGAATCGATCGACACGGATGCGCGACGACTACCCGTGGCAGGATCGAGCGCCAGGATCTCCTGCCAGTCCACGACGTACGCGGCGCCGCCATGCACCGCCGTCGGCAGAGTATTGACCGGCTCCACATCGTCCGACCACAGTTGCGCACCTGTGCGGAGATCGCGCGCCGGCACGGACTGTGCGATAACCACGCCGTCGACTATCGCAACGTCGCTGGTGAAGTTGTAGTCGTCCGCCGTCCAGAGCGTTTGGCCCGAAATCGGGTCGAACGCTGTGCCGCCGAACATGACCGGATCGTCCGGCGCATTCAGCGCATCGACCGATACCCGCTGATAGAGCTCGGTATCTGCCGTCGCGATGGTTCGTCCGGTCGAGTCGACGAGGTCCGAGCGAAAGACGAACAAGTCGGAGCAACGCCGACCGACCACGAAGAAGACCTCGTCACCGCGCTTGGATCGTTCGCGTACGCAGTCGGGAGAGGCGAAGTTGTCGACAAGTTCACCGGTCTCGACATCGAACAAGGCTGTTCCCGACGAGAACCGGGCCACCCCGTTGCCGCCTGCGATCGTCACGATCTCGAGCCGATTGCTCGGGTCCACCCACGTGTCGTCCACGGTGAGTGACCACCGCGAGTCGAAGTCGTCGAGCGTCCCCCGATGAATACGGACGGAGTATCCGTCTTCTTCCCCCTCGACCACGTAGATATCGGCGCCGTCCGCAGTCACGCGGAACAGGTTCCACCCGGTTGGGTAGCGCGTCACCTCCCCGGACGCAGAATCGACCGCTACGACATCACTTCCACTGATGCACAACACGAACGAACCGACAACTGTCGACGAGCAATGACCGATCCCGTCGGCCGACGCCGTCCACCGCACGACACCCGTCGAAGCGTCGAACCCGACCAGTTCCGATCTCTCGAACTCCTTCGACTCCTGGTTGATCAAGCCGGCCTTCGCAACGAGCACATCACCCGCGTCGATGACGCCTCCGGCTACCTCACCGAATCGTCCACCGACGGGGTCTTCGAACGTCGCGAACTCGTCACCGAGCACGTCGGCAGCGTCGAGAGTCCAGACGGCCCCCGGCGACGTGGCAGTCGACCGTGTGGGCTCCACGTCCTCGCGAGGTGCAGTGGCCACCGAAGCTACTGCTACGCCGACGCTGACGATCGCAACCACGGCAGTGACGGCCAGCCTTCGGTAGGGGTTCACAGAACGTCCAATCCGTCCGCGGTGGCGATGGCTCGCAGCGTGTCCACTCCGAGAGGCTCGTCGGGACGTTCGGCGTGTGAGCGAACCTCCACCTGCGTTCCCGACGGGTACGTCACCGTGACGGTGCGACGCATCCCGCCCGTCGACCCCTCCTGCGGAGCAGGCGAATAGGAGTAGGGCATCTCGTCGAGCTGAAGAACCGCACCGTCGTCGAGGGTTTCGGTAGAGAGCGGGCGGTTGTCGTACGCCGGATCGTAGATGTCGGGAACCGTCGGCAGTTCCTGCCCACCCATGATGGACATGGAAATGTCTGCACCGGTTCCGAGTACGGCGACGTGCGTGCACACAACTTCGGTCCCGAAGTCGGCGAGTCTCAGCGTGTTCAGGCCTGGTTCGAATCGTTCGTCGATATCGACTTCGGCGAGGGCGTCGTTCAACTTCTCCGCGGCATCAGCGTCGATCGGGGGTCCGTCGGAGCTGTACGCCACCGACCCGTCGCACCCGGCCATCGGCCCAGGAGTGTTCGCGGGCACCGGCGCGGTGACTCGCAGGTCCGGCAGCGCGACAATAGATTTCAGCTCATCGACGGTCAGCACTGTGTCGCGATTCCCTGCATTGACCGACGGAAATCCCTCGGCGTCGGAAGCGGTTGCGGAGATCGCCGATCCGTCCGGAGTATAGGTAATCACACTGCGGAAATTCGTTCTGTCCGTGCCGTACTCGTACCAGGATTCGTCGATGTCGGTGACCGTTCCATCCGAAGACCTTGTCCGTTCCTGCACCGCACCTGCCACACACGGCGGAACCGGGGTATTCGCTGCCACGGCCACGGCCAGCAGACCGATAGCGTCACCACGTCCCATCTCTGCAGACGCCGACGCCCAACCCGGCACTACAGGTTCCCCCGGTTCGACGGAGGTCTGCGGGATCGGCTGGAACACCAACGACTCTCGGTGACTGCCGAATTGGATGTCCACGCCCTCGGGAAGCGCCTGCTGCAACGCTTCGGTCATCATCACCGACCGCGGTCCGGAATACCAGGGGTACTGCGGATTGTCGTACGCATCTTCACTGGTGACGAGCTGCCCCCACGTCAACGACCCTTCGGACGGCGGTTCGACGACGTCGCAGCCCGGGATAGTCGTCGGGAAGGTTACTTCCGGAGTCCGATAGGTCGAATCGACAGGTGCCACCTGGGCTTCCGTGGTGGCCGCAACGACAGAACGGGAAGACTCGGGCGATTCGGGGGATTCATGGGCCGAGGAGCTACGATCCACCACCGCCGCAACACCGATACCGAGGGCGACGATGGACACGATCGTCAGCGCATCGGCCAACGCGCCGGCTCGACGAGGACTAAGGCTGGGCACCGAACGACAATACCCCCGTGGTCTAACTAGTACTCGGATCGATGCGACGCCGCAGGTCCGCGAACGCGCTGTCGCTCAGCTCGACGCCGCGTAGCGTCAGTACCCAGTCGAAACCGTGGCTCGACCAGATCCTGGCATCCGGGTACGGCGCCCACACATTCTCGGAATGAAGCCGCCTGGAGAGCGATCCGGAATGACGGTGATCGCCCAGGCTCGCGCTGAACTCACCTGTCTGCTCGTCCAATTCGTGAATCTGAGTCACTTCGAGTGTGATCGTCGTTTCGACGGTCAACGGCTCAGCGGTGACATGGTCGCGGAACCAGGTCAAGTGTTCTCTTCGAGCCGATTCGTCCTCTTCCTGCTGTCGCCGCAAGAGCTCCTCGGCCGACTCCGACGGCCCCGACCAGCTGAAGAGCTCGTCGTCGAGCGAGTCCACGACCTCGAACTCGGTCCACTCGTCGACCGCGCCGACCGACGGAACTCCCTGCAGAAGAACAAGTCCTGTCTCTGCGTCCACGACCATGTGCAGCGGGTGTGGCTTGTGCACAGGCGGAGCGAGATCGAACTCGTAGACGGACCGCCCGTGCCGACGAGTCATCTCGACGGTTCCGATCAGCTGGGTGAAGTCGTCCCCGACCCATTCCGCTGCCGGTCGACGCACCAGCAATTCAGTGCCGCTCCCCTGAAACAGCAGCCGATCCAGAGGCTCGTGCACAGGCACATTACCGCCTCGGAACCGCCAGCTCTGGATTCCGTCGCTGATCAGGACCGGCGTGCCGTCTGGCCGTTCGAGGCGGACGCGCGCGCCATCACGCCAGACCGAGAGGTCACCGACCGAACCGATCGCCACATTCCGACCGAACGACTCAGCTGCCCCGCGCTCCTCTGAACTTCGGAGCTTCCCCCGCACAGGGGGATTCGGCCCGTGCACCATCTGGACCAATACCGCGATCCACGGCACCTCCCGCGCCCGACGCCGTGCCTCGTTGCGGTCGGGCCGCGGCGTCTCTTCAGCCGGTCCACCCCAAATGAACAGGTCTTCCGGCAAATCGCCGCGGAGCTGCAGATCGGTCACGACGAGCCTGTCGACAGCATCGGCAGTGAAGCGAAGAAGCACCCCGGTCTCGTCGTCCAGCACGACCTCGGCCACTTCCGACCCACCGTCGCGCGCGAGATCGACGGCGTATGCCCGACGCCCACCTTCGGAGACGAGTCTCGGCGGTGAGGGAACGATCTTCTGCGACATCCGCTCGAGCAGAGACTGCCCTCCGACGAATGCCATCGGTCCGGGCGATCCGAGCAATGGCATGTGGAAGTCGCTCTGCGATCGATGCATTCGGCCGTCTCGGCGCATCACGGCCGACGTGCCGTCGAAGAGATAGACCGGTTCACCGCCCTGCTCGACGCGCCACTGGTCGCTGCGTGAGCGCCACACCTGCCAGTGCGTGGGCTCGCCGTCTCCTCGCGTCGTCACGGTGGCCGTCAATCCGTGGGTGCCCGACGCCGCATGCCGGCCCATCAGTTCGATCCACGAAGGTGTCTCCGTCATACCCGAAGCCTACCGACGGGTCCGTTCCTGGGGCGAGGGATCAGCGCGGGGTCGGAGTGGAACGCCCCCACCCCTCCTCCTTGCCGAGGTGCTCGAGCAGAGGTTGTATGCGATAACGCAGCGGGGTGGTCAGGGCGAGCGTCGTCGACGAGTGCGACACGCCCTGCACGGACACCACTCTCTGAGCGAGAGCTTGCAGGTCGGCCTGCGTAGCGGTGGCCACTCGAACGAGAAGGTCCTCACGCCCGGTCGTCGCGTGGATCTCGAGCACTTCCGGCATCGACGTCAGCGCGTTCACGACCTTCTGGATACGGCCCTGCTCCAACTCCAACGCCATGAATGCTTCGACAGCGATCCCCACTTCGGTGAGGTCCAGTTCGGGTCGGAATCCGGACAGGACGCGCGCCTCGACCATGCGTGCCAACCGGGCCTGCACGGTGTTGCGTGCAACTCCCAACGCAGACGCCAGTTCCACGATTCCGACGCGGGCGTTGCGTGAGAGAACCCCGAGCAACTCGATGTCGAGCCGGTCGATCTTGAGCATTGTTCTCAACTCCAGACGTGACGGGCGTCTCCAACTGACCCGATGGTGTAGTTGTTGCGCCTTCCTTTGATTGCAGAGCCGAATCGATGCACGCTTACACCACGTTTTGTTCATCTCGACCGCGTGCAAGTGTACTGAAGTGGAGCCTCTTCATGACCCAAATCGACGACACACGCGTAGCGCCGAGCGCGGTCGACCTCGACGATCGCTACCGAACGGACTCCGGACCTGTCTTGATGACGGGCGTGCAGGCCATTGCACGACAGCTGGTCGAGCAACACGAACGCGATCGCCGTGCGGGCAGGAACGTTGCGACCTTCGTGTCGGGATATCAGGGCAGTCCGCTCGCCGGACTCGACCGACTTCTTGCCGGCATCCCCGAGCTGAAGAACGAGCACGACGTTCGACTCGTACCAGGAATGAACGAGGAGCTCGCGGCTACGTCGGTATGGGGCAGCCAGATGGAACTGCCGAAAGGCCAACGCACACACGACGGAATCGTCGGCGTCTGGTACGGCAAAGGTCCCGGCCTCGACCGCGCAAGTGATTCGCTTCGCCACGCCACCATGTACGGCGCCCATCCGTCGGGCGGAGCATTGGTACTGGTCGGCGACGACCCGGCCGCCAAATCGTCGACGGTCCCCGCTGCCAGCGAAAAGTCCCTTGCCGCATTGGGAATGCCGATCTTCTTCCCTCGCAACGCCGAGGAAGTGATCGCGTTCGGTCTTCTCGGTGTCGAATTGTCGCGGCTGTCGGGGTGCTGGTCCGGGATGAAGATCGTCGCCGACGTCGCCGACGGACTATGGACGATGAGCACCGACTTCGCCGACTTCCCCATCGTCAGCCCGACGCTGGAATGGGAGGGTCGCCCTTGGACCTACCGTCAGCGGATCATGGCTTCGCCGCCGGACAGTCTTCTCGCCGAAGCCGACATGTACGGTCCGCGTTGGGAAATGGTGCGGCGCTTCAACGACGCCAACAACATCGACAGCATCGACATCAACCCGCCACGGGCCCGGTTGGGCATCGTCGCGGTCGGGACGGCGTACGACAGCGTCCGGCAAGCCCTCGATGAACTCGGCCTCGGAAGCGATCGCCTGTTCGAGCTGGGCATTCGCGTCATGCGCATCGGAATGCCGTTCCCGCTCGGGGAGAAGAAGGTCCAGCGGTTCGCCGACGGCCTCGACACGGTGTTCGTCGTCGAGGACAAGACGCCTTTCGTCGAGTCTCAGGTCAAGGAAGCTCTGTACGGCACGGCCGACGCGCCGCACATCGTCGGCAAGTACGACGCGGATCGCAGGCCCCTCGTGCCGGCGGACGGAGAACTCACCGCAGCTCGCACGCTCAGGCCTTTGCGCCGGGTCCTGAAGGGGTACACCGAGCTGCCGAAGCCGCCACTGCCCGTCCTCGATCTCACCGTTCTGCCTGCCAAGCGGGCGCCGTACTTCTGCTCGGGCTGCCCACACAATCGTTCGACGGCGGTGCCGGAGGGATCGTTGGCCGGTGGCGGGATCGGGTGCCACACGCTCGTCACGATGTCCTCACGGACCGATTCCCAGGTCACCGGCCTCACGCAGATGGGCGGCGAGGGTGCACAGTGGATCGGTCAGTCCGCGTTCACCGACGTCGACCACATCTTCCAGAACGTCGGCGACGGAACGTTCTTCCACTCCGGTCAGCTGGCCGTCCAGGCGTGCATCGCTGCCGGAGTGAACATCACCTACAAGATCCTCTACAACTCGGCCGTCGCGATGACCGGCGCTCAGGATGCCGAAGCCGGTCTCACCGTCCCCGAGTTGACGCACAAGCTCACCTCGGAGGGCGTCCGTCGGATCATCATCTGCGCCGATGAGCCGCAGCGGCACCGCAAGGCGAATCTCGCCGCCGGAACGGTTCTGTGGGAGCGTGAGCGTCTCGACGAAGCACAGCGGTTCCTGCGCGAGGTCCCCGGCGTCACCGTACTGATCTACGACCAGCAGTGCGCGGCCGAGGCCCGCCGTAAACGCAAGCGCGGCACCCTGCCCCCGCGTCGAACACGCGTCGTCATCAACGAGGCGGTCTGCGAAGGGTGTGGCGACTGCGGCGTCAAG
The DNA here is from genome assembly GCF_037327425.1 of Rhodococcus sovatensis. Lineage (NCBI taxonomy): Bacteria > Bacillati > Actinomycetota > Actinomycetes > Mycobacteriales > Nocardiaceae > Rhodococcus > Rhodococcus sovatensis. The sequence continues at coordinate 5,499,193 of NZ_CP147846.1, read as the reverse complement.
AGCAACTGCCTCTCGGTTCAGCCGATCGACACCGAGTTCGGCCGCAAGACCACCATCGATCAGACGACCTGCAACACCGATTACTCGTGCTTGGAAGGTGAATGCCCGTCGTTCGTGACGGTGGAGATTCCCGAAAACGCCTCCCCCGCACGCAGGGCCGTCCCCGAACCGCCGTCGGCTCCGGAACCGAAGCGCGACGCGCTGACCGGGATTCACAACATCTTCCTTGCCGGCATCGGCGGGACCGGAATCGTCACCGTCAACCAGGTTCTCGGTATGGCGGCGCTGCGTTTCGGTCTGCACGTGGAAGGCCTCGACCAGATCGGTCTGAGCCAGAAAGCGGGACCGGTCACCTCGCATCTACGCCTGGCCACGGACGCTCGGGAATCGTCGAACCGCATCAGCCCGTCCTCGGCCGACTGCGTTCTCGCGTTCGATCTGCTGACCGCAGCCGACGCGAAGAATGTCGGCTTCGGAAGCGCCGAACGCACCGTCATGGTCGCCTCGACCACCAAGACCGCCACCGGCGACATGGTCTACGACTCCTCCGTCCAGTATCCGGCCGACGACGACCTCATCGGCAGGCTCGCGGCGGTGTCGAAATCCATGTACTCGTTCGACGCATCGGCTGCATCGGAAATGCTGTTCGGCAACACCGCAGCTGCGAACTTCCTGCTCGTCGGAGCCGCATATCAGGCTGGTGGACTGCCCGTTTCGGCAGCGTCGATCGAAGAGGCGATCACGATCAACGGGGTTGCAGTGTCTGCGAACATCGCCGCCTTCCGCTGGGGCCGCGCTCGTGTAGCCGAACCGAAGGCCTTCTCCGACGCAGTGGAGTCTTCCGTCGCTCCCGCCCGCAGCGACACAGCAGTCCCGACGCATCTGCTGACCGATCTGACGATCGAGGGCGAGACCCTCGACACGGTCGAACGACGGTCTGCGCAGCTGATGTCGTACCAGGGACCTGCAATCACCCGGCGCTATCTTTCCCTCGTCCAAACCGTCTGGGATGCAGAGAGTTCCGTAGGGGAAAGCCGAGAGTTCACCGATGCTGTCGCGCACGGCCTGCACAAGCTGATGGCATACAAGGACGAGTACGAGGTCGCGCGGATGCTGACCGATCCGGCGTTCCTCAGCTCCGTTGCAGCCGAGGTGCCCGGTGGTGAGAAGCTGACCTACAAGCTGCACCCACCTGCGCTGAAGGCGCTCGGGCGGAAGAAGAAGATCGGAATGGGGCCGAAGAGCCATCTCGCTCTGAAGGTCCTCGCGCGCGGCCGGGTTCTTCGCGGTACACCGCTCGATCCGTTCGGCTACGCGAAGGTGCGGCGCATCGAGCGCACACTGCTGGCGCACTACATCGCGACCGTGCAGGAATTCGCGTCGACGCTGTCGACCGAAAACTACTCGACTGCTGTCGAATTCGCGCAAGCAGCCGATATCGTCCGCGGCTACGAGGACGTCAAGCTGCGGAACATCTCCACCTACCTCGGGACGTTGAAGCGTCTCGGCATCGAAGCACCTGCCATAACGCTGCACTAGAGAAGAAATCCGTTCACACACGCACAGGAGCACATCCATGACGCACGCCGCCGAACACAAGGTCGACATCGACGCCTACTCCGGCGTATTCGACCGCCCGGACTTCGCTGACGACTCACCTCACGAACAGGTTGTGTTCTGTCAGGACAAAGCAACAGGCTTGAAAGCGATCATCGGAATACACTCCACGACGCTCGGTCCCGCGTTGGGTGGCACGCGGTTCTACCCCTACCGCGACGAGCAGGCTGCGCTGACCGATGTCCTGCGGCTCTCGCGCGGCATGACCTACAAGGCCGCCGCGGCGGGGTTGCAGCTCGGCGGAGGCAAGGCAGTTCTCATCGGAGATCCGGCGTTGGACAAGACACCGGCCTTGCTCGAGGCGTACGGCCGGTTCGTCGAGACACTCAACGGGCGATACATCACTGCCGGTGACGTCGGCACGACATCCGACGACATGGACATCATCGGACGGTCGACCGAGCACGTCGTGGCCAGGACACCTGCAGCGGGCGGCTCGGGTGACAGTGCGCCGATGACTGCCCTCGGCGTCTTCAATTCGATGACTGCCGCAGCGAAGTCCGTGTGGGGATCCGCCGATCTGACCGGACGTCGGGTCGGCGTCGAGGGAACCGGCAAGGTCGGATACAACCTCATCTCCCTGTTGCTCGACGCGGGAGCCGTGGTCACCGCCACCGACGTCAATGCCCTTGCATTGCAACGAGTGAAGGCCGCGTTCCCGGGCGTCGCCATCGCCGAGACGGTCATCGACAAGGACATCGACATCTACGCACCGTGCGCGATGGGCGCCACGCTCACCGACCTCAGTGTGCGCACACTGAACGCGGCCGTGGTCTGCGGAGCGGCGAACAACCAGCTCGCCGTCGCACGCGTCGAAGAGTCGCTGCGCGCCAAGGGTGTCGTCTGGGTCCCGGACTTCGTCTCCAACAGCGGAGGTCTCATCCAGGTTGCCGGGGAAATCGCCGACACTCCCCGCAGCGAAGTCGAAGCTCAGGTGAAGAACATCGGAGTCACCGTCGGACGGATCCTCACCCGTCAGCACGAGCAGGGAATCCTGGCAGGTCAGGCCGCCGACGCCATAGTCCGGGAGCGCTTGAGCGCGGTAGCGGCACACTGACGCGCGTGGCACCATTCACACGGTGAATACATTCCAGCGTGTAGCCAAGGGTTTCAACCTTCTCGTTCGGCCGTTGATCAACGCCCCGATCATCGGCAAGTACATCTCGGGCACCCTCACCGAGATCACCTACACGGGCCGCAAGTCCGGCAAGGAATTCACCATTCCAGTCGCATACCACCGCCGAGGTGACGAGGTGATCATCGGCGTCGCTATGCCGGACAAGAAGTCGTGGTGGCGTAACTTCTATCCCGATGGCGGTCCCATCCGTATCGAGCTCGACGGCACACGACGGACGGGTCGGGCGGTGGCGCACAGGGACGGTGACAGCGTGCACGTGAAGGTCGCTCTCGACAGCTGACCTCGAGATCACGACAGGACCCGGTAGATTCTCCAGTTCGGCTGGTCCGCACCCACATTGGGCACCTCGAATTCGAGGGTCGCGATCGTGCCACCGTTGTCGTAGACGGTCGGGTACCGGCGGTTGAGGGCGTCGGACTCACCGCGTCCACTGTTGGGCACCGTCAGGAGGTATTCGACGCCGGCTGCGGCGGGGTCGTTGAGGATCGTCGTGAAGTCCTGGTCGGACGGCACCACGAAGCGCTTCGGATGAGCGGAGGCAGCGAGGACACCGAATCCGTAGACGGTGTCGACCAGGATCGAGCCCTCCGGCAGATCCATTCGGTCGAGATACGCCGCCAGTTCCCGCTCGGTGGAGAACGACGCGATGACCGTGCGAGCCTTCACTGCGTCGACGTCACTGACGTCCGGGTGCGCATCGAGCAGGTACCGCAGCGAGTACTGCTGGCTGGACAGCGACGGCGTCAGCATCGCCCACCCGGTGACCGGCACCGCCAGTAGGGACAACACGACCGACAACACAGCGACCGGACGACCGACCGACGGGCCGTCCTCACGCAGCGTGACGAACGCCCCACGCCGTCGAGTGTGCGGGTTTCCCCGCGCCGGAGCGAGCTGAACGACCAGGACGACGACCAACGGAATCGCGCAGATGTAGAACCTCAGGAAGCCGAACGTCGACCCGCTGATGTAGGTCACTGCCTGAAATGCCAGAATCGCTCCGAACACCACTGGTGCGACGAGGAACTCCAGATCACCTCGTGCCTTGGCCAAGACCGCGCCGACTGGTAGCAGCAGCGGAAGCAACGGCCCCATCGCCAGAACGGCGACCACCGCGAAAGACGCATTGACCAACGGCGTCCCCGTCGACCCGCCCGATTGTTCGAGAATCGCCGAGTTGCCGTAGGTCGAAGTCAGCTGCGTCAGAAGTTCACCGGTGATCAGCCAGCTCGTCGCGCTCCACACCAGGAACGCGATGAATCCCGGCCCCGCGACGAGAACTGCGTCCAAGATGGCCTGACGCCGCATCGCCCGCCACTCATTTCGGCCCCGACGCAGAAGCGTCACACCGGCGACGAGGAACGCCGCTCCGGCAATGGCGACGACGGCGTCGTACCGGGTGAGATATGCCAATGCCAAGGCGATTCCGGCGACGATCAAGTCGTGTACGTCATCGGTGTGCACCCACCGAATCAGCCGACGCACCGCCCAGCACGTGAAGAACAGGAACACCGCCTCGCTCATCCCGTTCGCGCCGTAGAACACGATCATCGGGTTGAGTGCGAACACGGCGGTGATCAGGGCGCTGTGCCATCCGACGAGCCCGCGGTCGCGGCAGATGCCCAGCACCATGACCGTCGCACCGGCCATGAACAGCGCAGACACCGCGATGCCGGAGATGTTCCACCGCGTGATCGCCGACCACCAGGACGACAACGCCACCAACGGCAGCTGCAGCAAGGCGGTCAACGGCGTGAAGATGAACCCGATCGCCGATACGTGCGGATCCCGGCTCAACAGCACTGCCTGTGCAGCGGATGTCCGCGACAACGCGTCGCCGAGCAGGTATCCGAACCGCAGGCTGAGGGTCAGGCCGACCGCGAAGTAACCGGCGAATGCGCCGAGAAACAGTCTCATTTCACCGACTCTGCATCGGGTGTCGGCGCCGACAGACCGTGAAACGTCTTCTCCCAATACGACGGATTACGCAGCAGCTGCCAACAGCCCTTGATCGCTGCGACGCTCATCATCAGCCAGTACAGCGGCATCGTCAGGCTCGGGACCAACAGATACGCGTTGCCGCTCTCGCGGCTGGCGATGAGATACATGTACACGGTCGCGACGTTGCCGATGATCAGCGACACCAGCGAGAAGTAGTAGATGTACGGCGGGAACAGCGCCGCGATCATCGCCGGTTGGCCGAGTATCCATGCCGCAGTGGTGAACCAGAAGACCATGTTGATGCACGCGGTGATCGGCGTGCCCGCCAACAACAGCGTGAAGCGGTACGTCCCCACCGGTCCGAGCGCACGAAACGTGTCCCGAGGCCGACGCATGTGCACCAACCAGGTCTGCAAGTAGCCCTTGTACCAGCGGGACCGCTGCCTGATCCAATTGATCGCGTCGCTGTTGGCTTCCTCGAGTGTGGTCGAGTCCAGGACGGCAGTGGAATAGCCGGACGCTGCGATTCGCACCCCGAGGTCTGCGTCCTCGGTGACGTTGAACCCGTCCCAGGCACCGACCTCCTCGATGACGTCGGCGCGCAGGTGATTGGAGGTGCCGCCCAACGGGATCGGCGACGTGCTCCGCATCAGCCCGGGCAGCAGATAGCCGAACCACAACGCGTAGTCGGCGGTGAACCATCCGGTCAGCAAGTTCTGAGAACCGTTGTGGAAAGCCAACTTCGCCTGCACACAGGCCACGGTGTCGGGCAATCGAGCGAACGCAGCGACGACGCGACGCAGCTGCAGACGTTCCGGTTGATCCTCGGCATCGAAGATCGTGATGATCTCCCCTGTCGCGAAGTGCAATCCGTAATTGCACGCCTTCGGTTTGGTTCGCGGGTCACCGGCCGGAACCAGCACCACGTCGACGACGTCGCTCACGCCGCTCGCCTTCGCCGCAGCGATGGTGACGTCGTCGTCCTCTTCGAGCAGCAACAGAACCTGCAGTTTGTGGGCCGGGTAGTCGAGGCTGCTCATCGCCGCGATGAGATCACCGACCACCTCCGGCTCGTCGTACGCCGGCACCAGGATGGTGTACCGGGGCAATTCCTCGTCGGGAATCGCCCGCGCATCTTCGTCGGTGACGGTGACGATGGCGCTCGCGTCGAGACCGCGAGAGAACAGCAATAACCGGTCCGCCATCATGGCGATGTAGCCGATGGTGCACAGCACGGTTATCGCCAACAGAGTCGACAACGGCGCCAACACCGCGCAGACGACGACGATTGCCGCGATCGTCAATGCGGTGTACTTCTGCCAGGGAACGAAAGCGACGGCGGCCGACGCCAGCGGATGACGACGAGCCAGCCCGTTGACGGCGTCGTCGAGCGCGGCAGCCCGGAAGCTCTCCGACTCTTCCCCGACGCGCGGAATCACTTCTCACTCCATTGCGCGCGTACCAGTTCGGTTCCGAACGACGTCAGCAGTCCCAGGTCCTTGTAGTCGGGATCGCTGTCGGTGGCAATGGTGTTGCCGCGCAGGAAGATCGCCAGCGACGTACCGAGGTTCGACGCCATCGACGGCATCGGTTGTGGGAAGTCCGCGTCTGGTTCGTGATTGTCGACGCTGATGACGGTGATCCGTTGCGTGAAATCGCCACGCACCCAGGTGAAGACCAGCTTGGTCCACGTCAGAAGCAGCCCGTCACTGACCGAGGTGTAGAGCGAACCGACGATGTCGTGGCCCAGTTTCACCGGCAGCGCGGGGCTGGTACGGGTGTTGCTCAGTCGGTACAGCGTGCTCTCCGGGTACACGCTCAGGCTCGCACGGTTGGCAGTGGTCAGCACGTCGACGACGACCGTGCGCGGCCGAGCCTGCAGGTCCCACGACGGGTTTCCTTCGACTGCGCGCATGATCTGACGATTCAGTGACGACTTCTGACCGAAGTACGACCTCACCCAGCCGAAGTACTCGGTGCCGGTCTGCGTCCACCCGTCGGGCACGATGAGCGGGCTCCCCGAAGACCCCGGCGGACCCGGAGTGGAGGCGATCACCGTCTGCTCGGGGATCGGGATCACGAACAGGATCACCGACGCTACGACGACCGTCACGACCGAGCTGATCGATCTCTTCGCTGTCACCGGAGCAACAGGACGCGACAACGGCCGCATCGATTCTCCGCGCCGCGCAACGAGATAGAACCCAATGCCGACGAGCGCTGCGGCACCGGCGGTCGGAATCAACTGCAGCCACGCGATGTGCAGGTTCGGGAACATCGCCAACATCGTCGCCAGAATCACGAAACCGATGGAGACCGAACAGACGAAGCCCGCCAACGCTCTGCGACGGGTGCGACCGACAGCGATGGCCCCGGCCATACCAGCAAGCAGCACGAGCACCGCGCCGTAGGCGAATCGGCTACCTCCGGCAGCGATCGCCACCATTCGATACCCCAACGGACTCAACGCAAGCAGCAGTAGCCACACCGACCAGAACCGCCCGACCGGCCTGAGGCCGAACAACAAAATGGAGGCTCCGAGGAAGAACACCAACCCAGCGAGTACATCGAGATGGGAAAGTTGATACTGCTCGACGTAGCGCGGTACCCACAGCGCTTTGATCGCCACCGCGACCAGGAGCGCCAAACCTCCGACGATGATGTCGGTCTGCCGATCATGGATCGGCAACTCCCCGGCTCGACGACGGGCGATCCCCTGCGCAGCTACTGCGGCGAGGAACGGCAGGACGAAAATGTAACTGGTGATCGCGCCGTCCGCCGCTTCCTGCATCAACCGCTGCAGGGTCGGGTAGGACGCGAAACCGACGCACACCACCAGCACGACCCAGTAGAAGAAGATCACGCCGACGGGTCTACGCGTCCGCAGCGTCAGAAGCCGATCGAGTATCGACTCGGTTTTCTCGATGTCAGAGGTGTCGACGTCGGTCGTCATGGCGCGCGGGAATCGTCGCTACCGGAGTCACCTCTACGCGAGCGCATCCAGACGATCAGCGCTGCACCGAGTCCGATCACAGCCAGCACGGCCGCGGCGACGATCCCCGCGACGAGTAGCCCGTTGGAACCGTCGGGTTCGGCGGCGGCGTCTGCTTCCGCTCCGGCGAGCTCGGCGCTGGACAACGACAACGGATCGGAACCCGCGGCACCGAGCAGGACGTCACCGCTGAGCCCGTACCACCGCGACGGGTCGGCATCGAGCCATCCCAGCAGTCTGTCCAGCTCCTCCGGTGCACCGTTGGACGACGCAACGAGCATCGCCGCGTCGCTCTCGGTCCCTGCCACCTGAATGCTCGCGTACGGCAATGCCGCATCGAGGGTGAGCAGGGTTTCCGAACCCTGAGCCGACTCCGTCGAGAACGTCGTCACGCCCGTGGACGACAGCGGTAGCGACACGGTCTCCGGCAACCCGCCGTCGGGGGCGACGACGATCGCCGGTTCGGTCCCGTTCAGGGCGTCGTCCAGCGGGACGACGTCGACGTCGAGAGCCCTGCCTGACATCCGCTGCAAGCCGTCGACGATCGACACTGCACGCACGAGGTTTGTGAATGTGTTGTCGGCCAGCGCGATACCGACGCGGGGCATCAGGGCCTGGGGTAGCGAGCCGAATCCCAGCGGTGCCGGCGTCGACGAGCCCGAGGACTCGATCACGCTCGAACCATCGATCGTCACCTCGGAGACGACGGTGCTGCCACACGCGGCCGCGCCCTGCGCGGGATGCTCGACGGTGACGTCGAGGGTGGTGATCCGCTCCAGCGTCGCGTTGGGGATATCGATCCACCGGTCGAGAACACCACTGTCGTCCGCAGGCCAGGCAGCGAGGGTCCTCCCGCCGACGGTGGCGGTCAGGGACCCGGAGCCCGGTGTGTAGGTGCCGATCAGGTGCACCGACGCTCCTGAGGTGGACCGGCCGAGACGTGTCTGATCCAGCGGGATCGACGCCGTGCGGGTTCCGGTGACGGTACCGATGCCGAGGTCGTCGAGCGTGGTCGAATCGGGTGCGAGCACGGCAGGCGGTACCGCTGCGCCGGCGAACGCCTTGGTCGACAACGCCAGTTCCGCGACGTTGCTCGTCACGAGCCGGGCCTGGTCAACGAGCTCGGTGCCGGTGCCGGTGACGAACAGCCGCGGCGGCGCCTGGTCGAGCGGGAAGACGAGTTCGGCGCTCGCGTCGGAGTTCTCGGACAGGACCACCGACCGTTCGAACGGCCCGTCCGAGACCGCCCCCTGCAGCTCGGAATCCGGCCGCACGACGACGTTCACGGTCTGCGCACCGTAGTAGTCGGTCACCGACGTCGTCATCGTCAGAGCTGCGGCGATGACGTCGGAGTCGGGCTCGGACGGAACGAACACGGTGAGCTGCCGGAGCACTGGAGGCAGGAAGTCGGCAAGCGTCCGTGGGATCGCGGGGAAACCGGCGTACGCGACGGAGGCATCGATGAGTCGGAGTGGATCGTTGCGCACGTCCGGGCAGTAGGCGACGTCGGGGACGAGTGTCGAGGACAGCTGGAGCGTCACGGCGCCGCCGACGATGGCCGCTGCAGTCAACGGAATCGACACCGGAACCGTCGCTGCGTTCGCGTCGAGGACGATGCGGGAGATCGGGCGGTCGGCGGATTCGACGTCGAGCCAACCTCTGTCGAGCCATGCCGGGACGGTCAGGGTCCCGATCAATTCCGACGGCACGGTTCCGGTCGGAACCGGAATCGTGATCTGTGCCGATCCGTCGAGCCCATACAGCGGAAGTGACCCACCCAAACCGATATCGCCGAAGTCGAGGGACGAAACGACCGCATCCGCCGCGGCTTCGGTGGACTCCTGCTCGTCTGGATCCTGGCCCCAGGCAGGGGTGCCCGGGAGTAGGGCGAGCGCAAGAACACCTGTCGTCACGACGATGCGTGCGCGCCACGAAGACATGCGGGTACTACGGAACATGGTGGGAATCCGACCTTCGAGAGTTGAAACCGTCGAGTTGCATTATTGATTGGAAATGTAATCGGTGCATCCGGAAAGAGCCGTATCGTCACAATACAAAGAGACTATTTGATAGAAACGCAGCTATTCATTCAGTCGTCAAGATTGTTTACAAGCTATCCACTATCCCCACCGTGCATGTTCTATCCCTCAACCCGCGCAGCGCACTGTTCGCACATGTGATCCGATTGTCGTTGCACGTGTCCGCTGACTAGCATCATCCAATGACCCGGACCGCTCGCTCGATTCGATGGGCTGCGATGACAGCCCTCGCAGTGTTTTTCGTGTCCTCGGTGCAGATGCCGGCGACCGCCCAGCCTGCGAGCCCGCCGTCCACAGCCAGGGTCACCGCAGGCGCCGGTGGACTGAGTCTCGACGGCTCGCCGTGGTGGCCGACGGGATTCAACGCCTATCAGCTGGCGACGAACTGGTCCGTCAATGCGGGATGCGGTGCCATGGTCGACCTGGACGACTATTTCTCTTCGTTGCCGGCGCATTCCATGACGCGATTCAACGCATTTCAAGCGCTGGCAACAAATCGATTCACCGGTCTGCTCGATTTCGGCCCGATGGATGCGGTGTTCGCAGCGGCGGAGGCGCACGGCCAACTCATCGTTCCCGTGCTCTCACCCCAGGACGGCGCCTGCGAGGGAGACGTATTCAAGGACCGCCAGTGGTACATCGACGGATGGACTGCGCCGCCCACCGGAAGTGCAGTCCTCAGCTTCCAGGACTGGGTGACGACGGCGGTGGACAGATGGAAGAGCTCGCCCGCCCTCGCCGCATGGGAGCTGGTGGGTGAACCCGAGACCAGCACGTGCGCCGACGCGAGTTGTTCGTGGTCGACCCGCACGTGCTCCTCGGACGCGGCACAGGTGCTACGCACCTTCTTCGACACTGCGGGCGCTCAGGTTCGCGCCCTCGATCCGGACACCCTGATCACTGCCGGGCTGACCGGCGGCGGACAGTGCGGGAGCCAGGGCGACGAGTACCGCTACCTGGCGCAGTCACCTGCCGTCGACGTTCTCCAGTACCACGACTACGGCGCCGATGGGGTCCCGCTGCCCGGCGATCAGTGGAACGGCCTCGCCCGCCGAATCACTCAGACCACCGAGGTGGGAAAGCCGTTGCTGGTCGCCGAGATCGGCGAACTAGCAGGGTCCTGCGGCGATCTCGACGACCGTGCGACAAGCATCGCCACGAAGATCGACGGGCAGAAACAAGCCGGTACTGCAGGAGCTCTGCTGTGGGCGTTCGTGCCCGATCCGAGGCCGGCGGAGTGCACCTACGACATCGGCTACGACGACCCGCTGTGGGATCTACTCACCGACTTCCAGTAGTCAGGCTTGCTGCTACCCGGTCACTCCTTGTACCGACGCGACGATGGTGCGGCACCGTTCTGCGGGACGGATGACGGCGGACGAGGAGTCGACCGCGGTGGAGTCGATGCGTACAACGGCGCGTCCGCCTCGGGTTCGACCGGCGGTGTCGGAGCGGCCGGTGCCGACACGTATGGAGCGGCCGGCGTCGCGATGTGCTGCGGAGCATGGGCAGGTAGCGGCGCTGACGGCATCGACCCGTCCCATGCGGTGGCTCCGGACGTCGGGTTGACGATCGATCCCGGGGCGACGGGGTTGGGTGTCTGGCGCGGGATGGTGCTGTCGGTCTCGTAGTAGTACGAGTAGTTGTCGCTACCCTTGCGACCAGCAGGCATCATCGTGAACACGGCGCCGAGGATGTGCGCGCCGATCGTCTCCAGATTGCCGACGGCCCGGCCGACCTCACTCTCGGTGGTGTGGCCGAAGCGAGCAACCATGAGCGCGCCGTCGCTGTGCGTAGTGAGCAGCGCGGAGTCGGTCACCGGCAGCAGTGGTGCACCGTCGATGATGACGTAGTCGAACCGGCCGCGCAGTTCGTCGATCACGCGGCGCGAGGCCTCGGAGCCGAGCAGTTCGGACGGGTTGGGCGGAAGAGGTCCCGATGCGAGAACTTCCAAGCCCTCGTACGGCGTCGGCTGCAACACGTCGGACAGGTCGGCCTGATTCGCCAGGACGGTCGACAGACCGACCGAGCCGATCAGATTCAGGTACTTCGAGACTCGCGGACGGCGCAGGTCACCTTCGACGAGGGCCACCTGGTGTCCGGCCTCGGCGAGAGCCAGTGCAAGGTTGACGGCAACCGTCGTCTTGCCCTCGGCGGGCACCGCGCTGGTGACGACGATGACGCGCGGCGGGTGATCGACCTCGAGGAACTGCAGGTTGGTGCGCAGCTCGCGATACGCCTCGGCGCTGGGGGAATGCCCGGCACCGAACTTGACGACGGCCGTCTCCTTGAGCGTCTTGTCGAACGGCAGTGTGCCGACGAGCGGCGTCTTGGATGCAGCTTCGAGCCTGCTGCGCGTCTTGATGGTGTTGTCGAGGCGGTCGCGTAGGACTGCGAGCGCGATGCCGAGTAGCAGACCGACAGCCGCTCCCAGTGCAAGGTTGCGTGTGGTCTTCGGGCTGACCGGTGTCGCCGATTCCTGGGCCTGCTCGACCAGACGCACTCCGGCGGCCGGTGATCCACCGTCTTCCGGTGTTTCGAGTTCACGGACCAGGGTGGTCAGCTGCGACGCGAGGGAGTTCGCAATGTCACGGGCAAGGCCAGGAGAGGTGTCGGTGACGACGATGTCGAGCAGCACGGTGTCCGGCGTCGACGTCGCTGTCACCTTCGACGCCAATGTGCCCGGCGACATGCTCAGGCCGAGCTCGTCGATCGTCCTCGAGGCCAGAGTTTCGCCGGTGACCAGTTCGGAGTACGACGCCACACGCTGCTGTGAGAACAAGTTGCCCTGGTACGACTCACTGACGGTCGAGCCGCCGGAAGTGGAAACGAACACTCGGCTGGAGGACTGGTAGGTCGGAGTGGTGAGTAGCGAGACAGCGAGTGCCCCCAATACCGCCACAGCGACGGTGACAACGATGACCATCCATCGCGCTCGCAGGATCTGTAGGTAGTCCTGGATTTCCACTTGGGGCTCCCTCATTCTTTGTGCACAGCTTCAGCAATAGTTTCATGATCTTCGGGGGTCCCGCTCGGTCACGTCATCGAACGAACCGCCGGCGGCGACTGTGCTCGCCTGATCGCATACGTTTCGAACTCGATGCCAGGGAGGAATTCGTCTGGGCACCGGAAGTCGGGGAGCGCCCAAAGTCAAGCCGAGTCAACAGCGCACTCCCAACTGCCACTTCTGCAACCCCTCCTCAACGGTCCAGACAATTGTGCGTTCTTACTCCGAACGTCGCCCAGCAACGTTGAATCTCAGCGCCCCTGACTACAAACTAGTGGACACACGGTAATTGCTCTACTCGTCGAAAAATGTCGAGCACTTTCTTCGACGGTTAGATCTGCAAATTCCGGTGGTCACTCGAAAAGCCGCTAGAAAAAGGTCCAACCGCTCGTTTTCGGACCTGACATCCGGTCAGTCAAACAGTTTCGCGTCCGTACCGAACTTTTCGCGCGGCGGCCAACAAGATGCGAATGTCTCGGGAAAGCGACCACGACTCCAGGTACGAGCGGTCGAGCGAGAAAATATCTTGTGGCGTGAGTTCGGTACGGGGAGTGAGAATCCACAGTCCGGTCATGCCTGGGTGGAGTTCGACGCGTACAGCGGCCGGGACGTTCACCCTCGTGTCGTCGAAGGGTCGGGGACGTGGGCCGACAAGGCTCATGTCTCCCTGCAGGACGTTGATGAGTTCCGGCAGGTGGACGAGCCCGTAGGTGACCATCGGGTGGCCGGGTAGCGCGCGAAAGTTGAGTACCTCGAGGCGGCGTCCGCCGAATCCAATTCTGGGCAACCTCACGATCGGCGACTTTCCAGGATTGGCACTCTTCACATAGACCCAGCACGATAGGAGGATCGGAGCCAGCACCACGAGCATTCCCGTCGAAACGAACTTGTCGAAGATCGATTTGACGCCCGCGTCCCACGAACTCAGGGCGACCGTCGCAGCGGCCGAATGAAACGACTCATCTTCACTTCGGTCCGCCTGATCACTCGGCACGAGCTCGTACTCCTTCCCGACAACTACAACTCCGAAGTCGTATGTAATCACCATCACGTTACGATCACGACACCCGGTGGTGGTTCCCTGTCGCCGATGAAATCCATTTGTCATTCAGGTGAATTAAGTTCGACTCATTCACATTTTCCAAGCGGGAGACGATCCATCGCGACCGCGGACTCTCCAGCAGCCTGACGACGAGACCTCCAATTCTCACCGCGTCGGGTGTTCCTGCAGTCGATCGTATGTCCGTGCGGTCCTGTCAGGATTGAACTGCGAGACGGTCACCCTCACACTCACCCGCTAGTTGCTCCCACCGCCGAGAAGCAGGCCGATCCAGGCGGTCCGGTTGCTGGAATGGATAAACTCGTCGAGTCTGCGCTCGCTCTTGATCCCGACCGCGTGACCCCTCACCAGCGGTCGTAGATCGAGGTGGGCTGCAGCGGTTCTGCGACGGCATAGTCGTCGGTTCGCCGGGGTTGGGTCGGAATCTGCCCGGGCGGGTTGGGCTGCGTCATGGTCTGATCGACCAACCGTGCGACGCGCGGGTCCTCCAGCAGCTCCCGCCTGATTCCGTGCGCGGCCTGATTGGCCGCGGTCAGTGCCGCAGCGTGGGTACGGGCGATCAGTTCTGCTCCGGTTTCGGCAGGCAACATCGAAAACGACTGGCCGATAACAATATCGGTCATCGATCCATCGACTCCTACCTCGACGCGCACGTGGCCGCCGTCGGAGACCGCGCTCCCCCGCACGGCTTGTACCGCTCGCTGGATGCGGGCCGCCTTGACCGTGATCTCCTCCAACCCGCTCATCGCTGCCCGATCGCGTGCACGTTGTCGAGATTTTCGAACGGGAAGCACGGCGACGAGATGCCGAGGCTCAGCTGTCCGTCCTCACTGAGCCTTGCTATGAGTCGGTAGTCGTCGCACGACGTCGCACGCGCAGATCCGAGTCGCTGCCCGGACCGGTCGTCGACTGCCCAGCCCCACTGAGTCCATCGTTCGATCAACAGTGTGAGATCGGAGCGGCCGTCGCTGCCCACAACCCAGAACGTTGCCGAAAAGCGGTGTGGTCCGTCGATAGTGGTGTTGTCGTCGTAGCAGGGTTCGAATTTCGCGAAACCCAGCTGTGCCCACGGGAATTCCGGGTGTACACGGTCCAACCGGACGGCTGCGGGCAGCGCGGACAGCGATTGCTCGAGCGCGTCCATCGAACGGTCCTGCGCCTGTGTCGAGGTCACCGATTGGTTCATGCGCTCGCGCCCCGCCCGACGATGATCGCGCCGATCGTGTCGAGACCCGGGTTACCCCGATCGAAGTAGTTGATGTGTGAGGTCTGCGTCGTGTCGGGGTCACTCCCGAACACGGTGGCACCGAAGTGCGGTGCGACGGGGTTGGATCCGTGGGCGTCGGGAACGACACCGCCCGTCCATGCCCCTGGATCGGACACCGACGCGGTCGCATACACGTGGGTTGCGTTCTCGGACGGGTCCACTCCGTGGAACGACAGTTCTTCGGCTCCGGCCACGCCGACTCCGGGGCTCCCGACGAAGACGACGTCGTCGACGTCGAGCGAGGCCCCGTCGCGCATCGCGTGTCCGATGACGGTACTGCCGTAGCTGTGACCGATGACGGTGGTGTGTGCGGGCAGTCCGTCGTGTGCCGCCCTGAGGCCGTCCTGGAATCGGTCGAGCCGCAGCGCGCCGGCGTCGGCGAATCTCTCCGACGTTGCCGCGTGCAGATCAGGCGGCGCGGTGTAATTGAGCCAGGTGACAACCGAATTGGGTCCGGGGCTGGCCATGTTGGCGGCGTCGAGCAGGTTCTCGGCGCGGCTCATGTCACGGTCGATCGAGGCGAGCACCGTCGATGTTCCGGGCACGTAGGTGGCGATGTTCTGGGCGGTGTCGGGGTTGTTGAGGGCCATCGCCCCACGGCCGCTGTCGTCGATGTTCAAGAGGAATGCGGGAGCGCCGTCTCGGCCCAGTTGGGTGTGGACGTTCTGGTAGCCCGCGAGGCTGGCTTCGGCGGCGTCACGGTCATCGAGCCACCGTGCGTATTCGCGCAGCGCTGCCGCGTCCTCGGCCGTGTGTGCGCCGATTTCACGCGGGAGATTGGTGTCCGTCATCCAGTCGGGGTGACGGGCTTCGATCGCGTCGAGGGTCGCCTTGGCGTCGACGGTGAGAGTGTCCAGCAGTTGGGCGTTGTAGCGGGATTTGTCGACGGCGGGGAGTCCGTCCCGGTTGCCGATGGTCGGATCCCACGCTGCGAGGCCGTCCTTGTCAGCAGGCGTCAGTTGATCCCAGAACTCGGCGAGGGCTGCCGGGTCGTCCGGTAGGGATGCGTGCCCGTCGAGGATCGCGGTGACCTGGGGACTGTAGGAGTCCGCTGCACTGTCCGTGGTTTCGAGGCCACGGACGGTGTCGACGGCCTGTTGCAGTCTGGCGGCGCAGGTTCCGTCGGTGTCGGCGGCGTTCGTCAGCAACGGCTTGAGCTGGGCCTCGATCCCACGTGCTCGCTGCTCGAAGTCCGATTGCAGCACGAGATCGACGACGGCATCGCCGGTCGCGCTGACGGGGGCGAGGACACGTCCGTCATCGAGGACGCTGAATCCGTCGGCGAGGGCCGAGTCGACGACGGCAAGAACCGAATTCCGGACGGCGTCGATCTCCCGTGCTGCCGTGCCGAACGCTGCGGAGTACGCGTCGACGGCGGCGATGAGGTGCGTGCTGGCGAGTTCTTCGGCGAGTGCGCGGGCTTCGGCTGCATCTGCGGTGTCGCCTTGCCAGTGCGGACGTGTCTCGCCGACGGTGCGCCGGACGTAGTGGACACGCACGTCGAACATGTTGTTGACGCGGGCGATGTCCTCGGCGATGCCGGTGAGCAGGACTGGGTTCCACCCACGTAGCTGCGAAACCGATACTGCCATCACAGCCCGCCTTGGTATTCGATGAGCTGGTCGCGGAAGGCGGCTTCGGCTTGGTCGTAGCTGTGGGCACTGGCCAGTGCGGCGTCGGCCATAGCCCGGATGCGTTCGGCTGTTGCCCGGTAGGCGGCGAGTATCGGTTCGGCGGATGATGCTGCCGCTGCTCCGAACGCTGAGTTGGGCATAGCTGCGGCACCGGTCTCCACTGGCGGTGACGGGTCGAGTGCAGCGACAGCGTCCGCTGTCTCGACCAGCGATGACGACAACGCTCGCAATGACTCCGAGTCGACCTCGAGCATCGTTCGCTCCCCTCGCTCGGGCGAACGCGCCCACGCGCCCGCCGACCGCACCACCCCTACACCTTCCTTTGACGCATCAGGTGCGCATCCGGTTCCACCTAATTCTCGGGGCAGCTCCCCCACCTCCCGCCGAGTTCGAGGTTGTGCATCGTTGTTGCTGGTTGTGGGTGCGTGTCTTCGATCTCGGTGGGGGTGTGTGCCCGGTTTGTTATGCGGTGCGTTGTCGTCGGCGGTGGTAGCTGGGGATGGGTTGTCGGTCCGGGTCGACGGCGGCGGGCGGTATCGCCTGGGGGTGTCCGTCGTCGCCGAGGACGAGTTGCCAGTCTCCGTTGTGGATGGAGCGGTGGCAGCGCCCGCAGACCAACGCCGAGTTGGTCAGATCTGTTGGTCCGCCGTCTATCCAGTATTGGACGTGGTGGACTTGGCACCAGCCTGCGGGTCTGCCGCACATGACGCAACATCGATCTCGGGCGATGACCGCCTGTCGGAGTTCGGGTGGGGCGAGGCGAGCTGTCCGGCCCATCGCCAGGGGTACTCCGGCGCCGTCGACGATGATCGGCGTCATATCGGCATCGCAGGTGAGGAGTTCTGCGAGTTGCCCGGAGATCGGCCCGGTCCACTCCATGTCGAACGGCCACTCGCGATCGAGCGGGTTCCCGTCGCCGGCACTGTGATGGCTGCAGGGGCGTGTGAGGAGGTCGGCGAGGGTGACGATCAGGGTGACCCGCGCGGGAGCGGTAAAACTTGTCCCTCGTCCGCCGGCGAGGTGGCGATCGAGGATGTCGGCAAGCCCATCGGCGTTGCGCCGGGCGGGGGTTCGGGGGTCGAGGGCCCCGCCGGGCCCGGGTGTGGGTGCAGTCAGCGGGGACAGCGCGGTGCGGAGTTTCTCGGCGGTGAGGGTGTCGAGGTTGCCTTCGACGCGGCTCCGCCCGTCGGGAAGCTGGAAAATCTTGAGCACGTTCAACGCCGGGTTCTCCGCTGCTGACGGTGGGCGGGGTCCGTCGGAAAGTTCCGGAGCAGGATCGCCGGCTGAGTCGGTGCTGTCGGTGTCGTCGGGGCTGGGGGTGGGGGTGGGTGTGCCGGTTCGGCGGGCTTTCTCTTCCGCGTCGCGTCGGGCTTGTTCTTCACGTGTGCGGCGGGCGGCCTCGCGTGCTTCGGCGGCTTTGCGGGCGGCGTCGTGGCGGGCTTGGGCGTCGGCTGCGGCGGTATGGGCGAGTTCGCGGGCGCGTGTGGTGACGGTGGAGGCGAGGGATCGGGTGGCGACGTCGAGGAGGGTCGCGACGTGGGCGTCGAGGGCATCATCGTCGAGGGTGGGGTCTGCGGTGTGGATGAGGGTGTGGCCGTCGGCGATGGCGGTTGCGTGTGCGTGGTGGATGGTGGCGTCGGTGAGTGCGTCTGCGACGGTGGGGTGTTGTCCGAGCCAGTAGCCGAGGCGGATCTGGCGGGTGGATTGGGCTTCGGGGGTTCGGGTGGATTTGGCGTGCCAGTAGGCGACGGAGGAGTAGCCGAGTTTCAAAGCGAGGCCGCGGCGGTCGGATTCGGCGAGTATCGCCAGTTTCGAGGCGGCGAGGGAGGATTCGGTGGTGTGGATGTGCGCGAGTGTGGACACGAGCTCCTGATCGGAGAGCGTGTGTGCGCTCTGGAAGTCCCCCAACTTCTGCATGCCAGGAAAGCTACAACCCACCACCGACAAGAAAATCCGGCCCGTTCAGTCCGACACCTCGATCGCAATATTCGAGCCGCTAGGCTGGCGGCCGTGCGAGTAGATGAGTATCGGAAGTACGACGGCCTCGGCTTGGCCGAATTGGTCGCGTGCGGTGACGTGACCCCCCGCGAGCTGCTCGATTGTGCTCTGGCGCGGTCGAGTTCGGTCGATCCTGGGCTGAACTCCATTGTCCGGCTCATGATCGAACAGGCCGACGAGCAGCTGACACGACCGTTGCACGGGCCATTCGCGGGCGTCCCTTTCCTGATCAAGGACCTGGCTCAGGACTACGCCGGGTTGCCTACCGCCAGCGGATCGAAGGCATTGACCGATCTTGCGGCACCCGAGCATTCCACGGTGGTGCAACGGTGGCTCGATGCCGGCCTCGTGATTTTCGGAAAGACCAACACTCCCGAATTCGGCTCCAAGGGAATCACCGAGTCCGTTCTCTATGGTCCGGCTCGAAACCCCTGGGATCGCAGCAGAACTCCCGGTGGCTCGTCGGGTGGATCTGCTGCCTCGGTCGCAGCCGGAATTGTCCCGGTGGCTGGAGCCAACGACGGCGGCGGTTCCATACGCATACCGGCTTCATGTTGCGGCCTCGTCGGGCTCAAACCGGGACGTGGCTTGGTCCCGTCAGGGCCGACGGTCGGTGAGGCCATGCACGGCGCTGCGGTGCACGGCGTCGTATCGAGATCGGTGCGCGACACCGCTGCGATGCTGGACGCAATAGCAGGCGGCGAGCCGACGTCCGGTTTCATGCCTGCACGCCCGGAGGAGAGCTTCTTGTCCCGAATGGACAAGGACCCGAGGTCTCTACGAATCGGCATGTACGCGACCACGTCGATGTGTCCGACACCCGACCCCGAAGCTGTTGCGGCGATGGAATCTGCAGCGAAGACATTGATCGATCTGGGTCACACCGTCGAACTACTCGATGCACCCCCGTTCGACGACGCGGCCTTGAACCGCGAGTTCCTACTCGCTTGGTTCGCCTATCTGGCGTACGAAATCGACGACGTCAAGCGTCGAACAGGTTGCAGGGACGATGCATTCGAACGCGACAGCCGCGTCATGGCTGCACTTGGCCGGTCGGCGAGTAGCGTCGACTACCTGAACGCAGTAGAAGGTCGTCACCGGCATGTACGTGCACTTGCGTCCTACTTCGAGACCTATGACCTGCTACTGACGCCCACCCTCGCCGAGCTCCCACCGCGGATCGGTGCGTTCGATCTGCCGAAACCGCTACACCTGGCGTCGGAGTTGTTGCTGCGCAGCCGAACTACCGGAGTTCTTCGGCACACCGGCACAGTCGATCGAATCATCGAGGACAGTATTTCGTGGATCCCGTACACCCAGCTGGCCAACGTGACCGGCAGACCCGCGCTGTCGCTGCCCCTGCATTGGACTCCGAGTGGCCTTCCGATGGGTGCGCATTTCACTGCTCCGCTCGGCGGAGAAGGGCTACTCGTCCAACTCGCTGCGCAGCTCGAACGAGCAGTCCCCTGGGGCGATCGCTACGCGGAGGTCAGCTAGAAGTCAGTGGTGGCAGGTGCGGCGCTCGGGGCTTACTGCCGTCTTACTAGTCATCAACCGTCGGCAACTGCAGTCGACAACACAGAACTCGGGACAAATCACCGTTCAGCGGAGGATTCGACTCACCCACGTCGATGCCGGCGGTACGGTCCTGCAATGGGCAATCGCGCGGTCGCACTGCTTCTCCTCTTCGCGTTCACCATGGTCGGGTGCTCCACGGACTCTGGTGGATCCGATGATCAAAGCCTGCCCACCCCCTCGGAAGCGCCACCGGTGTTCAGTCCTGAGGCTCAGATCTACTCCGCTGTCATTCATCGCCTCGTGTTGACGGACCACACCTTCGGAGGAGCCGGCTATCCGTCTCCGTTCAAGGCTGTGTACATCCTCGATGCCCTCTCGTCCGGTGGCTCGGACTTCTTCATCGACGCGGACGGTGCGCCGTTGGAGGAAGCACTGAAGTCCGAGATCGTAGAACTGTCCGATGGGTTGCCTCCCGTCGAATTCACCGATCGAATCGATACCCGGGCCGACCCCAGCGGACAGGGCGTGACCGGCATGCAGGACGACGGAGTTGTCATCGGCCTCTCGGCTATCGAAGAACCCCCTGAGGGCACGGTCCTAGTGGGCGCCGGCTTCTGGTGCGGCGTCGATTGTGGCTTCGGCACCACCTACGTGGTCGAAGAATCGAACGACGGCTGGCACGTCACACGGAACATCGGCCCCATATCAATTTCGTAGCCACGAGCTGTCACCCTTTCCATATACAGTCGTCGCTCTCACACAGGTAGCCGCTAGCGTTGCCGGTGATTCGGTCGGGAGGGACACAGATGAGCACACAGTCACGAGCTGATCAGCCGGAACTGCAACGTCGGCTCGGTGTGTTCGACGCGGTGGTGATCGGGCTGGGGTCGATGATCGGCGCAGGCATCTTCGTCGCACTGACACCCGCTGCCGCGGCGGCAGGGTCGGGTACAGGGCTGCTGGTGGGGTTGGCGGTGGCCGCGGTCGTGGCGTACTGCAACGCGACATCCTCGGCGAAGCTGGCGGCTCGGTACCCGGTCTCGGGCGGGACATATGTGTACGGCCGCGAGCGGCTGGGTGACTTCTGGGGTTATCTGGCCGGGTGGGCGTTCGTCGTCGGCAAGACCGCGTCGTGTGCGGCAATGGCGTTGACCGTCGGCGCGTACGCCTGGCCTGCGCATGCCAACGCGGTCGCGGTCGCAGCCGTCGTCGCGTTGACTGCGGTGAACTATCGGGGCGTGCAGAAGTCGGCGCTGTTGACCCGCGTCATCATCGCAATCGTTCTGGCGGTTCTGGCATTCGTCGTAGTGGCGAGCGTGTCCTCACCACAGGCTGATGTCGGCCGCTTGGACATCGGTGCCGACGTCACCATCGGTGGAGTGTTGCAAGCGGCCGGGTTGTTGTTCTTCGCGTTCGCCGGCTACGCCCGCATCGCCACCTTGGGCGAGGAGGTCCGCGACCCCGCTCGCACGATTCCGCGTGCGATCCCGCTGGCGTTGGGGATTGCCTTGTTCGTGTACACCCTGGTGGCGGTTGCGGTGCTGGCTGTCTTGGGAGCCGACCAGTTGGGTGCGTCGACCGCCCCGTTGGCCGATGCGGTTCGCGCTGCGGGTGTGCCGTGGCTGGTACCGGTCGTGCAGGTGGGCGCTGCAATCGCCGCGCTGGGTTCGCTGCTGGCCCTGGTGCTGGGGGTGTCGCGGACCGTGTTGGCTATGGCGCGCGATCACCACTTGCCGCACGCATTGGCCGCCGTGCACCCGCGGTTCAAGGTCCCTCATCGGGCCGAACTGGCCGTCGCCGCTGTCGTCGTGGTGATCGCATCGACTGCTGACGTACGTGATGCGATCGGCTTCTCGTCGTTCGGGGTCCTGATCTACTACGCCATCGCCAATGCCGCAGCGTGGACTTTGACCTCGGCTGAGGGCCGTCCCAGGCGGATCGTGCCGGTGGTGGGTTTGGCAGGGTGTGTCGCCCTCGCGTTCGCGTTGCCGATGGTGTCGGTGACGACCGGAGCTGCGGTCATCGTGATCGGTGCGCTGGTCTACGGCCTGCGACGCGGACTTTCCAGCCGGTCGGCGAGATTGGGCTGACCGGTTGAGCCGCGAGAGCTATCCGCCTAGCATTCCGCGGCCGAGTTCCGCCGAAGCGTCACCGAACATCAGCGATTTATCGGGCCCCGAATCTGCAGAACACAACTCTTCTATTCGCACTCGGAGCACCTATCGATATCCGACCGTCTATTCGGCTCCGCCCGCCGCCGCTTCCGGACCGCTTACCGAAGAGGCAGCAGGATTGTTCGTGCCCGCTGGCGGTACTGCCTTCGAGAACAACGCGGCTAGGACATCATCCCAGTGGCTGCTGGCGAAGTAGTCCGAGTGCCCCCGCATCTTTTCTGTACCAGGCTCAGGATCAGCCAACCAATACTCTCGGCCGAGCTTCACGAGCCCTTGGGCGACCGTCTCGCCGGCCTCCTCCTGATAGATTGCTGTCCCGTTCCATGGAACCAGAACCTCGGCGCTCAGGGTCTGGCCAGCGCCGACCGTGCGATCCCAGGACAGTACTGGTCCTCCCACGAAATCGGTGAACCGAATCAGATTGCGCCACCGCCCTTCCAACGTGCCCATCACGCGGCCATGCGATTCGAAGCTGAGCATCGACGGGAATCCTCGAACGAACGCCCATTGCAGTTGCGAGCCGTAGGTGATCAGAGCTAGCCGGCTCAACGCGTCCTTGTTAGCCTGGGGCTTTCATGCCGGTAGTTAGTGGCGGCGTGTCAAGATGGTGGAATGGTGCCTTGAACTGGGAGAATTCGACTTACCACAGTTGAAACCCGACCAGTTCGAGAGGCACCATCCCGGTGAGTAAGTCTACGTCGCCCTACCCCGCCCTGTCTGTCGATGCCACCGGAGGCGGCATCGTGTCGCACGCCGGAGCGGTGACACTGCTCCGAACCGCGGACGCTACCGGGCTCACCGCAGCGTTGTCCGGGCAGCTTTCGTTGTGGCGGAAACCGTTGGCGCAGTTCGACCCCGGCAAAATCATCACCGACCTCGCCGTGTCGTTGGCGCTCGGTGGTGACTGCCTCGCCGACATCGCGACCCTGCGCGAACACACCGCCGTGTTCGGGAAAGTACCCTCCGACCCAACCGTCTCCAGACTGATCGCAACCTTGGCCGCAGATGCCCCTGCAGTCCTGACCGCCATCGACACTGCCCGAGCAGCCGCTCGCGCCGCAGCATGGAAACATGCCGGCAAGGACGCACCCGATCACGGCATCACCGCAGACAACCCGATCGTGATCGACCTCGACGCCACCCTCGTCACCGCCCACTCCGACAAACAGCTCGCCGCACCAACATACAAGCGCGGGTATGGCTTTCACCCACTCCTCGCCTTCGTCGATCACGGGCAGGCAGGGACGGGCGAGCCCCTCGCAGCACTGCTGCGCGCCGGCAACGCCGGCTCGAACACCGCCGCCGACCACATCGCCGTCACCCGCGCGGCGCTCGCACAACTGCCGTTCACCACCGGCGGCCGCCCCGGCAAGAAGGTACTGGTCCGCACCGATGGAGCGGGAGCCAGCCATGTCTTCATGTCGTGGTTGCATCGGCAGCGGGTGTCGTATTCGATCGGGTTCGGGCTCACCGACGCCATGGTCGCCGCACTGGGCGAGGTCCCCGACACTGCGTGGTCGGTCGCGGTCGACGCCGATGAGAAGGTCCGCGACGGTGCCTGGGTGATTGACGCGACCGGTGTCCTCGACCTCGGGGCATGGCCGCCGGGGATGCGTGTGGTGATCAGGAAGGAGCGCCCGCATCCGGGTGCTCAATTGCGTTTCACCGATACCGACGGACTGCGGCTCACTGCGTTCGCCACGAACACAGTCCGTGGTCAAGTTCAGGTTCTCGAACTGCGGCACCGTCGCCGTGCACGCTGCGAGGACCGGATCCGTATCGCGAAAGATACTGGGCTGAGCAATCTTCCGTTGCACGGGTTCGATCAGAATCGGATCTGGCTTGCCATCGTCGCTCTCGCACTCGACCTGACCGCGTGGACTCAGATGCTCGGTTTCACCGATCACGACGCTCGCAGGTGGGAGCCGAAACGGCTACGGTTGCGGATTTTTTCCGTCGCCGGACGCATCGCCCACCATGCCCGCCGCATCCACCTGCGACTGTCGAAAAGTGCGACCTGGTCCGACCTGATCGTCACCGCACTGAACCGGTTGGCGGCACTGACCGCACCCGCCTGACCGAACCCACCGACCGATCGACCCGAAAGACCCCTCTCGGACAGTGGAACCGAGCGCCCAGCCGAACGATATCGGCACAGTCACCATGCCCGAAGCCGCAATCGAGCTCGAAAACCGCAATCTCGAACCGCTCAGGCCGACACATCGGCCTCATGCAAGATCGAGGTTAGGCGGCTGCTGGTCGACAGTCAACTCTCGCCGCACCTGCAGTACAGCCGCATACATCAATAGCGAGCCTTGACTGTGGCCGCACAGCACAACGCGATTATTCTGGGCCACTTTTGTATTGGGCTCCCTTGTCGTTGGATCGAGGCCGAGGTGATAGTAGATGCGGCCCACCAAGTCGTCGAGCGCAGTGGGTGCATACGACAGCGGCGTGACCGGATGCGCTTCACGAGGCCAGAACGATGCGATGTCCCAGATGACTCCAAGGTTCCGGCCGCTCTTCTCCGGATTCTTTCTCGCGTTCATGATCGACCGAAGCAGCGTCGCTGCAATGAGTCCGAGTATCGCGAACCCCGCGCCTTCCAGTGCCCCCTGGCGCGCGGACCATGGCTGGTTTGCGAGGTAGTCCCAACGAAGAGCAACGCTGACCACCCAGTCGGCAATGCACCCCGTAGTCGCATCTCGGAGCGAGAGCAACCACCCCGGTAGATCGTCAGCGGTATGGATCGAAATCAACCCTCCGAGAACGGCACAGCCCACTATGTACGCAACGATACGGTGAAGATACTGGTTGATTCGCGATAGATACCAGCGACCTGCAAGCTTCACTCGGCGCCAGAGGCCCGGCGTCGTGGCGCCGGCAGCGAACTGAACAGCTGCCGCATCGGGGAATGGCTTCAACAGACTTCGGTAAGCAAGAAGTATCAGTATCACGAGCGCAAGAGCAACCAGCCCTGACGCAATAACGCCCCACAGGAACGCAACTGCTTGGTAGATCCCCGGAAGGCGCGCCTTGACGTCGTTCTGGACAAGGAAATGCGAAACGATCTGTGCCAACCCCGCGCCAAACCCTGAACCCAAGATGCACGCCAGAGCCGCGAGGATCGGTGCGTGAATGCCGAATAGCATCGCTCTGAACTTGGGAGGAACTCGTTTCCGATAGTTTTGGTCGGTACACAACACTGTCGCACACTGAAACCGACTCTGCAAGAACGCCGGAACGGAAACGATCACGAAGAGCACAATGCACAGCCCGCAGAGTACAACCATCAGTGCCGACACTCCATCGTTCGAGCCTGTCATCGAGGTTCCGAACGCAGAGCTATCGAATCGTCCAGGGACTACAAGAACACAGACCGCCCAGAAGACCAGGAATGCAAAGACACTGGCGATCCAACCACCAGTTCCACTCAACCTCTGGCGCGCGAACGTGTGGCCTCGCACATACCGGCCACCAGAGAATGTCGGGTCGTCCAGCCAAAAGCTGCAACCAAGCGCAAGGACGCCAAGCACAGCCGTCAAGACGAACAATGCAGACTCCACATTGAGTCCGGACGGCAACCACATCCCGAGCAAGATTAGACCAGAGGCGCAGAATGCCGCCACGGTGTGCAGCGTTCTCAACGCGGGGGCTGTCGGCGAACCAGTCGAGGTAGCGCGAAACTCTTTGTCTCCGAGTGGTGCCGAGTTGGTAGGAACCAATGCTCGGGTTGCGACTGCTTCGTCGTCCGCCTGGCCCTGACTCAGCCCGAGCTTGCTAGCGTATCTAGAACCAGTCATGGTGCCACACAGAACAACGACTGCGGTCACTACCAGCGCAACGATGACGCCACTCCAGAACGAGCGGACACGTAGCGCGTCCGGGATATCGGCGATGAGCGTCCTAGCCACAGTCCATCGCTCGAGCCACGAAGGTAGATGTCCTGCCATCGATTCAGAACTCCAGCATTGCGCGGCCTCGGAGACGGGCACTGTGAAGGACAGACACTGCGCGAAGAACAGGTCGGCGAGAATCACCGTCAACTGAGCGGTGATCAGCGCAGTCAGCAGTAGCCCGATCACGCGTATCAGAGCTCTCGCCGTCGTGACCGCCCGAGCAGCGGACGGCCCGGTTGGAGCCGGCAACATCCACTGCGCCAAATTCACCAGCGAAAAGGGCAGGAGCAGCGCCCACAGCGCCTGCATGAAGCCACCGGAAGTCATCCCACCCCAGTGGTATGCCTCACGGACCCTCTCATGTGTGGTCCCGTCGATCTCCACCGAACGCCGAGAGGGATCAGTGCCATTTCTTTCTCGAAAGAACCGCTTGTGCGTACCTGTGTCTATCGCAACTACAGAGTCGGTTTCGAGCATCGACTCGGGTGGGGTTCCGCTGACTCCATGGGTTCGCAGCTCGACGACGACGAACTCACGAGCCGGATTGACCGATTTGTCGCTATTCGGATCATTCATCGCTCCCACCCCTGTCGCAGTATCGACAGAAAGTACCCCGCAGGAACGCGCCCGGTGAATGAAATACAATGGCTTGGATCAGTCCAGAGTAGGAAGACGATGGACCGGAAATCGGGCCAAAACAGTCCACGAACCGCAGAGAATGGCTGACCGTCGACTGAGAAGCGCTTCAGTACCGGTCTGGAATGGGAAAGTACAAACCACGACGTCGATATCAATATCGATCGCTACGCGATCTGCACTTCGATCACTCGGCGAACGACCGCTACGAATGCCCGTTCAGGGCTGCTCGATCACCCCCGGAGCCTGCGCGTCCAGGTCGGTGCCGTTCTCGAACGGGAAGCACGGTGACGACCCAGTGAGGCTCAGAAATCCGTTGCTGCTGATCTTCGCGCTCAGAAGGTAGTCGTCGGATGACGTTCCACGCGCTGAGTTTCCACCGTCGACCGTTGCGTCGTCTACTGTCCAGCCCCACTCCTGCCATCGTGCCACCAAGGTCTTCAACCCTGCCTGCCCGTCACCGCCATCGACGACCCAGTAGCCCGCACCGAAATACTCCGGCCCATCCACCACGGCATTGCTGTCGTAGCAGGGTTTGAACCCGCCAAATGTCATGTCCGCCTGAAGTTCCGGGTGCACGCGGTCCAATCTGGCACCGGCCGGGAGCGCCGATACGGACTGCTCGAGGTATTCGATCGTCCGATTCATCGACAACTCGGACGTCAAGGATTCGTTCATGCTTTTGCCTCCGCTGGTCGAGCATGCAAGTGCTGCAGTCGACAGGACCGCAGCTGTCGACAGGGCTGCCAAGACCCGGCGATACGAGAGTGTCATCGTCTATTACCTCGTGCCCGCAATGATTCTGCCCATTTCTTCCAGTCCCGGGTTGTTGATGAGGAAGTAGTCGCTGTGAGTGGACGGCGAGACCCCGAAGTCCATGCCGCCGATATCGATGCTCGGACCTGGGTCGGTCTCGAAGACTGTCGCGCCGAAGGACGAGCTGGTCGGGTCGGGCCCGTGTATGAGGCTGATGTCACCGGGAAGCCCGATCACCGAACCTGCTTCGGCCACAGTGTCAGCCGCGCCGCCGATCCACGTTACCGGGTCCGTCGCCGCCGCCGTTGCGAAAATGCGTTCATGATTCGACGACGGGTCGACGCTATCGAGTCTGAGGTCTTCCACCCCGTCGATACCGTTTCCGACGCCCGGACTTCCGACGAAGATGACGCGGTCGGCGTCGAGCGAATTGCCTTCGCTCATCGCGTGCCCGATGACGGTACTGCCGTAACTGTGTCCGATCACGGTATTGACCGACGGTGCGCCGTCGTGCGCTGCCCGCAGGCCGTCTTGGAAACTGTCCAGGCGTGGTGCGCCCGCCGCGGCGTACTCGGAAGATCCTGCATTGTGAATTTCGGGTGGGGCGTTGTAGCCAACCCATGTGACGACAGAATTGCGCCCACCGTTTTCACTGTTTGCGGCGTCGAGAAGGTTGCCTGCACGATCCATGTCACCTCCCAGTGACGGCAACCCCGAGCTCGTCCCGGGGATGTAGGTAGCGACGTGGCCTGCGCTGTCGGGATTGTTGAGGGCGATGGCACCGCGGCCCTCAGCATCGATATTCATCAGGTAGCGCGGCACCCCGTCCTTGTCGAGCTGTGTCCGAACCTCGCGGTATCCGAAGGCGGTTTTCTCGGCTGCGGCCCTCTCTTCGAGCCACCGGTCCAATTCGCGCTGCCTGTCGCTGTCCTCATCGCTGATAATTCCTTGGGTTGGAGGGAGGTTCTCGCCCTTCAACCAGTCAGGATGGCGGGCCTCGATGTCGTCGACATTCGCATCGGCGTTGGCGGACAACGTCTGCAGCAGTTCTTCGTTGTAGCGGGACTTGTCGATCGCGGGCAGTCCGTCACGATTGCCGATGGTGGGGTCCCAGGCCGCAAGCCCGTCTTTCTCGGCCGGTGACAGCTGGTCCCAGAACTCGGCGAGCGCCACCGGATCCTCGGGCAGGAATGCACTCCCGTCGAGGATTGCTCGGACCTCGGGCGAGTACAAGGATGCAGCAGGTGAGGCAGTGGTGATATCGGCGAGGTCGGACATGGCGTCGGCAAGGCTTACAGCGCACGCGCGATCGACTTCTGCTGCAGACTCGAGAAGAGGGATGAGGCTGGCTTGGAAGATTCTGGCCTTTTCATCGAAGCTCGACTGCATGAGCATGTCGATCATGGCATCCCCAGTAGAACTGGACGGGGCGATGACCGTGCCGGAATCCTCGACGGTGAAGCCCTCTGCGATTGCGGAATCGACGATTCTCAGTGCTGGATCTCGCACAGCTACAAGTTTGCTAGCGGCCTGTCCGAATGTCTCGGAGACAGCGGCGACGGCAGTGACGATGTGGGTCCCGACGATCCGGTCGGACAGAGAACGGGCCAATGCAGCAGCGGCCGCGTCGCCTTCCCAATCCGACAAGGCTTCGTCGGTGCTGCGTTCCATCTGGGACAGGCGGTCGTCGAAATCGTCGTTGATCGACCCGACGTCAGCCGCGACTGCGACCAGCGCCTGCGGCGTCCACGACCGCAGCTGGGAAACCAGCACACCCATCAGAGTGCGTATCCGTGTGTGTCCAGCTGACAGCTATGCCCGTGATCTACGGAGTCTTCCCCCATACGTTCTTTTCCTCCCCCAGCGCCCTCCCCGGCACGCGGGTCAGACTAGCAGGGGGACTTGGACCAGCACTCGGAACTCATAGCAGGTCATCGGGCCCGAACTGGAAGCTGACAACCCGTTTTTGGCTGGATATTGGGCGATGTGACAGCGCCTTTCGTCGATATAGCCGGCCCCGACGTCATCGGTGTTCCAGGTGGCATGTCCGAGATGTCAACGTCCGCTCACTCTTATAGTCTGACGCTCGACGAAGGGACCGTTCGACTCATGGGCAAAGGCAGACCGTCCAGTTACGACGCTTACGGCGGCTGGACCGACACATCGAGTCGGCGCAACCGCGAACGACGCCGGCGCCGCAGTTCCGCACGCCAACGGCGCCATCCTGTGCGTCGGCGCATTTTGATTGGGTGCGGCATCGGCGTCGTTGTTGTGGTGGCGCTCCTGGGGTGGCTCGGCTACACCGCAAAAACCGCCTACTCGGATCTGAACATTGCCAAGAACTCCGCATCGGCGGCACGTGAGTCCGTGACTTCAGGAAACCCGGACAATGCCATGAAGCAGGCGGCAGAAGCAGTCGAGGCATCGGCAAGCGCGAAGCAAGCC
The DNA here is from genome assembly GCF_037327425.1 of Rhodococcus sovatensis. NCBI lineage: Bacteria > Bacillati > Actinomycetota > Actinomycetes > Mycobacteriales > Nocardiaceae > Rhodococcus > Rhodococcus sovatensis. The sequence continues at coordinate 5,469,072 of NZ_CP147846.1, read as the reverse complement.
GCCGATTCACCCATTTGGCGTCTTGCGGCGGCTGTTCCGTTCCTTGGCAATCCACTCGACTCGGTAACGCAGATCATCGACGTGGTCGACGGGCTGGCGAAGAACGTGCTGGAACCCGCTGTGCAGTTGGGGCCCGTCCTCGATCCCAGCCAGCTTCAGTCCCCCGACGGTCGAATCGATGTTCAGGTGCTGCGTGACGCAACGCCAACTCTCGTAGCGATCGCTGACTCCGCCGATGAACTGAAAGCTCAGGCCGACGCCATTCCTGAGTCCTCATCCATCAGCCAGATCGACGACGCTCGTGTGCAACTACAACAGCAGGTGACCGACCTGGCCAGCCTATTGGCAAACACAAGGATCGCCGCTGAGGTCATGCCGTCGATGATCGGTGCAGACGGCCCGCGTAACTACTTCATGGCGTTCCAGACAAACGCGGAATCACGTGGAACCGGCGGCCTCATCGGCGGATTCGCCATTCTGTCAGCCGTCGATGGGCGGGTCCAAGTCGACGATCTGGCAAGCAACAAAGAACTTTCCAGGAACTACGACCCCATCGATCTCGGCCCCGACTTCTACAAGGCCTACGAACAACGATTCCAGGCAACGCAGAACTGGCAGAACAGCAATGTAAGCCCCCACTTTCCCTACGCGGGGCAGATCTGGCAATCGATGTGGCAACAAGAAACCGGACAGGTCATCGACGGTGCGATCGCTACGGATCCTGTCGCGTTGAGTTACATCCTCGAGGTCGTCGGCGCGGTCAAACTCGCCGATGGCGAAGTTATCGATGCCGACAACGTCGTTCGAATCACGCAGTCGGACGCCTACTTCCGGTTCCAAGACGACCAGATTGCACGCAAACAGTATCTACAGAACATTGCGGCGGCAGTGGTTGCCAAGATGCAAGGCGACATCAAATCACCGTCCGCGCTACTCGACGCGATCGGTAAAGCAGCTAGCGAAGGGCACCTTGCAATATGGAGTGCTGACCCTGAGATTCAACGAATCCTCGGACCGACCAAAGTCGGCCACGAAGTGCCCGATACAGCGGCCCCCTACGCAGCGGTCGTCGTCAACAACGGTGCAGGTGGCAAGCTCGACTACTACCTGGACCGGTCAGTCACCTACTCCGGCGGCTCCTGCGAGGGCACGACGCGGCCCACCAAGGTCACTGCATCGATCACCAACAGAGCTCCGGCACAAGACTATCCGGTCTATGTTGCAGGCCGCCAGAACGACTCGACTCGCTATGACGGACCGCCTGGAACCAATCGGTCGATCGTCACCTTGTACGCGACACAGGGCGCAGTGTTGAAGAAGGCGACTCTCAACGGCTCGTCGCTGTTCCTTCTCGGCGGCGGCTTCGAACGCGGGCACCCCATCTACTACGTTCCGGTCGTCACCGAGCCAGGTCAGACGAACGTCATCGAGTACGAGTTCGAGGAGCCAGTCGCGGCGGGAGAACCGCAGGCACCGATCCAGCCGCAGACTGGGGACGCCGAATCGGTCGTTGAGGTGCCTATCTGCTAGCAGACGGGGCGTGCATCGCAATGGACGCGCGGTATTGACCGTCCCTGCGGTTTCCACGAACGTCGCAGTGCGGCGAGGACACTTATCAAAGTACTAGTCGTGTCTGTTCAACTGACAACGTACATGCATGTGCGCCGAAGCCAAATCTGATATGCCCTTGCCTCCGGCAGCACGCTTCCAACCTGCGCGTTCGCTGGAACCTGTGCGTTCAGCGGCGCGGGTGACCGAATGAGACATTCGGTCACTACGAGGGGGTCAGCCCTGGTACTTCGGCAGATAGCCGGCGGCGATGGCGTCCGCAAGTGAGGGTGCCGCTCGGTCCTTGTCGGAGAGTTGATACTCGAGCGGGGATCCGTCGCGTGCGAGGGTCGGCCAGTCGATACCCAGATCCGGATCCAACGGATCGATGTCGCGGTCCAGGGACGGGGTGTACTCGATCGAGCACAGGTACATCACCGTCGATCCGTCCTCGAGCGACAAGATCGCATGCCCCAACCCTTCCGGCAGATACACCGCACGCCGATCGACATCGTCGATGAGCACACTGTCCCACTGCCCGAACGTCGGCGAACCCACCCGCAGGTCCACGATCACATCCAGGAAGGCACCGGTCACCGCGGTGACGTACTTCGCCTGCCCAGGCGGGGTGTCGGTGAAATGGATCCCACGCAGAACCCCGGCCGCGGAGACCGAACAATTCGCCTGCTCCAACGTCAAGGGCCGACCGACCGCATCGGTGAACGCCGAGGATTTGAACCACTCGAAGAACACACCACGATCGTCACCGAACTGACGCGGGGTGTACTCGTAGGCGCCAGCGATCTTCAACTCACGAAAACTCATTGCTTCACTTTTCTCACTGACGGCGATCGAGAAGGTCGAGCAGATACTGCCCGTACCCGGATTTGACGAGCTTCTCCGCCCGCTCACGCAGTTCGTCGTCGCTGATGAACCCTCGACGCCACGACACTTCCTCCGGCGCCCCGATCTTGAGACCCTGACGCTGCTCGATGGTGCGCACGTAATTGGAGGCATCGAGAAGCGAATCGAAGGTGCCGGTGTCGAGCCACGCCGTCCCACGGGGCAGCACCTGCACCGCCAACCGGCCCGCATCGAGATAGTGCCGGTTGACGTCGGTGATCTCGTATTCCCCCCGCGCCGACGGCTGCAGATCCCGGGCGATGGCCAGGACATCGTTGTCGTAGAAGTACAGACCCGGCACCGAATAGTTCGACTTGGGGACCTTCGGTTTCTCCTCCAACGACACCGCCCGACCGGATGCGTCGAATTCGATGACGCCATACGCGCTGGGGTCCTTGACCTCGTAGGCGAAGACCGCGCCGCCCTCGATCGACTCGAACCTACCCAACTGCGAGCCCAGCCCTGGACCGTAGAAGATGTTGTCACCGAGCACCAGAGCAGCACCCTCGGACCCGATGTGATCGGCACCGAGGACGAACGCCTGCGCGAGACCGTTCGGGGTGTGCTGGACCTTGTAGGTGAGGTTGATGCCGAACTGCGAGCCGTCACCGAGCAGACGTTGGAACTGCTCCGAGTCCTGCGGGGTGGTGATGATCAAGATGTCACGAATGTTCGCCAGAATCAGCGTCGAAAGCGGGTAGTAGATCATCGGCTTGTCGTAGACCGGAACAAGCTGCTTGCTCACGCCCATCGTGATCGGATGAAGACGCGACCCGGTACCGCCCGCCAAAATGATTCCCCGCATACCCGGCAGTCTCCCAGATCGACTTCGAACTACCAACATATATCCCGACAAATCTCTGTGACGCGCGCCGCAAGAGAGCAAGTGATGCGTAGCACCACGCAGAACCGTAGACTGAATCAAAATAGCATCTCCTCATGAGCCCCCCCAAGGAGCGAACCTTTGTCTAGCGACCCGCTCGCATCTGCTGTTAAGCGAGTCCTCGATAACGACAACTGCAGCGGATGTGGCGGGTGCGCCTTGGTTTCCAATCGCGTCAGCATTTCTTTAAGCAACGACGGTTTCATGCGTCCGGTGGTGGCTCGCTCAAATTCCCACCATCAAACAGGAGCTGACGAGGCGAAGACTTTCAAAAGCATGTGCCCGGGAATCACGATGACCGCAAGCAAGTCTGCAGTGTTAAAAAACAGCGATATCTTCGGCGGGTACGTGTCAAGCTGGGTCGCCTGGGCAAATGATCCAGAGATCCGTGAAGCCGGCAGCAGCGCAGGTGTACTCACCGCCATGACCGACTGGCTAATTTCAACAGGAAGAATTCGTTCCGTCGTAGCCAGTACCGAAGCAAAAGTAGATCCTCGTCGAACTGTGCCACTCACTATCACCACTCGCGACGAGGCGCTTACTGCGGCCGGTTCGAGGTACGCACCGGTCGCGAACCTTACAAACCTGAAAATTGACGATTTTCAGACGTCGGCATTGATTGGTAAACCTTGCGAAGCTTCAGCGATCAAGCAGCTTGGGGACGCGCTCGGACTGCAGGACCACCAGCGTCCAATTGTTTTGTCTTTCTTCTGCGCCGGCACACCTAGTCAACTCGCGACTGATTCGCTAGCAGAGTTACTTGAAGCGCCTGCAGATGATATTGAACATCTACGATACCGCGGAAATGGATGGCCAGGCGAATTCACGATCAAACTCGAAAGCGGCGACACCAGAACGATGTCATACGACCAGTCATGGGGGACCCACCTCGGTCGAACTGTTCAGTGGCGCTGCAAAATTTGCGTGGACGGCACCGGTGGGCATTCCGATATAGCAGTTGGCGACTACTGGGAAGTCGACAGCAAGGGCTACCCATTGTTCGAGAATGCTGACGGTCGATCCGTCGCGATCGCACGCACCGTCCGTGGCGAGGAACTGCTCGAAGCGGCCGAGAGAGACGGAATAATCACCAGGTCGCCACTGAAGCTTGATCTCGTCTCCGCGGTCCAACCCCTCCAGACCGAACGTAAGCTGACACTTGCGGCACGACTCGTCGGGCGGCGCGTCGCCGGCAAGCGAATTCCCCAATACAAAGGCTACAACCTCATTCGAATCGGACGACAATCCGGAATGAAGGCTTTGCGTGCCCTAGCGGGGACTTTTGTGCGTACGCGTCAAAGTTGACAGCGATGATGCAGATTAAACGGCTACACAGTACCCTTCAGGCAGAGCTTTAATGAAGCTTTGATATCCCGAGTACCGATTACAAGTACAGACGGACCCACACGCAGCGCAGCCAAACTGCCGGCCATAGTCACTGTCCATCCAAGCAAGACACCGACGGCGCCACCGACTGCCCCCATCGCTGGCGAAAGCGTGAAGAGGCCGACCAGAGAGACCAGGATTCCCGCGAGCTGACACACAGTCATTGTCCTACCGCGCCCCTCTGCTCCCAGAACCTGAGTAGCAACATAATTCACTACGAGTAGGGGAGATCCTAAAATCAAGATCAGAGCGGGCGACACTGAATCTCTGAATTCTGCTCCAAAAAGGAACGGAACTCCTATCGGCGTTGCCATCGAGAGGATCACAGCGATGACCGACCCGCCATATACAGCAGTTCGAATCGCAAGCCTTCGAACATACTGCAGTCTATCGGGCGACGCAGATGCAATGTTTTTAAAGACTGCAGAGCCAACGGCATAGCCTCCAGCCAGCGGGATGGCGGCCAAGGTCATTGCCACTGATAGTAGTCCGGTTTGCAGGGCACCCATCGCGACTGCGGCGAATAACAGTACAATTGTATTGCTAGCGGTCTCCGCGATCTGGCTGCCAGCGTACTTTATTCCCTCACGTCCGATTGAAATCATAGACAATCGTGGGCCTATAACGGATACGCGAATCTGGCCAAGCGAAATGGCGACCGCGGTTACGGTTCCAGCAATGTAAGCCAACATAAGATGGCTAATCGACAATGACGAGAATAGCCAAAAGAAAATAACGAAAAAAGCCGTTACACCGGGCTGAACAAACTGCAGGACCGCAATGCTACGATACCGCTGCTTCGCTATCAGCGCGCTCTGCACGCAAAGAACGACAACGAACAGCGCAGACACACCCATCGCCACCAAGAACAATGTTCGATCTACACCTGCTATCTCGGGCAGCAGGAAGATTGCAACGACAGCGCCAATCGCGAATGCAGGACTGACCAGCAGCCCCGCTATCCGATAACACACCCTCACAACCGGGGCAAATTCTCCGACAGAAGCCAAACGCCGAACAGCCATCGGAATGCCTAATCCCACCACGACGGGCGACAGGCTCAATGCAGCCAGGCACGTCGCATACACACCGCGGCCCTCCGGTCCAAGCTCCCTCGATATCATGGGTGCCGTTCCAAGGGCGATGATCATTATCGTCACACGACTGACCGAAATCAGCAGAGGCGATCCCATTGACGGACCTGCAGAATTCGATGTGATGACGGCGCGGCCCTTACGGTGTTTCGCCATTGGCAGCATAGGAATCGAGTAGCCGGCGTGCCTCTATGGGATCCAACGTCCAATACTCGCTATCCAAAATTCGCGCAGCTTGCTCGGGTTCGAACCGAAAGCGCAGCACGCGCGCTGGGTTTCCTGCAACAACAGCAAATGCGGGGACGTCCCGGGTAACCACCGACCCGGCCCCAATGACCGCGCCGACTCCGATTGACCTACAACCCGGCAGAATTATCGAATTGGCACCAATCCAACTATCATGACCAATGACGCAACCTGTCCGAGCGACGTCTTGCGAATCGTCAACAAAGCCCAGCCTTGCGTTATACCAAAAGGGATGCATACTTACATGGTCGAGCGGATGAGCGGCTCCTATCCGCCTCACACCCGGACCCACCGATACATAGCGGCCAAGTACAGACCGCTCATCGGCGTTGCCTGGTTGAAGAAGGGAGCCATAGCTAAATTCGCCTGCAACAACACCGAAATGATGAGCCAGCACGGTTCTTAGGCTCCGCGAATACATGTCTCCCCCCTCCAGCCGCACTATCATCCTAAGCACACTGGAACGAAACGGCACTCGCCGATAGATGTGCGCGACCACCCGGCCAACAACCGACGACCGCATACATTCAAGATCGCTCGTCTTCGAGCGCGCTCGGCGACTCACACTGACGCACCATTCATGGCATCCGAGATTGAGGACCATTTCGGCGAACCGGTAAAGGACCGAATCATAGCGTCTGCCCTGTCATTGACTGACAAGACTGACTCCTGCAAATTCCCGAAGTTCGTGCTTCCCAGTAGGCCAAGCGTCTCGGCCACCGGATCGAGACCCGACCTTAGGTCGACAGTGCAGTCCCAACCAATCGATGCCATCAACGGCGCGAACTTTCTGGAGTATGACCACGGTATTGCCACCGTACCGACTGCCAAAGCATTGATCGAAGAGTGCATCCGTGAACCAATCAGCACCTCCGTACTGGCCAATATGCGGCGGACGTCCGCAAGATCTCTTGGAATCAACACATCGACAGAGATTCCACTGGCGGAGGCGGCAGCCTCGACAGCCGGGACGTCGTTATCCATCAAGTTCGAACTCAAGACGTGAGCCAGAAGACTAATTCTTCGTCCGCGCTTAGACAACTCTTCGATCAGTTCGATTACACTTGACCGGTAGCCCAAATAGTCGACATGCGGATTCGGATTCCAAAGCAAACCGGATACATTGATTACTACATCGTATAGCTGGCTTCGCCTCAACTTTCCTAGAGCGAACGCCATGTCCGTCGACTCGACATCAGCTTGCCGACCAAGCTTCCGTGCATAAGCAGCACTCTCAGGATCGCGTGTGCAAACGAATGCACAGCCGCGCAGCATCGACTTCCCAACCATCTTACCGACACGAGTTTCGAATGGACCGACTGTCTGAGGCGTCATTACCACGGGCCTACGGGCTTTCTTTGCGGCGTATCGGACGTACTTCATTAGCAATAGCCGCCGCAATCCATATATATCGGTGAAGCTGTCACCGCCACCGGTGTCCAGGATGACGTTAAATGTCTTGAAGTATTCAGTCATTCCACCACGCCTGCCTGCCAAATCTCTCTGGGCCGCAAGTCTCGTGAGCGGTGTACCGGCTGTGTTGTGGGTATGAAACACTACGTCACACGGTCCCCAGATTTCCGTCGCAGCCAAGCGTGCGCCGGCGGCTAAGGCCTGCAATCCCAGGTTCTCCGCATCGGGATCGGCCCAGAGCACTAGTACGCGCACTCTTTTTCTATCTTCCATCTGCTGCTCCCGCTGCGGTTTCTGGATTTAGTTGACTGAAATTTTTACGATCTTGTCCCGCGGGGTGCAAAATACCGCCGCTTAAAGCCACTAAACGTACATTCCTGGATTCCCAAACTAGAAATGAGACCATCCCAAAGTAAAACCAAACAATAGACCCGAACTGGGTTATAAGAGCAACCGTAAACAACGCTGGAACGACAGCTAGCAGACTTATAGCGGGCGCCATAGAAGTACGGCGAACGACCCGCCAGATTAGCCATCCACAACCGTATAGAGCCATTGCTGCTATCAAATAGCCAAAACTCACGCCAAGAAGAACGAAGGTACTATCAATCGACTTGAACCCTTGGAAATAGAACTCCCCTTGGGATGGCTCTGTGTATCCTGACGCCAAACCGAGCGGATTCATCGATGGAATCAGATCTATAAGCGTGACTCTGTAGTCAGCAGATATGGTCGCGCCGCGGCCCTCTTTGGCAAACACGGCAAGGATCTGAGGAACCGCAAACCACGCGACCCCGCCGAGGACCAACACAAGCGCAACTTTGCCCCGTGTCCGCTCCCGCTCGGCATAGAACAGCAGCGACAAAACCACGGCTAAGACTGCACTCAACATTCCAGATCGACTAAAGGAAACGACAGTACCTGCCAACAATACCGTTACCATCATGGCGCGATAGCCCGCCCGAATATCACACGCCAGAACGATAGGGATAGCCATCGCCAACGAACAACCCAATGCAATAGAGTGTCCAAATGCCCACTCTGCACGAACAATCCCACCGCGCTCTTGTTCATGGCCCCAAGCCAAGAACTGAGTATTGTCAATCACCCAGCTGTAATACGGGTTCCAGTCCAGCGAAAACTCGATGATTGCACATGCTGCCGCAGCGGTGAATACTATGGCAATCGCCCTGTAGGTGAATTGAACACCAGCGCGCTGGAGCAGCAGTCGACCAACCACGAACGATAGCAGCCATTGAGTCATAACGTTTGTCACATCACCTGGGCGAGACAAACCCACAATCCCGCACACAAGACATATCGCGCAGATAAGAAGAACGCCAATGTCGATACCGGATAGTTTCCATGGATTCTTTGCGAACGCACCCCCAAGTACTAGCAACCCAGCCAGTGAACTGGCAGGTAGATAGAACGGATTGTCTACTCCTACCCAGAAGGGCACGAAGCAACTTATAGTAAGCCACAGCACCATAGCGAATTTAGGGTGCAGCACGGATAGTGAGAATAATCCAACAGCAACAATCAGCACCAGGGCCGCAAGCTGTCCCAAAAATATTGGCACAGCGAAGGTCAAGATCAACACAGCGGCGACGACAAAAATTAGGAACCGCGTCTCTCGCCGACTCTGAACCCGGCGCGACGTTCCCAAGATGTTCATTTCCCGACCGCCGAACTGACCCGAAGAATTTCGCGTGAGTAGAACATGAACCGTTTGTAGTTCGGGTCTGAATTGAAGTTCTCACGTCTTACAACGGCACGTACACCGTGCGCAATAGCTCTTGTGAGCATGCCGACAGCGAAGACGTACTTCCAACCGATGTTCTGAATCCGAGAACTCGCAATATCCGACTTGTAAAGTTCGTAAAGATTCACCATCCACTCAGTACCAGGCGCCTTGTCTGCCACACTACTGCTTTTTCCGAGCCCATGAACGCCAGAACTTTCGGACGACAGCACGACACGGAGTCCAGATCGCCTAACTCGCATGCAAAACTCGACGTCTTCCGCGTACATGAACCATCGTTCGGTTAACCCATTCTCCCTCGTCCACACTGCACGCGGCACCGCCATACAAGCACCCGAGACCCACTCGACGTCCGTCGAGGAAAAGTGATCCCGCCGCAAGACATATAGTCCTCGAAACAAACTGTGTTGAGGAAGAACTCTAGATAGACCCGAATAGTGGCAAAAGATCCGCCACAATGACGGCTGCATACCCGCTTCGCGTACCGAAAGGTTGAGCTCAGGATGCTCTAGCAGCGGCGCGACAACACCGATCTGAGTTGATTCTTTCAGGGTACTATCCAGACTCATGATGCTATCAATGCCCACAATGGCGTCCGGATTCAGGAGAACGATTGTGTCACCCAGCGCTGCCTTTGCCCCGATGTTTACCGCCTTTGCGAATCCCAGGTTGACCACACTCTGTATCAAGAGAACAGAAGGGTAGGTCTTCTTGATATGGTCGGCAGTGCCATCGTGAGATGCATTGTCAACAACGATTATCTGGAACTCACTCGCATCAACCAATGGTTTGAGACTTTCGCTCAGAAGATCTCGACTGTTGTAGGTGACCATCACGACAGAGATGCACCGCTTGGTCGAACTTTCGTTCTCGACTACTGGATATCCAACGTGATTCTCGGTCACGACCTTCTCCCGTCAAAAATTTGGAGAACGCTTGAGCGCCGGGGGGCGACAGCCAACGATGAAACCTCGTGGAGAACCTGAGCCTGATAGCGTTCTACTCCAAAGCGTTCCGCGGCGCTACTGTAGCTATTTTCCGCCATTCGCAATGCCGAGCTCCAGTTATCAATTAATCGAGACACCGCTGTTGCCAGTTCCTTTGCGTTCCCAGGCTGACAAAGGGTGCCGGTCTCGCCGTCAGTCACTATTTCCGACAGTCCTTGAACTCGTGATGCAATCAAGGGTCGGTTCGCAAGCTGGGCCTCAACGGCAACATTTCCAAAAGGTTCGGCAAGTGATGGCACCAGCACGATATCAGCGTCCGCAAGCTTAGCTCGGGCGTCCTTGACGTACCCGGCAAAATGGACTCTACCTGCAAGGTCAGGTCGCGCAGCGCGTTCCCTGAGATCTGCGTCGAACCATTCGTAGCCTGGATAGAAATCGCCATACAGCGTTATAGAGACGTCATATTGTTGAGATATGAGGAGGGCAACGGCTTCCAATGCAATATCGGTACCCTTTCTCGGCGACAAACGACCGACGAGTGCCAGCCTGAAGTGTCCGCCCTCAGGTGCTGCCGACGGGGGTTTTTTGTCATCGTGAGGAATTCCGTTATACACCACTTTCGCACGTTTCTCTAGGCGCGGAAGCGACGTTACAATCACCTCGCGGGACGCCCTACTGTTCACAATGATCGTTCGGCAGAGAGTCAGAGGAAGAAGTAGTGCATACCTTACCGTTCTCTGGTTCGATTGTTCAGCCTCATGGACATGACATATAACCGGGGTTCCGGCTAAAAGTTCCGATAGAAACCAAACTGGAGTAGTCAATGTGTTTGCGTATACAACATTTGGCCTGATTTTCCGAAGAATCCGAAATATCTTGAATGCTGCTACAACACTCTTGAGTATATATACGGGGATTCCCGTGATACTCAGAAGCGATTTTCTGCTTACTGGAAAATCAAAAATCTGTACTGATGCGCCGCGAGCTACTATTCGACTCTCCAGTGGACCCGTTGCGGGGAGCACAACACGCACCGTATGACCGTCAGCTACTAGGGCTTCGACGGTCTCTAATAGCTGGAGATCGGATCCATATAGGTCAGGAGAAGGGTGCGAAATTAATACAGACATGGATGCCTTCATCTCAACGCGCTTTCAAGAGTTTCGCAGGAACCCCACCATAGATAGAGTTGTCCGCGTATCTACCAGCCGTCACGACAGCCCCGGCTGCAATGATACAGCCATCTCCAATTGTCGCTCCATCGAGGATCGTGACACGTGCACCAATCCAGCACCCTCTTCCAATTACGATGCCGCTATGACTAACTCCCTGTTCTCGAATGGGTACATCGAGAGAACTTGCGATATGGTTCTCGGAGTGGAATGAACAAAAGTTTCCGATAATGGTGTCATCGCCGATTTCAATCCCACCAGCACACCCGTAAAAGGAATCGGTACCCAATCCCACGTTGTTTCCAGCAATCAGTCCGCGTCCTAGGTATTTTAGGCTGCCCACGCATTCGATTCGAGTGTACTTGCCGACGGTGGAATTTCTTCCCAGCCGAACTCCATCAGTGGACATTGCGTCGATGTATGCCCCGTCAGCGAACGAGACGCCCTGATGTACGAAGATCTTGCTTTTTGCCCGCAACTTAACGTTTCGTCCGACGAAAGGCGCTGCCGTGGCCCGCCTGAATCGAATTACTCCTCGAACACCCATAATCACTCGGCGGACGAGTTCTCGAAGGAGATAGTCGGATCCTATCCTAGGGTCGACCGTGTACTCTTCGCCTTTAACCTTGGTGATTATTCGACTAGTAAGGCGTTCTGAGATCGTCATGCGTATTGACCGCCACTACTCATTGCCGCAGAGGCCAACGCGGCTTCATATTTCCGACATATGTCCCCCCATGAATAAGATGTCTTCGCCCTTTCGATCGCCGATGCCCCTAGGACTTTCTGTTTCTCGCTGTCTGCAAGCAGCGCGAGTATCGACTTGGCAATTTCGGCGGGGTTTGGCGGGCAGAAGATTCCCGTTGTCCCCATAACTTCTCTGTTATACACGGTATCTCTTGCGACGATCGGCGCACCACACGTCATCGCCTGAACAAGGGCCGGGTTGGTGCCACCCACGCTATGGCCATGGAAATATGCACCGGCGTTGCTCCAAAGAGAGAAGAGTTTACGGTCATCGCTCAAATGGCCGAGCCAATGCACCCGTGGAGACGCTTCAGCGAGCTGGCGGACTCGATCCTCTAATACGCCGCCATAGCCAGAACTTCCGACAATCACGACATCGTGCGTGAGGCTGATAACTTCAGCCGCTGAGATGAACTCTGCAACAGTGTTTTCAGGTACAAACCGTGCAACCATGAGCGCGTAGCTTCCTGGTTTGTAACCGCCAATATCGTTTCGCTCGGCCGGCACGTCACCGCCATATGGAATAAACAGGCCTTCGCGATCAAACTCTTTATGCCATCGACGCTTTATTTCGAGTGAGTCACAGATTATTTCGTCCGCGAACCGTCCTGTAAGCCTCGCACCATTGTAAAATACTTTTTTTGCAGACGGGCCCCACTTCTCGCGCTCCCACTCCATACCGTCGACATTGACAATGGTGCGGATACTCCGGGCTTTGAGGGCCGGGAGGAAGTAGCCATTTGCCACATTCAATATTAGTGCAACGTCGGGACGAATCCATGCAGCGTGCGCACTCGCGGTAAGTCCACTGGACAGAGTAGATAGCGATTTTGACTCAACACCCGGGGTGATTATTGATCGTACACGTGTGTCAAGGGACGGGTCGTCAGTTCTGGTTGCGCCCTTTCTGCCGTACACCGACACCTCCCATCCCTGTTGAGCTAGGTGAGGTGCAAGACGCCGGACGAGCGTCTCGAACCCGCCATAGTAACTTGGATAGCCACGAGTCCCGATTATGGCAACGCTTTTCGAGGTCATTCTTGTACCTTCATGCTGTTGAAGCCTGGGTTTGGCCAGCTGAAACTGGGCGAGCCGATGGATACGTAGCACTGTTCAGTAAGCGCCGTCGCTTCCTGCGACTGCCTTCACCGTTTTCATAATTATCAGGAGGTCGCCCACCATTGACCAATTCTCAACATAAGAGAGATCGAGCCGCACTGTTTCCTCCCAAGATAGGTCGGATCTACCGCTAACCTGCCACAAGCCGGTGATTCCTGGCTTTACGAGCAGTCGACGACGCACTTCGCCGTCGTATGTTTCTACTTCACGACGAAGCGGCGGCCGCGGGCCCACCACACTCATCTCGCGCCTCAAAACGTTGAAGAATTGTGGCAACTCATCGACACTAAAACGCCGCATGAACTTTCCGACCTTCGTGACCCTCGGGTCATCACGCATCTTGAACAGAACTCCGCCTTCGCTCTCGTTCTGGGCGAGCAAGGACGTTACCTGCCTGTCGGCGTTCTGAACCATGCTGCGAAACTTAATCATCGCGAAGGGCTTACCATCAATGCCCATACGTTCCGATAGGTAGAAGACTGGGCCACGGCTCGTCAGCTTAACGGCGAGTGCGGTAACCAGCAGGATCGGTGAAATCACTAGCAAGACGGCCAACGCGAATACGATGTCAAAGGCAGTCTTGCTGAAGCGCTTCGCTCCGTTGTATTGCGGCTTCTCGACATGGATCAAGGGAAATCCGGCTACCGGTCGCATAACCAATCGCGGGCCTGCCACATCGACGACACCGGGGGCGACCACGAGATCAACGCTCTTCTTCTCCAGGTCCCAGATCATTTTGCGAATGCCCTTGGTACCGAGATGTTCTGTGGCCGTCACGGCGACCGTGTCCGCTCCGGAGATCTCGATGGCCTCGACGACGCTGTACTCGTCACCCAGTACTGGAATCTCAGACCCATCGAGGAAGACTGCGTCCCGGTCCGGTTCGTATCCAGGCAAGCACATGCCGACCACGCTGTACCCAGCAGCTGGTGAGCGCTCAAACTGTTTGGCCATCGACACCGCCGCCTTGCGGCTTCCCACGATCAAGACCGCGGTTTGATACTTGCCATTACTGCGCTGCTTGGAGACGCCCTTACGCCAGAGCCAGCGACTGGTCAACAGTCCCACCAGACCGACTGGAAGGGCGATTGCGAGATACAGCCTCGCGATGTCGACCTTGAAAAGCAGCGAGAGGATTGCGATAACGCCGAACAGACGGAAGGTCGCAGAGACGATGCGGCGGTACTCCTCAGCGCCGTTTCCGATGACACGTGGCGAACGCGTCCGAAAGATTGAGAGAAACGCGATCCAGAGGAGAGCCAATGCCAGCGAGACGCCGGAGTAGCCAGCAAACGCTTTGGCGCCGTCGACCTGAAGCTCACCGAAGCGGATGAACTGAGCAGCCGCAACCGCGCCAATCACGACAACTACATCAGTGACCCTGAGCCTGTCGACGTATTGACGCTCCCACACCCGTCGCGAAGTAAGTTGGTTGTCTCTCTCCGCGGGCTTCTGGGCCTTGTCAGTACGACCCCCGCGTGGAGTCTGCTGCACCGTTCCGATGGTTGCCACCAGCCCCCTCCTCACTTCTGCCTTTGAGCTTGTGTCGACTGCCTCTGGTCCATGAACTGTGGTCACGACACGTCGTCACTGACATGAGGGACCCGGTTGCAACTTCGTCGCGGCTCAAGCATTCAAATTTTCGCATGCCATCTGGAAAGCGACTCGCCGAGTGGGTCACATCACAAAATGATTACACCGACCCAGTTTGTTTACCACACTCACGATCGACCCGTGGGGTTGCGCATGAGAGTTCCCGCGACGGAGTGAATCGACAATCATTCGACCTTTGTTGCCGATCGATGGGGTGACCCCTACTTCTTTGTCGAATCTAACTGCGTTGCAGCTGATCTCTGCGTTCACATCACAGTCAGTTGCTACCCGCCCGGAGCAGTAACACAAGCGAAACATTCATTCGTGATTGGTTTTATGAAGTGTAAACATAATTTCACGAAGGTCAATCCCACGGACGCTCTGACGGGATCAATCGGTGATTTTCCCCGGTTTGATACGGCTTCACAAACTCGAGGAAAGAAATCTGTAGTTCAGTTGAATGACCGCAATAATCGGTGCGGCTGCCTGCGCGCACAATTGCCTGTGTCCTGCCGAATCAGTCACTGAGACTGGTTACGGACGGCCCAACCCGCGATAGGTCCAACCAGCCGCCCGCCATTCCTCCGGGTCGAGGCAGTTGCGGCCGTCGATCAGGGTTTTGGCCCGAACCACTCCATCGAGGTCCGCAGGCTTCAGCGCCTTGAACTCTTTCCACTCGGTGAGCACCAAGACGACGTCCGCGCCCTGACACGCGTCGAGCGCCGACGTGCTGTAGCCGAGCGTCGGAAAGAGGGCCCGCGAGTTGTCCATGGCCTTCGGGTCATAGACATTCACGGCAGCGCCCTGAAGCTGGATCTGACCAGCGACATTGAGAGCAGGCGAGTCACGGACATCGTCGGAGTCTGGCTTGAACGCGGCACCCAGGACGCCGACGCGAGCACCGAGCAGCGAGCCGCATGCTTCCCTGGCCAACTCCACCATCCGGGTTCGTCGGCGCATGTTAATGCTGTCGACCTCGCGAAGGAACGTCAACGCCTGGTCCGCGCCCAGCTCGCCCGCACGGGCCATGAACGCACGGATGTCCTTGGGGAGGCAGCCACCACCGAACCCGATACCTGCGTTCAAGAACTTGCGCCCGATACGGTCGTCATGACCGATCGCGTCGGCCAGGATCTTCACATCCGCGCCGGACGCCTCACAGACCTCGGCGATGGCGTTGATGAACGATATCTTGGTTGCCAGGAATGCGTTGGCGGAGGCCTTGACCAGCTCGGCTGTCGCCAGATCGGTCACCAGGAATGGGATGTTCTCGTCGAGGAGCTGCGCGTAAACCTCACGGGCGAGCGCTTCCGCACGACCTGGCCTGTCACGATCTACCCCCAGAACCAGTCTGTCGGGATGCAGGGTGTCCTGGACGGCAAAGCCCTCGCGCAGGAATTCCGGGTTCCAGGCGATCTCGACATCATCACCCGCAGGCGCGAGCTCGCGAGCAAGCTGTCCCAACCGGGCAGCGGTACCGACGGGGACGGTTGACTTGCCGAAGACGACGGCCGGCTTGGTGAGCAACGGGGCGAGGGTCTCGATGACGGAGTCGACATAGATCATGTCGGCCGCGAATTCGCCCTTTTTCTGTGGCGTTCCTACGCCTAGGAAGTGGACGTCAGCGAACTCCGCGGCCTCTTCGTAGGAAGAAGTGAACCGGAGACGTCCTGCTGCGATGTTCCGCTGAAGAACCTCTTCGAGCCCAGGCTCGTAGAACGGGACCTCGCCCGCTTCGAGCTTCGCGAGTTTGGCCGGGTCGACGTCCACGCCAAGCACCTTGTGGCCCAACTCGGCCATACAGGCAGCGTGAGTCGCACCAAGGTACCCGGTTCCAAACACTGTCACGTTCGTCATAGCCATTCCTTACTGATAGGCGCGACCGCGCAGAACTAGCTACATATCCGGAACACCGACTGCCAACACATACGTTTGAGCCCCGCCAGGCTCGGTGTGCTTGCGCCCATGGATCCCACAGCAACTTCACTACACGGGCGGGCACGGTCTGTGACGAGAACATGGACGTGTGGCTAATTTGCGCGGTCGAGACGACGAAATCGGTTATGAAGAATCATCACGATCAAAACAGTGGACATCCTTCGGCTCACGTCTGAAAATGGGCTTTCCAACCGGAAGAGGTGACACCGTGTCCGATGCTCAGTTCAACCAGATCGATGACGAGGTCCGTACCCTCGTTCGGCTCTGCGGGTACTCACCAGAGCGTGCACGCGCAGAACTCGCTGCTCTGTCCTACCGCGAGAAGGCCGGGTTGATCCCCGCCGCCCACGCGCTCCGAATCCTCGTACGAACTGCGAGTGCCCCCGACGAGCCCGAGGCACTCGCAACAAACCGTCAGCGGTGGCGCGAGATCCTTCGGGATTCAGAGAACTGGTCCGAGCCGCTCGCTGCCTGACTCTGTTCTCGGGTGACCTGCCCACTGTCGGCAGCGCCACCTCCTAGATTGGCCGAAGTTCGCCGCCAAGCTCGCATGTATTCTGCGGCAATGCCTCGCGTCTCCCTCACCCAGCTGACTGCAGCACTTCGCGAGTCTTGGGGCCCGGACACCTGTGCGCCCGAGGACGTCAGCTCCTGGACCGAGGCAAACCCGTCGCGCGGCCAGTGCGCGACCACCGCAATCGTTGTCCATGACTACTTCGGCGGCGACCTCGTTCGCGGCGAGGTGCACGTCGGTGGTGTGCAGGTCGACTACCACTGGTGGAACCTGTTACCCGATGGAACGGATATTGATCTGACCCGTACCCAATTCTCCTCGGATGAAAAGGTGACAGGCCGCGTTGTCATCCCCCGCCCAACAGGGGCGACTCGGCTCGATCGCGAGTACGCCTTCCTCGCGAACCGCGTCGCGACGAAGATTTCGTAGCTCTTTCTGGGATGAGCGTTGAACTACCCTCCCGGTTCCGGGGTCACCAACACGTTTGCTCCGGTGCTCGAAAAGAGTCACGCCGAATCTGACTAAGCCCGATCGTGTTGCTCCCTGCGTGCCGTCAGGGTCTCCGTTCTGGTGCGCCCATCGGCTGCAACGGGTCCTCAGGGTGTCGAGAACTTGGATCCGGGAGCTTCCAAACGATTTGCCCATCGGCGGAGATCTCGGGAGTCGGTTCCACTCGATCGCATTCAGGAATCTGACGGCTCTTCAACAAGTCGACCCACTTGTTGTAGTTCGGATTACGAACCGCACCTTCCGCCCTCTCGGTCCGCCGCTCACGTGAGACGTCGGCGATTCGGATGGATGGGTCACCGCTTTCGTTGCTACTTGTCGTTTCGAGAACGCGGAACCCGTTCCTGAACTTTCCCGTCAGCCTGCTCTTCAGACGGAGTTTTTCCCGCGTCCAACTGAACGCATTGAGGATCTTGTGCCCCAAGGTCAACGTGTTGTGGCGAGGATCTTCCCTGCACAGCTGCAGATTCTCGACGATCGAACTGTCGTTGATTCTCATCCCGCGCAATTTCGCTTCGTTGAGCATCCACAGGAGCGTGCGATCCGAGAATTTACTTTCGGAATATCCGCCCCCGATATCACTGTGTACGCCGTCGAACCACACCTGTTTCAGATCGTCGTGTTTCTTACCCTTCTGCGACCATACGGCAGGCGTGTATGCCCGACGACGCTCATGCAGAGCGAGTGCTTGCCGCGCTGTGTGCACCCGTATCGAACTCGGCATCGCGACGCAATGGAATCGATGTTTGCGCCTGGTTATTCCTGGAATCCCCAGTGCACCAACGGTATCGAATACTCCTAGAAATTCGACCGTAACCTTATCGAAGGGGTGACAATTTTCTCGGAACTTCTGGACCAGTTCCTCGGCAGGCAAGTCGATCTCGCCAGGATGCGCTCGTCCGCGGTAGACGCTGATCGCCTCGCGAAGCTTGTTCTTCCCCACCCCCTCAGGGGTAAGCAAACCGATGGTGTCGATCATTCCCACAAGGCTCCGCGCTGTGTAGGCACCTCGACTGAAACCGAAGATGAAAATTTCGTCACCCGGCAAGTAATTGAGGGCGAGAAAACGATAGGCCCCGATCAGCGAAATGTTGAGACCGAGCCCCAGGGCGCCACCCAACCCGCGTTCCATGACAGTCGCGCCGGTGCCAACTCCCGCGGTGTAGTGAACAACCTGAATCGGCTTTCCTTGCGTGGGCCTCGTGTCGATCGCACGGGCAATCTTCTCGATGTTGGAGACGTCTCGGTCGTCGGACCGCTTCCAGGTGCCATCGCAGCACACGATCAATCGCTTGCTGGTGTCGCCGAGTGACTCAGCCATAGTGCCTCCACCCATTCCCTTTACGCGCGTACTCGGCAACCCCGGTCAGCGATACCGATCACCGACGCGAGGCCAAACCCGACTGCGTAGAAAATGTGGATGAACGCGCTTCGGGCTCACCGGTTGGACACGGTCCCAGACCGGTTCGTATCCGATCTCGGACGCTGTACAGCAACAACAGATCTCACATCATGGAGCTGGGCAACTCTTCGCCGCAGCATCTCGGCTATTCATTAGACGCTCCGCTTTGGAAGATGGCAATCAAGGTTAGACGGGCAAACAATGTCGGCCGGTGCCCCTTGATCAGCTCGAGCAGACACGCGTGCTTCGGTATTTGCCCGGGGTGAGACCGAACTCCCTGGTGAACGCCTGATGAAGCCCGATGGTGCTGCCATAGCCGACTGCCCGGGCGATTCTCTCCAGCGAATCGGTACTGCTCTCGAGGAGCCTCCGCGTTTCCAGCAGCCTCCGATCACGCAAGTACACGGCCGGAGTGCGGCCGATCGTCGTCGTGAACTCACGCGCAAACGTCGACTGCGGCAATCCACTCAACTCAGCGAGAGAGCGCACGGTCCACGGCTTGGCGTAGTCCATATTCATCGTGATCAACGCCCTACCAAGCCGCGGGTGACGCAGCGCCCTCCCAACATGAGCGTCGACGTCGTCGTTCAGCGCAAGCCGCAGTCCGAGCAGATATGCGAGCTCGAACGATCGAAGCTGCACAGTCTCCGTCCCATTCCCCGGAGCATCCGTTTCAGCGAGGATTCCGCGCAGAAGGTGTCCGAGCAACGGCTGCTCGACAACCCGATCGCGCCGTACGATCATCACATCGGGCAACATCCGATACAGCAGGTATTCCGCGGACACGTCGTAATCGAGCCCGCCACAGAGCATTCGGCCGATCTGCGGAGTAGAATGATCACCCAGCGTGAGAGCGGCCGTCGTGCCGGGGCCACGTGCTGGAAGCAGATCGCTGATGTTCACCGCCGTCGAAGTTGCTTCGCCGGAAACGATATGGGCTGCACCACGCGGAAAGATCGCCAAGTCTCCCGCGGCGAGGTGATGCTGAGCATCGGCTCCGAGCGAGACCACGGCGTTGCCATCGAGCATGTAGTGGATCAAGGCACGCGGTTCTTGCGTGCCTCGCAATGCCCAGCCCTGATGCAGACGGCAGTCCGAGTGGTACACCCCGCGAAGCCGCAAAGGCGAGAGAATCGAACTCAGAACATCCGCACCAGCGTCGTTGACTTCCGACATGAGTGAAAATCATAACACCCAGGATGATTCCTTCATTGTTTCAACGCTAGCGGTACGCCACCGTTGCACTATGACTACACAGAGCACCATCCAAGTCGCGGTCCTGGGATCGACCGGTGCCCAGGGCGCCGCAATCGCCACAGCGCTCGACAACGCCGGCGTCGCAACCCGCCGCATCTCACGTTCCGGCAGTGACTCGTGGGCCGCGGACTTCCACGACACCGATGCCTTGACGGCATCGCTCGCCGGCATCGATGTCGCGGTCTTCACTCAGCCACTCGACTACTCCACGGCGGCAAACCGTTTCGCGCACAATGTCACTGACGCTGCAGCCGCTGCCGGTGTCCGGCGCATCGTCTTCAACACCAACATCCGAATCCCCGATGAAATCACGGACGCTTCCGGATTCGAAACACGACGCGCGGCACGAGCGGCGCTCGAGGCAGGCACAGTCCCGGTGACGATCGTCGAACCTGCTGTGTACCTCGACAACCTCCTGGCACCCGGAGTTCTGACCCCCTCCCCGGCCGGATACGTACTCCGGTACCCAATTCCCAACGATCTTCCTATTTCCTGGCTCGCCTCAGCGGATCTCGGCCGTACCGTCGTCGCCGCATGCCAGCATGGAGAAGGCGGACAGGTCCTTCGACCTGGCCTGACATCATTGACGCCTGCGGACTTGGCCGGTGAAATCGGAGACGCGATCGGTGCCGCCGTGCGCTTCGAATCACTCGACCCGGCGCTCTTCGAGAGCGGCCTCGCTCACGTCGCGGGCCCAGCGGCCGCAGCTGGGGTTGCATCGATCTATCGCTGGCTCAACGACAATCCCGCCAGCACGGTCATGGCAACACCGACCGAGCAACCGGACTGGATGCCCGTGCCGACCGCTGTCTCGGCATGGGCGGCAGAATTTCTCCAGCCTGCCGTTTCACGAGTCTGAACCGTC
Organism: Rhodococcus sovatensis; assembly: GCF_037327425.1. Taxonomy (NCBI): domain Bacteria; kingdom Bacillati; phylum Actinomycetota; class Actinomycetes; order Mycobacteriales; family Nocardiaceae; genus Rhodococcus; species Rhodococcus sovatensis. The sequence continues at coordinate 5,447,773 of NZ_CP147846.1, read as the reverse complement.
TGTCAGGCGCCGGATCACAGCGTCAGCAGTCGGCCGGTCGACTGAGTCATGCCCAGGTGTTCGTGGCTACTCCTCGCACATGTAGTCAGCGGCCGAAACGACCCGTCACGGTCTGGGGCGCCCTTCCACGCCAAGCCACCACGGCAGCACGTGATTGTCGAGCCACGCCCCAGACCGCCGGCGAGCGCCTGAAGCAGGTACCTCAGACCCCTCCAACATGAAGACGATTGTCAGCCTCGCCACGAACGTCGCCGCAAACCTGACGTGATCGCCTCCAGGTGGGAAATGTTAGAGGTGGCTGTGCGGAGCGACGGTGATTCCGCTCGATCGCAAGCACGAATCTGACGGACTCAGACGTTGTCGCCACCATCTGGGCATGGGCGGCCGCATTCCTTCCCCCCTCCCCGGCAAGCATCCCACCTACGGATGATCCACTTTTTCCTGAATACAGAATTTGATGTACCGTTGGTGCATGGACCTCCTGACTCGCGTTTCGGTGCTGTCGAGATTCGGCCACGCGCTGTCCGACGAAACCCGAACCCAAGTGCTGCTGGCGCTGAAAGACGAGCCCAGGTATCCGGCCGAACTCGCCGACGCACTGGGTGTGACGCGTCAGAAATTGTCGAACCACCTCGCCTGCCTGCGCGGCTGCGGCTTGGTCGTTGCCGTGCCGGAAGGTCGACGCACTCGATACGAGCTGGCGGACAACAACATCGGTCAAGCATTGGACGATCTTCTGAAAGTTGTTCTGGCCGTCGATCCGACCTGCTGCCCGGCATCGACGGCCGAGGACTGCTGCTGATGTCCGCCGAACCGAGTACACAGTCGATGTCGAATTCGCCCTCAGCCGAGCGACGCGCTGTGCTGTCCAAGCGCATTCGCTGGTTCGTCGCGGCGACGATTCTCTACAACGCGATCGAAGCAGCCATCGCCATCACCGAAGGTGCTCGGGTCTCGTCCACCGCGCTGGTCGGGTTCGGTCTGGATTCGATCATCGAAGTGTCCTCGGCAGCGGCCGTGGCATGGCAATTCTCGGCCAAAGATCCCGAGAGACGCGAGAAGGTCGCCCTACGAATCATCGCGTTCTCATTCTTCGGCCTGGCTGCGTACGTCACCGTCGACGCACTGCGTGGACTGTTCGGTCTCACCGCCGCTGAGCATTCGACAATAGGAATCGCGCTCGCTGCAGTCAGTTTGGCGATCATGCCCACGCTGTCGTGGGCCCAACGGCGGGCCGGACGCGAGTTGGGTTCCGTCACCACCGTAGCCGACTCCAAACAGACCTTGCTGTGCACCTACCTGTCGGCGGTTCTCCTCATCGGATTGCTCCTCAACAGTCTTTTCGGTTGGTCGTGGGCCGACCCCGTAGCTGCCCTCGTCATTGCCGGTCTGGCCACGAAAGAGGGACTGAACGCTTGGAAGGGTGACACGTGCTGCGCACCGATACCCGCGCCTGGCGAGTCAGATGGGCACCGCTGCGACTGCTGCGTTTCGTAGTGTCCACCAACGATATCCGAATACACTCCCTCGAACCAGACTTGCTTCAGTTCGCCGTGTAGCTCGATGTTCTGCGACCAGACCGACGGCTCCCAGACTACTTCTCTGAGAATGGGCTATGTCGTCGGCGGAGCAGGAATTCGCCATCTCATCAGGGTTTGCGGGCGAGTATCGATTGCATGTCGTGGGTCTCGAGGAGTTGTTGGTAGTTTGCGTCGGGCATCGCGTTGATCAGTAACCGTCCACTGATGTCCGCTTTGATGTATTCGACGGCGAGGAGGCCTGTGACTGGGTTGGTGGTCAGAACTGCTTCCGCAGGTGAGCGGTCGCCGAATTCGGCCACCACGGTGTCGATATCGTCGGCGACGGCCACAGCGAGGCGCCGACCGGACAGCCTCAGTCGTGCGCTCGCTCCGCATTCGGAGAGGTCGTAGACCTTCGGGCCGCGCAAAGTGCGTGGTCCGTAGATCGCGACATGTGTATCGACGCCGCGTCTCGCTGCTTTCTCCAGGCAAGGCCCCAGAGCGTCGATTTCTTCGTCCCAGATTCCGGCGAATAATTGTGTGTGCGCGGCATCGATGACGCGTAGAAATGCGTCGAGGATCGATTCTCGGGTGTAGAGCGACCACACCAGACCAGCGCGGTCGCCGGCGGGTAGTGCATCGAGTTCGCCGATCGCTGCCGCGACATCGGCCTCATATCGTGCCGCTAGCCCGGTCAACAGGTCGCGGTGTGGGACAGCGCCGTACAGAACAGGCTCTGACCTGTTCACCACAACCGCACCCTTGGTCTCGAGGCGGGCGAGAGTCTCGTACACCTTGGACGGCGGCATACCTGCTCGCTTGCTGACTTCGCTGCCGTTCATCGGAGACTGCCCTACCAAAGCGGTGTACGCCTTGGCTTCGTACGGGGAAAAGCCGAGCCGCACCAACGCCGACTGCAGTTTCGATGTCGGTGTTTCGATCACAGATGCACTCTAGCTCGTTTGCCGATTCATTCACTACCCTGGTAGTAATGGTGTTAACTACCGGAGTAGTGAATCGGGGAACGATGCAGACACGCATTCCATCCGGATCACCGTGGGAACCGCCCACCACGCATCCGCCCGGTAGCCACATGACCCTGACCATGAACCCGATCAGCCCCACCGGGACACACCACGCGTACCGGAAACCCGGGCTTCTTCACTCGCGACAAAGACTGGAGCGTCAGCATGACTACTTGGTATTTGAACCGAGAATTGCGTACCGAGGCCGGCGCAGTGCGATGGTCCACCTTCGGTACCGGTGAGCCCATTGTCCTACTTCACGGAACACCGTCCTCGTCGCTGATCTGGAAAGACATCGCACACGGTTTGGCCCTGACCCGGCAGGTGTATGTCTGGGACATGCTCGGGTTCGGGCAATCCGACAAGAATGTAGGCCAGAATGTCGGGTTGGCGAAGCAAGCCGAGATCTTCGTTGAACTGCTCGACGAATGGGGCCTACGGAGCCCCAGCGTGGTGGCCCACGATGTCGGGGGTGCTGTCGCACTCCGAGCAACCCTGTTGGGAGGAAGGGATTTTCGTGATCTCACACTGGTCAACGCGGTCAGCGTCGACAGCTGGTCTTCCGGGGGATTCTTCAGCGCGGTAAAGAACAACACTGCAGCGTTCTCGGCGCTCCCCGAGTACGCACACAGGGCATTGGTGAGCAGCAAGATCAGCGACGGAAGTTATGTCGGCCTCAGCGCAGGTGTCCTCGATACGTTCGTCGACCCATGGACCGGGAGTGCGGGTCAGGGTGCCTTCTACCGGCAGTACGAGCACGCCGACGAAACCGACACTGACGAGTTCCAAGAACGACTGGGTGATCTCACTGCCCCGACAACGATCCTGTGGGGCCGACATGATCGATGGCTCGACGCCGACTATGCGCTGAGAGTCCGTGATCGACTGCCTCATACCGATTTTCACTGGATCGAAGACAGCGGGCATATGGTGCAGCATGATGCCCCCGCTCTGCTTCTCGCGCACCTACTGGCGCCGCCGGGCTTTCCAGCGCAATTACAGTCGCGAGATAAATGATCGCTGATGCAGTGCGCACCAAGGCATTCGTGGGGATTCCGAGCGTTGTCGTGGCGTTGAATCCTGTCGTACGGTCGAGGACGACGAGCTTCGCCGCTGCCGCAGTGAGGCTGGTTCGGACGCAGTTCTGGCGAGCAGTGAAAGTCGGTCACCGCGTTGGTGTGAACGCGGGGGCGAGCGTTGCCATGGCCAGCTCGAACGCGGCGTCGACGCGGTCGACGTCGCCCGTCGCAACGAGGTCGAGGTGCAGTCCTCTGAGAACCGCCAACACCAGGGTTGCTGCGTGGCGCGCAACAGCGGGATCGAGTCCTTCGCCGATCAAGGGGGCCTCGATCTGCGGCAGCCAGTCGGTGACGATCGAGTCGGTGAACCACCGATACTGCTCGGGGTGATGGGAGGCCAAGCCGAACAACTCGAACATCACCCGGAACTGCCGACCCTGCGCAGGGTCCAGCCATCGCCGCCACAGGGTGCGCAGTGTCTCCACTGGGGTTGAACCCACGAGCTCGGGGTCTTCGCGAAGGGTGGCGAGCAGGTCCTCGTTGATGGCGCGAGTGATCTCCTCGACGAGCGCTTCCTTCGACCCGAACTGACGTACCACCGTCGCGATGGTCACCCCCATCGCTGAGGCCAGGGGCCGCAGCGTGAGATCCGAGACGCCGCGGTCGAGAACGTAGCGGGTGGCGGCGGCCACCAATTCCGGTCGACGGTGTGCCCAGCGGGCGGCGCGGCCGTCGACCGACGCGTTGGGCTCGTCGTCTCCTCGATCCATACGGTCACTCTAACGATGGATATATCCGAATCTACCGATTGCCAAATCGACCGATCCGTGTAGATTGACGGGCATGTCCAATCGCCACGTCGTCCTTGTTCACGGCACCTGGGGCCGGGGTACCCCCACATGGTGGGGCTCTGCCTCGCAGGCCTTCACCGACCGCGGGTTCACCGTCCACACTCCGACCCTGCGTCACCACGAACTCCCCCGCGAAGAAGGTGCGCCACTGATCGCGGGCCTCAGTCTGCTGGACTACACCGACGACCTGGTCGAGCTGTGCCGATCCCTGGATTCCCCGCCGCTGGTGGCCGGGCTCTCGATGGGCGGACTGCTGGTGCAGTTGGTCGCAGCGCGCACCCCGACCGCAGGTGTCGTCGCCGTAGCGCCGGCGCCTGCGGCAGGTATCTTCGCTGTTTACCCGAGCATGATTCGCCTGTTCGGGACCCATTTCCTCCACCCCAGTGCGCCATGGCGGCGACCGCTGATGCCCACCATGACCCGCTTCAAGGTCATCGCACAGCACCAGCCGCCCGAGCACGTCCGCGAACTCTTCGACGACGCAGTCGCCGAATCGGGCCGAGCGTACTGCGAGATGAGCTTTCCTTATCTGGACCGGCATCACGCGGCAACCGTCGACTTCGCCGCAGTCACCGCCCCTGTACTCGTGATCGGAGCCGAACAAGACAGGGCCGTGAACGCGAGAATCCCCCGCGCTACCGCACGGCGATACTCCGACGCGGACCATGTCGAGATCCCAGGAGCCGATCATGCACTGTTCGACCGCCCGTTCCTCGATCTGACCATGACCGCTATCGACAACTGGATGACCGAAAGGGCGGTCTACGCCTGAACACCGGTCCGACAACGCTCTGGGCGACCTCACAGAGCGGAGCATCGTCAAGTGCAGCGATGTCGACCGGCGTACCGGTCAGAGCTTCAGGGTGCGAGCGTGCCGTTCCGGCGTGGGGTTCGGTCGGCCGGCTCTGTACCCCACCGGCTCGCCAGGCCAATGTTGCGGGGTAGTTCAGGGCGTTTGTTCAGTGTTCATCTGTCGGTTGCTCTTTGGATGCTTGCCGGGACTGCGAAAGTCGATGGGCCGGGTGAGACTGCAGTCATGCCGCCGACACCCGACACCCTGCGCGAGCGCGATCGGATGCTCGCGTTCGCCGTCCAGTGGATGCCCTACGGCGGCGGCGACGACGAAGACATCATGATCGCGTTCGGGATCCCGTCGGAGACGTATTTCCGCAGGCTGAGGCACCTGTTAGCCGGCCCGGGACGGCCCGTCGACCTCGACGCGCAGACCGTGGAAGCGTTGCTTCGGCTGTGCCGTGGCCGCCTCGAACACAGCGCAGCATCCGTCGGCCGCCCACAGGTCGGGCAATGACCACCGCGCGCGCAGTGGGCACTGCCACGGCGTCAGCGCAGTTCATCACGTATTCACTTGGGATGGAACACTCTTCACGTTCCGATGACCGGAAGATGAACGCATCCAGCACGAAGCCAACGTCATCGACCGCATCACGGAGAGGGCCCGACAGCTCCGATCGTGCGCAGGCGCAGATCTTCGCTGCGATGTTGACCGCTGAAATCGACGCCGTCTCAGCGCTCGTCGACGAAGCCGAACTACTCGCCCACAAAGCCAGGCGAGTCGGCCAAGGCACCGCCCGGCTCTGGCACAACGAAGAAGCCCGTTCGCAGCGAAAGATGTTGTACGAGCTGCACCGCCAACTCGACGCCCTCCACACGCGGTTTCCCGATGTCGCGGGGTAGGCACCGACGGCACGACCCCGAGACAGCGCAGGACCCCCTGTTGACCTCACCCCGAGCAGAGCGCATGGTTGAACTCATGACGACCACCACCGAACACGAGCACATCGACGCCGTCCGTGATCGCCTCGAAGCCCTGTTTCCCGACGTGCCGCGGTCAGTCATAGATGAGACCATCGCCGCAGAGCACGCCCGCTTCGACGGCAACTCCATCCGCGACTTCGTCCCATTGTTCGTCGAGCGCAAAGCCCGCAAAGCCCTCCAGACCCACTAGCGGCCCGGGACAGTCCGCAGAGACCCGCCGGTTCAGGCCGAAGGAACACCCTAGTGAAGCCACGAACTCTGCCCGTGCTCGGCAGCAAAATGAGCTTCACGGATGCGGGCTCCGGTCCACTCGTACTCTTTCTGCACGGCAATCCCACCTCGTCCTACCTTTGGCGCAACATCGCGCCCGCCGTCGCAGCACATGGCTACCGAACGATCGCGGTCGATCTGATCGGAATGGGAGCTTCAGGCGCGTCCAATCGAGGCTATCGTTTGGTCGATCACCTCGCCTACCTCGAAACTTTTCTCGACGCGCTCGCGGTCAACGAGCTCACGCTCGTCGGTCACGACTGGGGAGGCGTCCTGGCGCTTGCCCTCGCTCGGTCGCGACCCGATCAGGTGCGCGGGGTCTCGATCCTCGAGGCACACATCCACCCGATCGACAGTTGGTCGGATCTCCCCCAACCGGATCAGGAGATGTTCTCGAGACTTAGGGCCGAGGGTTCAGGAGAGCAGGCGGTCCTGGAGGACAACATTTTCGTCGAAGTCGTTCTCCCCTCTGGCATCGTTCGCAGCCTGAGCCAAGAGGATCACGATCGTTACCGAGCACCCTTCCAAGATCCCGCGTCTCGTGCGCCCATTCTGCAGTGGGTGCGCGAGATCCCCATCGCGGGTAACCCGCCTGACGTCGCCCACGTGATCCGCGAGAACCTCGATGTCTTCCGCGACCCCGATATGCCCACGCTCCTGATACACGGCACGCCAGGCGCCCTCATCGGCCCCGCCGAGATCGCATGGTGCTCCGCTCATGGCCAGAGCATGACGTTCGCAGCCGTCGGAGCCGGAACTCACTTCCTCCCCGAAGATCGCCCGAGCGAGATCGTGACCGCTCTCGCAAGTTGGCTCACCGCCGTCTCCTAAGTCCATCGTCAAGGGACCGAGCGCGACAAGCGTCGTCGCGGACCCGCGCACCGTTCGGGGTTGCAAAGGAAGCACTCGAGTTTCACGCATCTCGCGAACCGCGTCGCCGCAAAGATCTCATAGCTGACCCCGATGGTAGGCCTCAACTGCGTGGGTATTTTCGGACCGTGGATCAGAACCCAAGATGCTGGCCAACTCGCCAGAATCAAAGCCGGTCGGTAGCTCACATACCGCCACTGGCGTCGAAGGCTGAATCGTGGCGAGAACGACGCAGACCCTGACTTCGACGGTCGAGTAGTGCGCCGACGGTCTTACGTCCCAGTACATTTGGCCTTCGTTATTCGTCGATGACGGCACGGCACTAGCCGTTGACCGCTCGACGTGTTGCGCGAACTGGGACTTTTCTACGTAACCACCAGCCACACCACTACGCCACCCACGTTCCAAAACTCACCGGGATTGTTCTGTGCCGCGGCAAAGACCTCACCAGCCTGCGCACCGGTGAGTTGACCGGACGTCCCAGCAGGCGGATTCGGCGCGAGGAATTCCGAAGGGTCTGGGCCGGGCCAAACCGGTAGGTCAGCAGCACGTGCGTCGGTGTCGACGAGAGCCGGCTGCGTGACAGTCACCCGGACTGGGAGTTGATTACGTCGGCCATTCGAGATCGCGCCGTCACTGCCAGAAACACTGGCAACTACCGCGGCGTTCGTCGTCTCAGCCACTTCACTCCCCCCGGCGGTGCCGCAGCCCGCCGCAACCCTCTCTGCCAGGATCAAGTGAGACACTTACAGCAAACGAAGTGCACACCCTGAGGGCATGACTGGAGCATCACCGATGAGCAGCGCGAAGCCCGTACCGCCGGACAAGTCGATCGACCCCGCACCGAAAGCAACCCGCCGTACTTTCACCACCGAGTACCGCAACAAGATCATCGACGAATACCGCGCAGCCCCGTTCGGCGAGAAATCGGCGGTTCTACGCCGCGAAGGCCTCTACCAGTCGCAGCTGCGTGAATGGTCCGCTACCCGAGACAACACCACGCCTGCAGACACGACTGAGCGACGTAAAGACAAGAGTCGCAATACTATCGACGCAGCCGACCGCAAAGAATTCGACCGACTCAGCAGACGTAACGCGCACCTCGAGAAGCAGCTGACGCAGACGGAGGCCGCGCTGGAGATCATGGGAAAACTGCATGTGCTCTTGGAGTCGATCTCCGAGAGCACGGGCACACCGATGCCGCCGACCACGCCCTTGACACCACCTTCGACGAACTCCGTGCCGCCTCGGTCCCGACGAGAACGGCGTGCACGCTGATCGGTCGCTCCCGCGCCACCCACTACCGCCGCCGGCAACCACCTGTTCTGGGCCCCAAGCAACGCCGCAGCGTCCCCGACAACGGGCAGGCACTCACGGCCGCTGAACGCGCACAGGTGTTGGCGGTGATCAACTCCGACAGCAATGCTGACCTCGCGATCTGTCAGATATACGCCCGCGAACTCGACGAAGGAAACTACTGGTGCTCAACCTCGACGATGTACCGCATCGCCTCCGCTGCCGGGCAGAACCGTGAACGACGACGCCTGGCCACACACCCGCCGAAGGTCAAACCCGAACTCCTCGCAAACGGACCCTCGCAGGTCTGGTCCTGGGACATCACCAAGCTACGAGGACCATCCAAGGGCGTCTGGTTCCACTTGTACGTCCTGATCGACATCTACTCCCGCTACACCCCGTCCTGGATCGTCTCATCCCACGAAAGCGCTGATCTAGCTGAAGAATTCATCGCCGAAGCTATCGAACGCAACGGCGCGACACCACACACCGTCCATGCCGATCGCGGAGCGTCGATGACCTCGGGTCTCGTGTCGGAACTACTGACGTTTCTCGGAGTCGTCCGATCCCATTCACGACCCAGAGTGTCCAACGACAATCCGTTCTCCGAAGCCCAGTTCAAAACGTTGAAGTATCTGCATGACTTTCCGAAATCGTTTGCCACCCTTGATGATGCCCGAACTTTCCTGGAGGGATTCTTCAACGAGTACAACCACATTCATCACCACTCCGGCATCGGATGGCATACCCCGGCATCGGTACACTTCGGGACCGCGGAGGCGATCGACGAAGCCCGCCAGATCACACTCACCGCAGCATTCGCCGCCAACCCTGCCCGATTCTCGACTCGGCCGACACCACCGAAGATCCCGCACGTCGTCTACATCAACGAACCAGCACTCGAAATCCAGATCAACTGAACGCCCGGTGTCTCACTTGACTTGATTTATTCCGCAACTGCACACGCAATAACGGCGAACGCAAGGCTTATCGGTGATTGACGGTTATGCACTCTGACTCCTTGATCGGGGCGGAGGATTCTACGTTTGCTCGCGACGTTACGGACGAACGGAGTGCTAGGGGCTGAGAAGGCGCGCGCGTTCGTGGATCAGTAGACAGCCGGATCCCAGAAGTAAAGATTCGAGGCGAACGCTCCGACCACACCCGATGGGGCTTTGAGATTATGCTTTCACGCCCTGCGAATCTAGCTGGTACACAGACGTCCATCCGTGGAACGAGACGCAATGGATGTTCTCGGTTCCATAGGGGCTGAACGTCACTTTGTGCGTGCCGTTCCAGGCATCAAGCTCCCACGGGAGTGCAAAGTCGTCACTGCACGGATATTCGCGGAGACCTATGTCTTGCGCGGCAGCAGTTGGAGCGCACACTGCACCCAGTCCGATAGCCAAAGCACATGCAGCAATTATTGTCTTGCTCTTCATAGAACCTCCGGTGACGACTACCTGGCATGTCCCCAGTGAACGGAGCCATCTCGTTTTAGAGTCTTGTTGCCCATGAGCTGGGCGGATAGGACGATGGAGAACATGGCTGGACGGAAACGCAACTCTGCCGAGGACATCGTGCGCAAGCTGCGCCGTGCCGACGAACTCACTGCTGCGGGCAAGACGCAGGAGGAGATCGCGGCGGAGCTCGAGGTGTCGGCGGCGACGTTGTACAACTGGCGGCGTCAGTACGGCGGGATGGACACCGATGCCGCGAAGGAACTCAAAGAGTTGCGCGAGCAGAACGGCAAGCTCAAACGCCTCCTCGCCGAGGCCGAGCTCGAAAAGGACGCACTGCGGGAGGTAGCGAAGGGAAAATTCTGAGCCCAGCCGCCAAGCGCCGCGCCGTCGACATGCTCGTGGACACGATGAGTGTGTCGAAACGTCTGGCGTGCAAAGCTGTTGGGCTTGCCCGCTCCACCTATGCACGTACTCCGATTGCCGAAACACCTGCGGACCCCGACGCTGCTCTGAGGGCCGCGTTGCGGAAATACGCAGGCTCGCATCCACTGCACGGCTTTCGTCGCGCCTGGGCGCATCTGAGGCACGACCAGGGCGTGGCGGTGAACAAGAAGAAGGTGCACCGGCTCTGGAAGGAGGAGGGTCTGCAGGTTCGGATCTACCATCCGCGCAAACGCGCCGGCGTCAGTTCCTGCCCGCAGATCGAAGCCGATGCACCGAAAGTGGTGTGGGCTCTGGACTTCCAGTTCGATTCGACCGTCGATGGGAAGGCGATCAAGATCGCGTCGATGATCGACGAACACACCCGGCAGTCCCTGTTGAACATTGTGGAGCGTTCGAGCACCGCGCAGCGGCTGACCGACGAGCTCGACAAGACGTTCGCGCTGTGGGGTGGGCCGCCGTTGGTGCTGCGGATGGACAACGGTCCGGAGTTCATTTCCCATGTGCTGCAGCAGTTCTGCCGCGATCGGGTCGGCATCTCCTACATCCCGCCGGGGACGCCGTGGAACAACGGACATATCGAATCGTTCAACAACCGGTTACGGAAGGAGTGCCTGAACCGCAATCACTGGACGAGCCTGCTCGAAGCGAGGGTGGTGATCGAGGACTTCAAAGACGACCACAACCATCGACACCGGCACTCATCACTGGGCTACCTCACGCCGTCCTGGGGGTCCCTCCCGCTTGCGGGGGCGTACGCTGCCCACTGCACCCACAGCCACCAACCGGTCGAGGGTTGCGAGATCGACTGAAATCAATCACACCGTGGCTCTAGAACACGGTGGCCCGACTATCGGGGACCAGCCATACCTACTGATTGCCTATAGAAAGCATGCAGTGCAGCGTTACTAGAGGAGGCGCTTCCCCACAGTGGACTACTGGGTCCCCACGGCTCCGCCAGATCTTCGCAGAGACTCTCTCTGGACACGTGTCCAATGGACAACCTGAAGCCAGGCTTGGGCGCGTTTGTCGGCCACGATGCGTTGGCGGACGGTCAGGGCGACGCCGACGATCAGGGCTACCCAGGCTTGAGCGGGCATCAGGGGCGTTACTTCCAGGTGGTGGGGGTTGGCCGCCCCTGTGCCGTTGAGTGCGGCACCGGGGCGAGTGCTCAGGCGTGAGGTTCCGCGTACGAGGTCGCCTTCGATGTAGGTGAACCCGCCTCCGCGGCCGTCGCGGAGTGCGAAGCGGTAGTCCGCTGCGCCCCAGACGATAACGAAGTGCCCGGCCTCGGTGAGGGTGCCGAGTAGGGTCTCGGTCTGCGCCGTTGGAGAGGAACGCAACCCGAGACGAGGGCGGGTAGTACCGGTTAAGGATATCGATCAGAGCTTCGACGCTACTGCACCTCGAGAGCGTTGCCGGTGGGCCGGAGCGCAGCGGAGTTCGGTGCGCGGGACGCCTGCGGGGTGGCAACCTCCCACCTGTGGAGTGCGTAAGGATCTCAATGCGGGAAGCAACATGCAGGCGGCCTCGACTACGAACGTCTCAAGTCCCAGACCTTGTTCGGCCTCGCGAATGCATCTCCTCTGAGCAGGCGTTGGACGCACCAGTTAGCGGGTGATTCGCTCGATCCGACCGTGCGCTATCGCGACGCGGCATCTACCATTGGCCGCAGAGCACGGAAACCCGGGCGAGGTCGGTACGTAGACGCGCAGTCTGTGCGATGACCACCGCATCACGAGCGCCGGTCTTGCCTTCGCCGGCAAAAGCGCCAGTCATACTGTGGACGACCCGGCCAGGCACATACCGCACCTGCTGGCGGTGCGAGTTCAGCACGCCACGGAGCAAGGCCGACTCGGGCGCGGTCATGTCAATCGCCCACACCACTGACTCGACATCTGCGACTCGTTCGAGCAGTGTCTCGATCTCTGCATGGTCGTTGCGAACTCGGCGTGACCACAGCACAACACCGCTGTCGTCGACTGCGGCGGCGTGATGTGCGTGGCGTCCGACATCGATTCCAACCCAAACCTTTTCGACCATATGCACTCCCTTTCGGACACGTGGGGCTCGTCAGGGCTGTTTCGCCGGCACACCTTTACACAGCGACATAGTTCGCGAACACATCTCAATCAGCGGCCGAAACGACCCGTCACAGTCCGGGGTGGCCTTCCACGCGAAGCCACCGGGGCAGCAGGTGATTGTCGAGCCACGCCCCGAACCGCCGACGAGCGCCCGAAGTGGGTACCTCAGGCCCCTCCAACGTAAGGATCTCAATGCGGGAAGCAAGATCAAGTCCCTGCAACTAGACTGGTCATCTCATCCCGACAAGGAACTCGCCCCTGCTGGGGCCTCGAACACCATCCTGAACTCGGTCACCTGGTAGTTCGCCCGCTTGAACGCCGCGGCCATGGGCTTGTTGGGCACGTCCGTGGTCGCGGTGATGCGAGTGGCGCCATCGGCTGCGTGAACGCGGGTGATCTCGCGGAGAATGTCGTCCACGTAGCGGTGACCACGCTGTTCGGGCACTACTCCGAGGTATCCGACGTTGCGGTGGTAGGGCGTCGCGGACGGGATCGCGAAGCCGACCAGCGTCCCGTCCACGGTCTCCGCCAGCCGCCACCACGATCGTTCGCCGGGGCACGACCGGTAGAACTCGAGATCGTCCCGGGCCTGGCTGACAATGTCCGTGGCCGCGATGCCTCGTTGTGTGGCGACGTCCAGGCTGCCGACAGCGACCCTCTGGAACACCGCGAGGAACTCCTCATCGGAGGCGGGGCGGAAAACCAGACGCTCGGACGGGTCGGGTACACCGGCCGCAGGCGTCCACTCGAAACGCAGTCGCTCGATGATCTCGGTCAGTCCGGCCGCCTGGGCCGCCTCGCGACGCCAGGACACGGCTTCTGCGACGGCGACATCCGCATCCTGCCCAGCGGTCGGCACGACCAGTACATACTCCGGCTTCGCGTGGAACTCGTTGTGCGCCCGCGACATGAGTTCGGCGGCAAGCGCAGCACGATTCGGCACGTCAGCCACTACGTGCAAGAAATCAAGGGCGAGCGGACGTTCGCTGTCCTCACGCCCCCACCACAGGGCACGCGCGACGATCCTGGAGCCGTCAACGGCGAACCAGCTCCATTCCGGACGAAGCCGTCCGGCCGCCACGTCTTCCTGGAACGCGTCAGCGTCGACGAACCCGACCGGATCGTCTACCGCGAACCCCACGGGTTCTTCCAGCTCGGCCCGTGTCGCGGGTCGGATCAGCACCAATACTTCCCTTCATGACGCTCTATAGACGACTGGTTCCGACATAGAGATCGGGACTTGGCGACGAGTACGCGCCGGTCCCAGCCGAACGGTTCACGCCCAACTGTCTGACATCTCGCCAAACTACCGCGCGGTTCGTTCGTTCTCGTAGCAATTCCTCCTCTATGACGACGAAACTGAGCCCTCACCGAGTACGCCACCGCCGTCGTCGCCAAGCACGGTCTCGCTCGGACCGCTCTCCAACCGTAGAGGCAATGCCGGCGCTGTTTTCGGTCAACCTCGCGATTTCACGCTGGTAGACGAGCACGGGATGTCAGAACGACAGAACGCGATGGAATCGATGGTGACACTAGCGACCGGCGAGAACGTCGACCAGCTTGGTCGACATCACCTGATCCCATCCTCGCGCAAAAGCATTGCGGGCCATCATCTGACGCTTGTCCTCGACGTCGAAGCCTGTGTGAGTGACCGTCAGTCGTGTCCCGCGCCCATGCGCATGCACCTCCCACGTCACAGTCCACCGAGCCGGAGGCGACGCACGCAGATCCATCCAACTCCAGGTCATTGCTTCGTTCGGAGTCACTGCCACGACTTCGCACGCGATCTCGGCTGATTCACTCCTCGGGACAGACAGGAGAAAGTGCGTTCCAACGACCGCGCCCACGAACCCGGTCGATGGCATCAGCCAGCGCGCGAGCAGAGCCGAGTCGGTGACCGCTCGCCACACGACGTCGGTGGCGTAGGGGTAGAACCGACCGACTTCGACCCTCGACGGATCAGGTTCGCGACCGGGTTCGGTGCACATCTATTTGTCCGCGCTGCCGTCGTACTTCGTCTTCAATTCCACTGCCAGTTCGGCATTGTCGAGCTCCATCCGTTGGACGTAGTCGACCGCATCCCCTACCGACTTCAAGTTGGATACCTCCTCATCAGGAATGCTCACGCCGTACTTGTCTTCGAGTTGCACAGCAATCTCCACCATCGACAGCGAGTCGATGTCCAGGTCGTCGACGAACGACTTCTCAAGGGTCACCTCAGCGGCATCGATGCCGGTCACCTCCTCGATGATTTCGGCGATACCCGCGATGACCTGTTCTTCTGCGATTGCCATGTGTAGTTCACTCTCGTTTATGGGACCAGGTCCGACTGAATGGCGACTGAGACTCGAAGCCTCTTCATGAGACACACTTGTCTCATGAAGAGAGGTTATCAGCTCACTTCGGGTCCCGATAGACTTGCGGCGTGACCAGACGGCCCGCACTACGCGATCACGTCGCGACGATGATCATGTCGCGTGCGGCAGCAGTACTTGCAGAGCGCGGTGACGGTGTCAGCATGGCTGACATCGCGAAAGCAGCCGATGTCGGACGGGCAACCATCTATCGGTACTTTCCGACCCGCGATGCCCTGATCACCGCGATGGGTGAGGCCGCACTCGAAGACCTCGGGGCCCGCGTCGCCGAAGCAGGTCTCGAATCCGTCCCTGTCGCAGAAGCGATTGCGCGGATCACCCGAGCATTCATCGGAAGCGGACAGTACGCAGCGCTGGTGCGTGGACAGCGCGGCGGATGCCTGGATAGCGCCGAGATCAATCGTCGAATTTCCGATCCGATCCGCGAGCTGCTTCAGCGAGGCATCGACAGCGGTGTCCTGCGGAAGGACATGTCGGCCGAGGTGATGCTGACACTGTCGGGCGGTCTGCTGCAGGCTGGAATGACGTTGGCTACCAGCATCGGTGGCGAGCAAGCCAGCGCAGCGATCACGACGGTGCTACTCGACGGCGTCCGCAGTCGGTCGGCCGATTGAGGCACAGACGGGGTCACCCGTCCGACGGGTGCTCGCTCATGCAGAAGGTCCACATTCCGTCCTCGCGAACAAGTGAAAGGGTGACAGTGGACAGCGGACCAGTGCCGATCGCCATGGTGACCGGCACAGTCGCCACGTCACCGGTGACCGTTGGGACGCCGATGTCGTCCACGACTGTCTCCAGCGTCGGCGGCACCGCGACTTCACGTTGCGCTGAGGAGCACGACGTCGCATTCAGTTCGTCCACATCACCAGCGTTGTAGGCGTCGAAGTAGCGCCTCACAGTATCTGGGATCGCCTCGATCTCGGCAGCGATGCGCTCCGGACTCGACGTGGCCGTGGGCACGTTCTCCGCGCAGCCGACGATGCCGAATGATGCTGCAGCGCAGACAGCGATCAACAACACCCGCCTGTATTCGCCGCTCAGCACCACGCCAACACTACTCGTGACCCGACTCCACGCCAGACGATCCCGCCGCTCTGACACACGACCGACCGTCAAAGTCCTGTCTGATCGACTCCGTACTGTGCTTGCTCGTAGGTGAAGCCTTCGTACACCAGCTGGTCGATCAGGCCCTGTCGCGAGAATGACGTGTAATCCAGATAGCCTTCCGCTGACTTCGCAGCCTGCTCGTTCCAGTCCGGCGCTACGTAATCCACGGCAAAGGTCGCATCCTCTGTCGAATAGTCCTCGAATTCCAGCTGTTCGATCAGCCCCTGACGTGAGAATGACGTGTATTCCAGATAGCTGTTCGCAGATCTCACTGCGTTCCTTTGCCCACCTGTCATGCCGGACTGCGGGGCGGCCGGTTCCACGGGTTGGGCAGTCACGGGCGGTGCCGGCGCAGCCGTTTCGATGCTTACCGGCGGTGGTGCAGGTGCGAGAGAAGCAGTCGCCGTTGTGGATGGAACCGTCGTTGTCGACGTGACCGGAGCTCGTTCCGGCGTTGCTCGCACCGTCGTTTCCTGCACCGCCGCAACATCGGACGCGTCATCTCCGGAAGTCAACGCACCGATGATTCCGATGAGCACCAGGACTCCGACGAGACCGCCGACTACCCACGGCCACTTCTTACTCGGCTGCCCGCCGGACTGTTGACCGTTCGGAGTCTGCGCCGAATACGGCGGCGGCTGCAGCGACGACGTCCATTGCTGCCCGTCCCACCACCGGAGTTGCCCGGAGCCTTCCGGGTCTGCATGCCATCCTGCGGGCATCGTCATGGGCGTTCCTTGCTCTCGACTGCAGTGGCTACCGACGCCCGGTGGGTGTCCGGTCTGCAATTCATACCACCTGGTTGGTCTGCAGTTTCGAGGAATCGGCGCGATCGAGACGGACTCGACCATTCTTGTCGGTAGGCGGTTGTACATTCCCTGGCATGCAGAAGTTGGGGGACTTCACCACAGCGCACACGCTGTCCGACCAGGACATCGTGACCGGCCTCGCGCACATCCACACTGCCGAGACGCAGCTCGCCGCATCACGACTGGCGATGCTCACCGAAGCAGATCGGCGAGGACTCGCACTGCAACTCGGGCACTCCTCCATCAAACGCTGGTACGCCAAAGCGGTGCGGCTCCCCGAGGGGAACATCGCCCACCAGATGGCACTCGGAAAGTGGCTGTGGCACAACCCCACCGTCGCCGAAGCCCTCACCGACGGCACTATCCACTACCTGCACGTCAAAGCCATCGCCGACGGGATCGCCACCGTTCTCGCGGCCGACCCCACCCTCACCGAGTCCAGGCAGACGGACATTATCGCGGTACTGCTGGACGTCGCCACCCGCGGCCTCGCCAAAGACGTGCACGACCGCGGCCAAGAACTGGCCCAGCACGCCGCCAACGACGCCCGAGCCCGCCACGAGGCCGAACGGCAGCGCAGGGAGCAGGAGCGCCGCGAGGAAGAACGGCGTAAGTCCGAGCGAAGCAACAGCCCCGACGACTCCGTGGACGATGAAAATTCCGACGACAAAGATTCCGACCACGAACATCCCGGCCTGCACGATGACACCCGCCGACACGACACACCGCAGCCCCCGCCGCCGCTGCCGGTATCCGAGAACAGGGCCCTCAACCGACTCGGCATCTACCCACTGGCCAACGGCCGCAGCAAGATCGAAGGCAACCTCGACAAACTGACCGTCGAGAAGCTCAAAACTGCCCTGTCACCGCTGACCGCGCCCAAACCCGCACCCGACGGCACCCGTGACCCGCGCACACCGGACAGACGCAACGCCGACGGCCTCAGCGAACTCCTCGACCGCTACTTGCACGCCCGAACAGGCACCGGATCGGGCGGAGTCAATGTCAACTTGACCGTGTCACTTGCCGACCTGCTGAAGAAACCTACCGACGCGGAGAATGCTAGCCGTCACAACGCAACTCAGCGGCACGATCGTCCGAGTCCCAGTGACAGTGACTGGCCGTTCTGGCTGGACTGGACCGGGCCCATCAGCCACAAACTCGCCGAATTCCTCTCCTGCGACGCCGACCTCACACCGGTGATCGTGGACCACCACGGAGTCCCCCTCGCACTCGGCCGCAGCTTTCGGCTCGCATCCAACTCTCTACGCGAGGCGGTCATCATCCGTGACCGCTGTTGCGTGATGTGCGGGCGCCCAGCACAATGGTGCCAAGTCCACCACGTCATCTACTGGAACGACGATGGCCCAACGAATCTGAACAACCTCGCCCTCGTGTGCACCGAATGCCACCGCGACATACACAACACCGGCTGGAAACTCGCCATGGGCGACGACGGGCACCCGTACGCCATTCCGCCCGCGGAAGTCGACCCCGAGCGTCGACCCGTCGCTAGCTACCACCGGAGACGAAAACACTCCGCCTAGCCTCGGCCGAGGCGCCGCGCTCGAAGCGCCGGATCACCACATCGAAGGCCAGCATGACTACAGGATGCGGCTCAGAAACTGCTGCGTGCGTGGATTCTTGGGGTTGTCGAAGAACTCGTTGGGCGGCGCTTCCTCGACGCTCTTTGCCGTCGCTCATGAAGACGACTCGATCGGCGGCCCGCCTTCGCGAAGCCCATCTCGTGGCTCACCACAACCATCGTCATGCCTCGTTGCTCAAGGAAGCCCCAGTGCGACCGCGAGTGCCTGGTTCAGCTTGATCACGGTAGCGGGCGAGAGTGCTCCCGCAAGCCTGCTCGTGGCAATCTCGTCGTCGAACAGCTGAATGAGGTCATCGGCCAGAATCGATCCGACGAGCGGGTCAGCAGCCCCAAGTGGAACAGCAGTCGGGATCCCAGGTTTCGGCGTAGTGGTCACCCGTGCCGCGAGGACGGTGTTCAGGGCGCGATTGCGAACATTGTTGGAGACCACTACCCACGGCTTCTCGCCGTGCCCCATATCGAACCAATAGATCTGCCCTCGAAGCGCAGTCGTCATTCGCCGTAGGCCCGATCGACACGCTCGGCGTAGCGATCGCGCCGGGCGCGCTGCTCGCCAAGCGCGTCCGCCTGGTCCTTGGCGAGCGCGGCGTAGCCGGTTTCGAGCGCCTTCTCGCGAAGTGATTCCGCACCTGCACGCAGCAACGCACGCACGATCCCTGATTCGGAATTGTCACGGACAGTGATGTGATTCTGCTGCGCCCACTCGCGCAGGATGGCTGATTCGAGGCGGTCCGGGTCTGAAAACACGGCCACCTCGGCTTGGTCGTCACTGTCCAGCGTGACAGGTAAACGCTTCACATCCATAGTTCACATTGTGACTCACTTTCTGGATCATGGCAATGATCCCCTTTGGCGCCTTCCGTTCGGATGTTCGATGTCAAAGCCGCGCTCACACCTCCGGCGGATCGTATTCCCCGTACAACCCACGGCGCTCGCCTCGGAGGAAGGCTTGATGCTCGGCGTCTGCTCGGGACCGTAGGTCTGCGCGTCGTTGCTCTTCCAGATCATGGCGGACCTGCCGCTGCATTCTGCTGTCGTGGATCAACCACACTGCGATGGCGATAATCACGACCGCGAGAATCAACACCCAGAATCGCACCAGCACGCCCACGAGCAGCAGAATTCCCAACCCGACGCCGATTGCCGCCATGCCGTTGCTCGCGCACCAACGTCGTCGCCCACCACCCTGGTAGGAGCCGTCGTCGATGGTGCTGCCGCCCATGAATCAACGATACCGCCACAAACCGGACACGGGGTCGAGCCTTCACTGTTGTCTGTAACAGGGTGTTGCACTAACGTAAGTGAGACAACCTGTCCAATGTAGATGTTTGGGCGATCGTCTCGCTCGGAAGGACCTCGTCACCATGACTACGAGCACAACACGAATCGCGTACGAGCAGACCCTGCAGACGCTCTCCACCGCCTCGGTGCACAAGCATTTCGACGCTTTCGTCGACATCCCGTGGGATGACCCCGACTACGCGGTGATTGCCGACGACCCACGCTGGGTCCTGCCTATATTCGACCCGCTCGGCTCCACCACGTGGTACCGATCGCTGCCTTTGCAGCGGCAGATCGAGATCGGCATGTACACGCAGGCCAACACCATGAAAGTCGGTCTGCAGTTCGAGCAGATCCTCATCAGCGGCCTCATGCACTACGCGCTGTCACTGCCGAACAATTCACCGGAGTTTCGCTACTCCACGCACGAAGCGACCGAGGAGTGCCACCACACCCAGATGTTCCAGGAGCTGGTCAACCGCATCGGTATCGACGTTGCCGGCGGACCGCGCTGGTTCCGGAAACTCGCGCCGATCATGCCCCTGGCCGCTTCCCCGCTTCCCTTCGGATTCTTCGTCGGAGTTCTCGCCGGCGAGGAACCGATCGACCATGTTCAGAAGACCATGCTGCGCAGCGGACACGAGCGTCACCCACTGGTCACCCGCATCATGCAAATTCACGTGGCCGAGGAAGCACGGCACATCGGTTTCGCGCACCAATATCTGCAGTACAAAGCACCCAAGCTGAGTGCGCGTCAGCGGGCCATCATGGGCGTCGCAACCCCGATCGTCATGCGCGTATTGTGCGATGCCATCCTCAAACCTTCTCGAAAGATGCAGCGCGACCTGGACATTCCCAAAGAGGTCGTCGACGAGGTGTGGTGGGACGGCGAGCATTCGAGCAAGGTTCTGCGCGACATGTTCGGTGACGTGCGCATGCTCTGCACCGACCTCGGACTGATGAATCGCTTCTCGCGTCGAGTGTGGAAGGCAATGCGTATCGACGGTCGGCCTTCGCGCTATCGCAGCGAACCTGCCACCCGGGCTTCCTGACCTGGCGCGGCGCTAGGAGTAGATGACCGGATCGCTCGGTCGAATCTCGATGCCTGCGTGCTTGGCCACCCCGTCCAGCACTTGCCAGATAGACAGATTCAAGAACTCGGCCAGCTGCTGCTCGTCGATGGTCCGTTCGGGGCTGGCGAGCCACCTGTTGACGCTGTGGTCGATCAGTCCGATCAACCCGAATGCCACAGTTTCGGCCAGTGCCGGATCGGCGTTCCGGGCGCGGAGATTCATATCGAGCACGGCCGCAACCTTGACCGCCACAGCGGTTTTCGCACCGGTCACCGTCCGCGATCCTGTAGTCCGGCGACTCGCCGAGCCGATGCCCAGAAACAGGTGCAACTGCGGAAACTCGACCACCCAACTCAGGTAGCTGTCCACTCCGTCGGCGACGGCTTCTCCGATGGTTCCCATCGGGTCCATGGCCAGGCGGTCGAGCAGAATCCCCAGAATCCGAATGCGTAGTTGCTCATCGAGATCAGAACGATCTTCGAACACTCGATACACCACGGACCGTGGAACGCCGGCCCGTCGCGCAATCGTCGCAACCCCGACGTCGGGGCCCTCCTCGCCGACGACAGCGACGGCGGCGTCGAGAATTCTCACGCGGCGCTCCGCCTTGTGATCCGCCCATCGCACGGTACGTCCGTCTACCGCGGACGCGGGCTGATCACGTTGGTTGGCCATGGCGAACACGATAGTCAGCAGTCGAAATGCTGGACTGTGCGAGACACAGTGTCTAAGGTATCTGCAGCGGCGCAGCCTTTCCGCTCCTCACCTCGCCCCAGCGGCCGATCAGGTGGGACACGCTTATCGGAGACCGACGGGAAACGAATGAAACGAACACGTTCCGTGCTCACCTGTGTGCTCGCCGCGACGATGTTGGCGTCGATAGCAGCTCCTGCGTCCGCACTTCCCCCGGACGGTGGAGACTCCGGACGGCAGTGGACCGCCACCGCCGACGCTCCCCCGACGCATCCGGGCGTCGCCGTCGAGTGGGACGTCCCCATCACCATGTCCGACGGCACCGTCCTCAAAGCGAATGTCTATCGCCCAGCCGACCATTCAGGCGCACCTATTGCCGAACCCACTCCGGTCGTGCTGAACATGACCCCGTACACCAAGCTTGTCGGCGCCATCGCATCACAAGTCATAGACACACCAGGCGTCAGCGACACCCTCGACATGCTCGCCCGCGCGCTCAACCTGGGCGGCACACCACTCAGCGGCCTGGGCGACCTACTGTCTGCGGTACCCGGAGGGGCACTGCGGTCCTTCGCAGTCGACGGCGATCTGGTGCGAAACGGATACACCCAAGTAGTCGTCGACGTGCGCGGCACCGGCTTTTCGCAGGGCGTGTGGAACGTGCTGCAGGAACGCGAACAGCTCGACACCGTCGAAACCATCGACTGGGTCAGTCGCCAACCCTGGTCCGACGGAAACGTAGGCATGTCGGGTATCTCGTACTCGGCTATCAACCAGGTCCAAGCAGCCTCGGCCAACACGCCTGCACTCAAAGCGATTCTTCCCGTCGAAGCGGGCGGAGACCTCCTGCGCGACGTCATCGCCCCGGGGGGCGGCGTCGGAATCGGGTTCCTTCTGCCGTGGTTGACCGCAGTCAATGCCCTCAAGCTCGTCCCGGACGTGCAATCCCTCGCACACGGCACGTTCGATCAACAGTGGCTACGGAGTCGACTCGAGCACCCCGCCGTCTTCTTCGACCTGCTCATCGCAGCACTGGTCACCGAATCGATCGACACCGTGCCCCCGGAACTCGAGGCCGTTCTCACCGAGGACTCCTCCATACGAACCGATCTCGTATCGCATCCAGAGAACATCGGCGTCCCGACCATGCTGTACGGAGGCTGGCACGACATCTTCACCAACAGCCAACCCCGGATGTACAACGCCATTCCACTGCCACCCGGGCACAAGCAACTGATCATGGGCGACACGTACCACCTGAACCCGGCTGCCCAGTTCGGAACACCAGGTGCACCACCACGTCTCGACGTCCTGCAGCGCGCGTGGTTCGACCACTGGCTCAAAGGAATCGACAACGGAATCGACAGCTACGGCCCGGTCACTGTCAAGCAGCAGGGCGGACCGTGGGCGAGCTTGCCCACCTTCCCTCGTCCCGGCATGACGTATCAGCGGATGTACCTCGACTCCCAATCGAGTGGCACGAGCCCTCATTCGGTACACGACGGCAGCCTTCTGACCGACACCCGCAGCGCCGGCACACTGACCGTCGCACCGGGACTGGCGACGCTGTGCTCACAGGACAGCGCACAGGGATTGGCGGGTATCACCGCGCTTCTGGACGCCTGCGGCAAGGACAGCCGCATCGCCGAACATTCGGCCCTGACATTCACCAGCGCACCGACCGACACGGCCACCCAGATCTCCGGGCCCGTCAACGTGCACCTCGAAACGATGCTCGACACCACCGACGGCTACTGGACCGCCACGCTCAACGACGTTGCACCCGACGGCACTTCCACCGCTCTCACCTCAGGACAGCTCGCAGCCTCGGTCCGCAAGACCGATGATGCCCGCAGCACCAGGTTGCCGAACGGTGACTACGTAGATCCGTTCCACCTGCTCACACTGTCCGACCGCCAGGCCGTCGTCCCCGGCCAGATCACCACGCTCGATGTCGGCCTCACCGCAACCGACGCCGTACTCCAACCAGGACACAGGCTTCGAGTGGACATCTTCGCCGGCAACTTCCCCAAGGGTCTGATCCCGCGTCCCTTGCTCAACGAATCACAATTGGCCCCACAACATCTCGTCCTCGATCCCCAGCGGCCGAGTTTCGTCACCGTGCCGACCGACGTCCCCCTCTCCTGAGGCTCGCTCCACCCGGCCGCGTCACTCCGCTGCAGCGATGAGTGCGCGGAGGGCGGCGAGTTCGGCGGCCAACGCAGCACGCCCGGGGGCGGTGATGGCAATCCATGTCTTCGGACGGCCCTTCCCCGTTGCCCGGGTGGTGGTGATCAGGCCTGCCTCCTCGAGCACCTTGAGGTGCCGGTTGAGGTTGCCGTCGGTGAGATGAAGCGTGTCGCGCAGAATGCCGAATTCCATCGACACTCCACTGTCGAGCAGGGCCACGATTCCCAACCGCGTGCGCTGGTGCACTGTGTCATCGAGCCCGACCGTCGGGTGCAATTCCTCGCTCATGCGTGAATGGTGTCATCGCGGATCAGTTCGACGAAAACCGCAACCGCAGCCACAAGACCGACGACGAGCGCGACGAGCGCGTATCCGACGTCGAGGTCGGCCAGTGCAACCGCGGTCGCAGACACAAGCGACGCAACCGCGACCAATGCCGTGGTGATCGACCGCCAAACCAGCGCGAAGATACCCAGACCGATACCGAGCACGAGCCATGGGCCGACTGCCGCCACCGGGCCGCCCAGGATCCAGACCAGAGCCATGGTCGCCACCAGCATCACCGCGCCGGTCAGCAAGACGACAACTCCGAGTTTGACCGGCGGTTGCACGCGGCGGGTAGCGAAGAACCATCCCGACGCGATGGCGGTTGCGGGTGCCATCACTGCCCAGTACAAACCGCTTCTGCTCTCACCCAGCACGATTGCCGCCGGAACTGCAGCAAGCACGGCCACCGCCACACAGAGCAGCGGAAACCACACCGGCGAGGACATTCTGCGCCCCTGATTCGACCACGTTTCGATATCACCGACCAGCTGCCGAGCCTCGTCAGCGCTGGAGTTACTTTGCGATGCAGAGTTCATGCAATCAACTTTGCATCGCAAAGTCACTGCTGTCAATGCGCGGCTCAGGCGTAGTCGTAATCGTCGAGCGGGAAACTGCTTGCCTGGCGGTACGTGCTGAGCGTGGAACTCGGCCGGAGCAGCGTCGCTTCACCGTGCTGGTTGAAGTAGTAGCTGTTGGCCGTCGAACATTGCCCGAGAGCGAAGACCGAGTCACCGACCTTCGCCGTCATCCGATCCAGGAAGTCGTCGTTGGCGTGGTGGGTGACCTCGAAGACCGTTGCGTTGCGTCCCTTCATCGCAGTGAACAGTCGGTCGATGTGCCTCATCTGGGACTCGATGGTCGTGAAGTACGACAGTCCGGAGTAGGAATACGGACTGTTGAGGGAGATGAGGTTGGGAAACTCCGGAATTGCGACTCCCTCGTAGGCCTGAAATCTGTTCTCACGCCACCAAGTACCAAGGTTGCGTCCGCCACGACCGATGATCTCGATCGCCGGGAAGTTGACGTCCCACAGGTTGAATCCGGTGGCCAACACCAACACGTCGATGTCGCGTCGGGTGCCGTCGGCGGTACGTATTCCGTCGGCGTCGACGCTCACGATCGACGAGGTCTGCAGGCTCACATGCTTTTTCGTGAACGTTCGGTAGTAATCGTTGGAGAAGGTCGGGCGCTTGCATCCGAAGGAGTAGTCCGGGGTCAACTTTCGGCGAAGCTCTCGATCCCGCACCTGACGGGAAAGATGGGCCCGGCACCAGAGTTCGCCCAGCTTGTTCACCAGCGGCAACTGTTTGTAGTGCAGTACGCCGGAGACCATCATCATCTCCAGAATGGATGTGCCGATCATCCGTACGAGTCGCTGCGTCAACGGCAGTGCTGCAAACGTTTTCTGCACGACGGTAGGGATGGAGACGTCGGGTTTCGGACTGACCCAGATCGGCGTGCGTTGAAAGACAGTGAGTTCGGTGGCTTTCTCGGCGATCTCGGGGATGAGTTGGACTGCGGTGGCGCCGGTACCGATGATCGCGGCGCGCTTGCCGGTCAGATCGTAGGTGTCGTCCCAGTCGGTGGTGTGGATGACTTTGCCGGCGAAGGTATCGATGCCGTCGACGTCGGGCACCTTCGGCTGGGACAGGAACCCGGTGGCAGTGAAGAGGTACTTCGCGGTCAGCTGCTCACCGCCGCGGCACCGCACGGTCCAGTGTGCGTCGCCTTCGTCCCATTCAGCGCCGTCCACGACGGTGTCGAAGCGCATGAGCCGACGCAGGCCGTATTTCTCGGCGACGTGACATGCATACTTCTTGAGCTCTGCGCCCGGCGCGAAGAGCCGCGACCAGTACGGATTGGGCTCGAAAGAATACGAGTACGTGGACGAAGGGATGTCGACGGCCAGTCCTGGGTACCGGTTGACGTGCCAGGTTCCGCCCAAATCCGACTCTCGTTCGAGGATGAGCAGGTTGTGGTAGCCGAGCCGGTTGAGCTCAATTGCGGCGCCCATTCCGCCGAATCCGGCGCCGATGATGATGGCGTCATAGTCCGTGACCATGAACATCTCCTAAAGATCGAGGTGGGCGTACCGGTCGGGTGTTCGATGTCGCGAGCAATCTCGGCCACCACCTACACGTCAGTATCTGACGTCACTTTCGGAACCGTATGTCAGTTTCGTGTGCGATGCAATAGGCTGAGCCCATGACAGTGGGTTCACCTCTGACTCGTGCCGAGCGGAAGAAGCAGGAGTTGCGACGGGAAATCGTCGAAGCTGCCTTCGAGTGCTTCACGGAGCGTGGCTATCACGCCACCGGGATCGCCGACATCGCCGCGCGACTCGGCATCGGCCACGGCACGTTCTACCGGTACTACGAGAACAAGCGCGACATCGTCGACCACGTCATCACCGATCTCTTCGAACGAGTCGTTGCGTCGCTGACAGCGGAGAACGCCCCCGACGCCGCGAGCAGCCTGGCCGACTACCGTCGCCAGACGGCACGAATCGGCGACGCCCTCACATCGGTCTTCGGCTCGGATCCGAGGATCGCACGCTTCCTCGTCCTCGAAGCCGCCGGTATCGACGCCGACATGCGCGAACGGGTGTTGGATTTCCACGAAGTCGCTGTTGGACTGACTGCCGCGTACCTCGTACACGGCGTCGAGATCGGCTATCTACGAACCGATCTCGACATCGACTCCACTGCCCGAGCCATCAACGGCATGATCCTCTCCGGGGTTCTCGCCGCATTGCGCGACCCCGACCCGGCAACGCAGGAGCGCATGGGCACCGCCATCAGACGGGTCATGTACGACGGGATCTCCGCGCGAGCGTGACGATCAGTCCTCCGATGCGGAATTCTTGCGCCTGCTAGCGGTGAAGCGCGCCTTCTTCTGCCGGTTGCCGCATGTGTTCATATCGCACCATTTGCGGGTTCGACTTTGGCTGGTGTCGAAGAAGGCGGCTCGGCAGGTCGGCGATGCGCACAAAGCCAATCTCCCATCTCGTTCGCCCGCGATGATGCTGATCGCGTCGGCGGCAATGACGCTCAGGGCATCCACGACGCCGTCGGGCCCTGACCTGAGCTGCCAGCGCCGACCGCTCTCGGGTGTCAGGATCGCCGCGGCCCGACCCTGACTGCTGCAGTCATTGATGACGCGGACGGCCGTTGCGGGGAGAAGCTCTTCGGTCGCGGCCGCCGTCGCGGCGGCGTGAATCGATTCCCTCAGTTCCCGAGCATGCTCGAGCTGTTCAGCGGTGCAGGACTCGACGGTAAGGCCAAACACGGCCAGCCAATCGACGAGTCGCTGCGGCGTCGGGATGCGTTCGACAGCGTCGCCACGACGCTCGGTCAGAGTCGCCGTGAAGCTCGTCGCCAGCACGGTACCGAGGCGAAAGTCGGGGTGGCGAGCATCCATGGAACCACCTTAGCCGGTTGCCAGGAGCGCAAGGACCTGTTAGAACCGTCTTAGATGGTTCTAACGAAGGAATGTGAATCCCATGACCGCCGATGTATACCCATTCGAAGCCCATGCACCTGACGCTGACCTCGACGATCTTCGCGCGCGACTAGCCGCGGCGCGGCTGCCGGAAGCCGAGACGGTCTCCTCGGCCGAGCCCGGCCCTCGCCGATGGGAACAGGGAGTTCCTCTCGCCGACCTCGTCGATGTCGTGAACTACTGGCGCACCGAGTACGACTGGCGGTCTTTCGAAGAGCGCCTCAACCGGATCGGCCAGTTCCGCACGGTTATCGACGGTCTGGGAATTCACTTCTTGCACTGCCGATCCGGGCGCGCAGATGCCACTCCTCTGATCTTGACGCACGGCTGGCCGGGCAGCATTGTCGAGTTCACCGATCTTGTGGACGAACTGGCGAATCCGACAGACACGGACGCGCCGGCCTTTCACGTCGTGGTCCCGTCGCTACCGGGCTTCGGTTACAGCGACAAGCCGACCACGACCGGATGGGGAACCGAGAAGATTGCGGCCGCGTGGGTGGAACTGATGGGAAGGCTCGGATACAGCACGTTCGTAGCCCACGGTGGCGACTGGGGCGGTGTGATCACGACGATCCTCGGTGGCAGGTTCCCGGAGCACGTTCTCGGCATCCACACCACGCTTGCCCAGGCGCCCCCTGGGTTGTCGACGGACGGACTGACGGTGGCCGAGCGCGAATGGACCGAGGAATCCCGCGAGTTCTGGCACCATCGCGCGGCGTATGCGAAACAGCAGGCGACCGGGCCGCAGACCATCGGCTATTCGCTCGTCGACTCACCCGTCGGGCTTCTCGCCTGGATCCTCGACAAATTCGCGGAGTGGACAGACACCGAAGACAGCCCGTTCGAAGCGATTTCGATAGACCGCATCCTCGACAACGTCACCCTGTACTGGCTGACGCGGACCGGCGCGTCGTCGGCGCGAATCTACTACGAGAGCCACAACTCACTCGATCCCGAACTTCGGGTCGACGTCCCGTCGGCAGTAACCGTATTCCCACGCGACATCGAGAAGTACCCGCGCGCTTGGGCGCAGGAGCGATTCCGACAGATCGTCCGATGGAGGACACCGGAAACCGGAGGACACTTCCCGTCGCTGGAGGTTCCCGAGTTCTTCGTCCAGGATCTGCGGGAAGGCCTCGCGGCGGTGCTTGAACGGTGAGACGTGGAACGGATTCCGTCCGAATGCGCTGTGCTGTAACGAATACAGCTCGACAAGAACCTCCGAGTGCTGACACCATGGCGTCATGGGCCTTACCGTCTCCGTACTTGCCGATAGACCCGACCTCGCCGACGCCCTGTGGAGCATGCCGAACTCGTGGCCCACATTCATGACGCGAGATCCCATCGCGAGGATGTACTACACACCCGACGTCGTCGAACTCTTCGCCGACTACGTACTCGTATGCCAGGACGAGACGGGCACCGTCGTCGGGAAGGCATATTCGATCCCGTTCCATCTCCCCGACGGAGACGAGCTGCCGATCGACGGCTGGGACGGCGCTATTCGACGCGGCATCAGCACCAGGCTCACCGGCAGTGCGCCGAACACCGTCAGCGCGCTCGAAATCGCTGTGGCACCAGAGGCGCAACGGCGTGGACTGTCGTCGGCGCTGCTCGTCGCACTCAGAGAGAACACGCGCAGGCTCGGTTTCGACGAACTTATCGCTCCGCTGCGGCCCAACGGCAAGACCGACATCAACGAACCGATGAGCACCTACGCGTACCGAACACGGTCCGATGGGCTACCCACCGACCCGTGGCTGCGCGTGCACGTGCGCGCCGGGGGACGCATCGACAGCGTCGCTCCTCGATCGATGGTCATCCCCGGAACTCTCGACGAGTGGAGAAGCTGGACCGGCCTGCCGTTCGACAGATCCGGCCCGGTAGAGGTTCCGGGAGCCCTCACGCCGGTGCTCAGCGACCTCGCGCAGGGAACGGCGGTGTACGTCGAGCCGAACGTGTGGGTTCGTCACCGGGCATCGATCTGATAGTTCGATGCCCGGCCACAAGGTATTCGCCTCTACCAGAACATAGTTGGACGGGAGTCGGTCAGGTAGTTGCCTCGGCAGCGAGTCGGCTCAGTGTGGTGTCCAGCTGATCCGGCGTGACCAGCGGAAACTTCACCTTCTCGAGCAGTTTCTTGTCGGTGACCTTCGACCAATCGTAGGTGTGCCGGACCAACGTCTCATTGGGGCCCTGAGACTCCAACTCCCACAGCCATTCCCACCCGGGAGGCTCGGTGCCGGCAGGCGCCGTCTTCCAGGCCAGCAGCTTGTCCTTCGCATAGCCGGACACGTGGTTGTCGGTTTGGTACTCACCACCCATGTGGTCACCCTGCATGTTCATCGTGAACACTTCGCCGACCTTCTGGATGCGATCGGCGTGGTCCACACCTCGGATGAACCCGGACCCGTCGAGTGATTGGTGTCGCTCCGGATTGGAAAGAACGTCGAAGACTGCGTCTACGGGCGCCTCGATGGTTCGTTCTACGGTGACCTTCGTGGAATCGCTCATAACTCCACCCTGCCTGTACTTTGCCGAGTCGGCAACGTTGCGGCCAAAATATCGGGTCCAGTAGCAACCCAGCGATAGTGACCGCGTCAAGCTCTCCGTCGTTGCGCGCACCCTGGCGGAAGCGAAGAACTGATCGTTGGGGCGCGGCCGGTAGTTGATTTCGCGCCGTCGAGGGGTCAAGGTGAATTCAGCCGAGACACCCGACACCGATGGGGACAAAATTCCATGTCATCCATCGCCGAGCCCAGGGACATGTCGATGTCGAACAACAGCACAGACGACGGGTCGGGCAGCTCCAACGAAGAGTTCAATTCGCGGCGCCGCGGCGAAAGTCCAGAGCAATCGTTGGATCGAAACTGGATGAGTCTGCTCCAAGAACTCCGAGTGGTCCAGACCGGCATTCAACTGTTGACCGGGTTTCTACTCATTCTCCCGTTCCAAGCCAGATTCGCCATACTTCCCACCTACGACAAGGCGATCTACATGGTCGCGGTTCTTTCTTCGGTGACCGCAACAATATTGTTGACCTCTCCAGTCGCCATGCACCGACTGCTGTTTCGGCAACATGCACTCGCAGACTTGGTCTCTGCGGCGCACCGGGCCGCCCTGGTGGGGTTGATGTTGCTCGGCGTCGCGCTCACCTGTGTTGTCGTGTTGATTACCGATGTCGTCATCGGACCGGTAGCGGCGACCATAGTGGGAAGCGCGGCAGTGTCCGGCTTCTTCGGAGTCTGGGTGATCCATCCGTTGCTGCTGCGTCGCCGTAGGTCCGCAACCGCCGAGAAAGACCTGCACAACCACTCGGGTGACGCCAACGGTTAGGCTACCCTCGTGAAAAGTGGACGGTCTTCCAAGAAACCCGTGGTGTTGGCTGCGTCGATGGCTGCGTTCGTCGCGATATTGACCGGTTGCGGCCAAACCACGCCCGATACCGACCAGACAGCTGGAAGCGACGAATCGACCTCGAGAACGGTCCAGCATGCGTTCGGTGAGACGACCGTTCCCTCGGACCCACAACGAGTTGCGATCCTCGACGGGGACCGCACCCTCGAAGCTGCCGTCGCCCTCGGCGTCGACCCCATCGCCGCAGTCAAGCCGCCGCTGACGGGCGATTACTCTCCGGCTGTCCTCGACGAGCTCGACACCGAGCCCACAGACATCGGTACCACTGATGCAGCGGTCAACATCGAAGCGCTCCTGGCAACCGAACCTGACCTGATCATCATGCGCACGACCGTCGAGGACAGCCGCGCAGTCTACGAGCAACTTCAGTCCATCGCCCCCACCGTCGTCGTCGAATACACCGACGCAGGCTGGAAAGACACCCTCCACCAAGTCGCAGACTTTCTCAACGAATCCGATCTCGCAGACAGCCTGATCAGTGACTACGACGCCGAAGTGGCGCGCGTACGCGAGACCCTCGATACCGACGGGGTGACCTTGACCGTGGCCAGGGTTCGCACCGACTCCGTGCGCTACATGACCCAGAACGGATCATTTCCCTACTCGGTACTCGCCGATCTCGGCTACCGCGCTCCCGCGCAACAAGATCCAGGATCTGCAGAGGTATCGACGGTCGACGTCAGTCCAGAACTCATCGACGTCCTCGCTGCCGATCGACTGATTCTGCTCACCGACGCCGGTACAGACGACGCCGCCTCCGCGCTACAGCAGAACCCCTTGTTCGCGGGCCTTGGAACCGAGGTCACCGTGCTGCCGTCCAAGGACTACCTCTTCGGGAGTGTTCTCACCGCACATCGTCTGATCGACACGCTCTCCGAACAATGACTGGCATCCGTGCCCCCGGTTGTGCAGCGATCTCTCGCGCAAGTGGTGAATCGCTGCGCGGGACCGCTGCCGTGGCGGCCGGTTGGCTGCTGGTCGAACACCCGGGACCGTGGGGTGCAGCACCCTACCTCTCGGATGGGCCACTCGGTGAGGTCGGCGTCGAACTGCAGCGACGATGCGCGCCACTACGAGTCCGCCTTCAGCTGATACGAGATCCGCACCGACCACGGACCGATACTTCCGAACGTCGAGCATTCTTGGTGCACTCCGGACGCATCGGGCCCTGGATCACCCGTCACCACTATCGATATCCGAACGAGCTCCTCGATCTCGATATCGCCTCCGCAGTAGCCGATACCCTGCCAGAGTCCGGTGAACCGGTTCTCCAGCCTCTGTACCTGGTGTGTACGCATGGAAAGAAGGACCCGTGTTGTGCAGTGTTCGGGCGCCCGATCGTCCGTGCTTTGGCCGACTCGCGCTCGCAGGTCTTCGAATCCACGCATGTGGGTGGTGACCGCTTCGCCGGCGGAATGGTCGCCCTACCCGACGGCAGCTACTACGGCCATCTCGAGCCGAGCACCGCCGAAGAAATCATCGAACGACACGGCGCCGGCCACCTGACGCTGAACCATTACCGTGGTCGGTGCACCGACACTCCTGCGGTTCAGGTCGCTGAGCACGGCGTACGAACCTTGCGAACGCTCACCGGAATAGGCGATGTGCTCCCCCGAGGAACGACATCGGCCGACCAAGACACCGCAGTGGTATTCGAGACGCCCGGCGCAGCCGTCACAGTCCATGTGACACCCGCGCCACAATCGGCGCGAAAAACTACCTGTAATGCGGCCGAACCACACTCCGCCGACCACGGCAAAATCACGTCCATCCACATCAGCAGTCTCGATTGACGATCCGACGTCCACGCTCGGGCGGTGCTGTTCGACGCCGGCAACGAACAGCGCCTATCCGGGTCACACTCGATACTTGAGCTGCGGTTGGCCACTGTCGAACTGCGCGCGGAGGTCAAGGGCCGACCTGTAGGTGGGCTCGAATTCAGGAGCGAGATTCTCCACCGACTCGAACAGTTCGATCGATCGTGTGAGCAAGGGCAACGAGCCATCTGGGCTTGCCAGCCAGTGGGCCTTGACAGCAAGTGCCGCGGCTAGCCTTGCCGTGAACAGACCCGAGTGTTCCGCTTCAGCCTCCTCGATCGTATCGACCGCGGCGTCGAGAAGCGCGAGAGCCCGAGTCTCGTAGCCGAGTTCCTTTGTGCAGTGAGCTATCCGAATCTTGGAATCACACCGCATCTTGCACGCCAATAGAGTTGACCCGCCAGTGTCGAGCGTCCGCAACTCATCCACTGCCCGCTGAAATGCATCGATTGCTTCTGTGTAGCCAGCGGGACTCAACGAGGACATGCGCGCGGCGCCCAGGCTGCACAAGGCGCTCGATAGGTTTATCCGAAACCGATGTGCATCGGTTCGACAAAGCCTCCAATAGATCGCAACCGATTCCTGTGATGCTTCTACTGCGTCCTCAGACGATATCCGCGCTGAAACCAGACTGAATGAATAGTTCAGGAGCGCCTGCGCAAGAGCAATATCGAAGATTCCGGCGTAACTATCCGCGTAGTTCCGCGCGATTTCGACTGCATCCTGGGCGTACGCCACCTCACCCTCGCGGCGGTCAGGGAGCCTTCTAGCCAGAACAACGCGACACTGCAACGACTCGAGGTAATCACTGATATCGAAAACCTCGCCTGATTGGGCCAGACTTCGATTCATCGAGATGACATCTTCGAGTTCTTCGAAAAGCGATTCGCCTTCGTGCCCATGGTTAGTCAGAGCCCGCACCCGCAGCGTACGAACGCGCGCCAGGGCTCCCGCTTCTTGTTCGGACTCCGTTTGCGGCCGACGTGTCAGAAGGTCCAACGCCTCGTTTATCGCTGAGATCCCACCGTCGATGTCACCGTCGTCGATGTCCAGCCAGCCACGGGTG